>NZ_JAPDBT010000002.1:0-449354 GCF_027705405.1 Aeromonas sp. QDB34 | reverse complement strand
AAGCGCGGCGACGTGTTGAGCTAACCCATACTAATTACCCGTGAGGCTTAACCATACAACACCCAAGAAGTGTTCTGGGCCTTGTAGCGAATGAACGAACTACTAATTCAGTGATAATGACCAGGTCGTTATTCACGTCAGCTTTCTCAGATTGAAGAATTTGCCTGGCGGCCATAGCGCCGTGGAACCACCTGATCCCATGCCGAACTCAGAAGTGAAACGCGGTAGCGCCGATGGTAGTGTGGCATTCGCCATGCGAGAGTAGGACACTGCCAGGCACCCAATTAAACGGTGATGTGAAGAATCACATAGCCGGCTGCGAGGATGACACCTCAATGAAGCGGCAGACAATTTAGCAAAAAGCTAACCAGACAGCGGAGCGGTAGTTCAGTCGGTTAGAATACCGGCCTGTCACGCCGGGGGTCGCGGGTTCGAGTCCCGTCCGCTCCGCCACTAACAAGAAGCCCAGTCGAAAGACTGGGCTTTTTTTCGTTTCCGATACCGCACTCATGTCCCCGAATAGTCTCTTTTTTTCCTCACGCGGCTCAGTAAAACACGCAAAGCCAGACGGTGGTCATGTCGGGATGGGTCCATTCCACCCTGTGTTTCTGGCGGGCGGGAATGTTGATGTGGTCGCCACGGACCAGCTGTACACATGACTTGAACTGGGAGCCTTCCTTGGTTGAAGCCCTCTTAAGGAGGTCTGAGCGAATGCCGGGGAGCTTTGTGGGTGGCTGCAGTTAACCCAGAGCAACAGCGCTCACGAAGTGTACGAGGTGAGAGAGAGGGGGAGGCTGACAATGGGCACCCAGATTGAGGAGGGGCTCTAGAGCAGACAGGATGTGCTGTGGCAGCGAATAGAGTCCCATGACATTGACCTGTTCTGCTACAAAATGCACATAAAGAAAAGGGGACGGCGGCTGCCGTCCCCTCAAGTCATCTAGTCCAGTCCATGAACTGCAACGCTCCCTGCAATCCCTGACTTTATCCTGATCCTTCGGAATATCCCCTTCCCAATCCGTTGAGGTGTCCTGTGGCCATCCTAGCCTGGCAATCGCTCCTGATTGCTGCACTCTCTCCATCCTGGAGGTGTCCGTTACCACATCCCGTGGTGTTCCTTGCGTCATCCTGACAGACAACCATCCGGGTTGCCTCGCTTCATCCTGAAGCTATCCTGCTCGCTTCCGGCGAGGTCCATATACTTCCTGAAGAGCAATCATCCTGTTTGCTCTGCCTCATCCCGAGGTGTCCGCAACCACGTCCCGTGGTGTCCTGCAATCCGTTTGATAACCGTCCTGGTTACCGGCCTCATCCTGAGGTGTTCCTTGCCCACACCCTGTGGTTTATTCCCTGATTATGCGCTGTTTCCGCATCCTGCCGAATCAGCTCCGTCCTTGTGAGACCCATATTAAGGGAACCAGAGGGCGGAACAAGGGAGGATCCGGCGTTGTTGGCGTGGCGATAACGGATTAATGACCAATGCTATATAGATAAAGTCATATAAATCATTGCATTAGTTTGTTTCATTGGAAAGCATGTGGATTCAAAGATGGCTTCGCGTACGGTTCGACACAGTGGCCTCTTACAGCTGCCATGGCGGATCTCTTACACGCAAAAACGGGGCGAAAACGATGGTACAAGCAGGTTCAATTCGGTGGGTAAGACTTAAAAATTAGTTGAATAAATATGCTCAAAAAGAATACAAAAAGCCGGGCCAAGCCCGGCTTTTTCTGCGGTGGTCAGCTGACGCGGCTACCCGGTGTCGGATATGCCTTGCGCAAGGATTCAGGCGCCAGCACTTCGAGGTTCCCGCTCATGTTGTTGAGCCAGGTACGGAACTCGGGGGTGTCCTGTACCTCGGTTTCCACCACCACGCTGCGCTTGTCATAGCGGGTCATGCGGGGGTTGTGGCCGGGGATCTGTCCGTCGACCAGGGTCGGGCAGTTGGCATCGATGCGACCGACGAAGCGGATCGGCCCGCTGACATCCTGATAGCCCTGATCGCGGATCAGTTTCTGGATGTTGAAATCCTTCGGCTGGGTCGCGCTGAAGTTGGTCAGCTCCACGTTCTTGATGTGATCGAACGGGATGCCGTAGACCTTGGGATCCAGCTCGGACAGGGTGCAGAGCAGGGTCGGCCCTTCCGCCTGGTTCAGGATACCGAGCGGATTGATGCGGTCGTAGCAGAGCCATACGGTGCGCTCCTTGATGACACGCTGGATCTCGGCACTGAACTTGCGGCCACGCCACAATGCATCGCGGATCAGGGTACTGCGGCGGATCTCCGGGTTACCGGCAAACGGACGCGGTGACTGGTGCACGCTCTCGAGCCAACGTTCAGCCAGTTCGCTCTGGCTGTCGCGGATCACCTGGCTGGCCTTGTCGACCAAGGGGTTCAGTTCGGTCAGTACGCTGGCCGGCAACAGTTGGCTGGCCTGATCGCTCCAGGTTTTCAGCGCCACTGCCAAGGAGAGCGGCATGATGTTGGCAAAATCGTTGAGGCCATGGCGCTCGAAGCACCAGCCGTGTGGTTTGCTGCGTTCATCCGAGGTGAGATCGAACAACCCCATGCCGGACATCTCTTCCAGGTCCCGTTGCACGGTACGCAGACTGACGTGGATGCCTTCTTCTTCCAGTTTTACCTGGAGTTGGCTGGCGGTCAGCTTGTAAGGGCGGTGCGGGATGCAACGCGCCAAGGTCAGTTGTCGTAACAGCTTCTTACTCATGGTGCATGCCTTCACTGGTTTAGCGTTGAGTGTATCCTAGCCATGCCTTGCGACAGTCTATGTCGCAAGTTTTGCTGCGACAACTGTCGCCATTTTCATACAAACCAAGCTAACCACATGATCCTAAACATAATTGCTATCATTTTGGGCAGCAATCGAGGCTTAAAAATGATGAAAATTCACCAAATGAAAGTGCTGCCTTACGGATTTGGGGGAGAGGAAAAAACAGAAATGACGGGGAAACGCAGAATATGATGTGGAGGGGATGGCTCCCCTCCATCAGGCAGGTATTTTTTGGCTGGATCAGGCCAGCCAGGACAAGGCGGATTTGGTGATGGCGGCGCCCACCATGTAGCCAAATACCGCCAGGGCTGCGAGGCCGGCCACCAGCTTCTGGCTGCGCGCAGGGCGCTTGAGCGCCATGACGCCGAGGCCGATGTAAACCACCAGTGCGATCAGCTTGGCCATCAGCCAGGGTTGTTGGCCCGGGCTCATTTGCAGGGTCACCGCCAGCAGCACCCCGAACAGCAGCAGGAAGGTGTCGTTGACATGGGGCAGGATCTTCAGCCACTTCTGCTGCAGGCGGGCACTGCCACCCAGGGCCAGCAGCCAGCGATAGAGGAACAGCAGCACGCTGACCAGCGCCAGCGTCATGTGCAGATGTTTGAGCATGGGGTAATAGGCAATCATATTGCTTCCTTGTCGTTGTCGGGCAGACCGCTGTTCCAGTTGTGAGCGTGAATGCGCTCCTGTCCTTCCTGATCGTCTTGCAGCAGATCGGAGAGGATGTCCCGGTATTGCAGGCTCTTGTTGATATAGGTGTGTTCGTCGTCCAGGTAGTTGACCTGTTCCCGCAGCAGCCAGTTGTCGTGCTGCTTGAAGGTCTGGCCGGCCCGCCAGGCCTGGTTGGCCCGAAAGCCGAGCTGGGTCAGGGCTTCCACCCCCAGATCCACGGCAGAACCCAGAGTTTCCCGGTACACGCTGCCCACGCCCTGGCGCAGGATCTCGTGAGCGTGGGGACGATCCTGGGCTCGCGCCAGTATCTTAAGGTGCGGGAAGTGTTTCTTCACCATTTCAATCACTTCGAGTGACGTGGCCGGATCGTTGATGGAGAGCACCAGCAGCTTGGCCTTGTGGGCGCCGGCGGCGTGCAGCAGGTCAAGCCGGCTGGCATCGCCATAGAACACCTGATAGCCATACTTGCGCAGCATCTCGATCTGGCTGGCATCCTGCTCGAGGATGGTGGTGCCGATGCCGTGGCCATGCAGCAGACGGCCCACGATCTGACCGAAACGGCCGAAGCCGGCGATGATGACCGGATGCTCCACCAGCTCCGGCTGCTCGTGCTGCGGCAATTCACTCTGGTTGCGATAGTCGAACCAGGGCTGGATCACCCGATCGTTGAGGATCAGCAGCAGCGGCGTCAGCGCCATGGAGAGCGCCACCACCAGGGTCAGCAGGGCGATGGTATCCCCCGGCAGCACCTTGTTCTGGGCGGCGAACGAGAACAGCACGAAGGCGAACTCCCCGCCCTGGGCCAGCGCCAGCCCGAAGGTCCAGCGCTGACTCGGCGAGATGCGAATGGCAAAGCCGAGTGCCATCAGTACCAGCCACTTGAGCACCATCAGGCCGACCACCAGGGCCGGGATCAGCAGCGGGTGTTCGGCAAACAGCCCGAAGTTGATGCCGGCGCCGACCGACATGAAGAAGAGGCCGAGCAGCAGCCCCTTGAACGGCTCTATGTCTGCCTCCAGCTCGTGGCGATATTCGCTATCCGCCAGCACCACGCCGGCGAGGAAGGAGCCAAGGGCGGGGGAGAGGCCGACCGACTCCATCAGCACGGCGATGGCGATCACCAGCAGCAGGGCGGCGGCGACGAAGATCTCCCGCATGTGGGACTGGGCGATGGCGCGAAACACCGGTCGCATCAGGTAATGACCACCCAGCACTATGCCGGAGATGGCGGCCACTACCAGCAGGCCGTGTTGCCAGCCGGCCAGCTCCGAGCTGCCGCTGCTGGCTACCGGCGCGATGGCCAGCAGCGGCAGGATCGCCAGGATGGGGATGACGGCGATGTCCTGGAACAGCAGCACGGCGAAGGCGGAGCGGCCGCTCTCGCTCTGCATCAGTTTGCGCTCCTGCAGGCTCTGCAGCACGATGGCGGTGGAGGAGAGCGCCAGGATGAGGCCGATGGCCAGCCCCTGTTGCCACGGCAGGCCGATGAGGTGGGCCACGCCGGTCAGGGCGGCCGTGGTCAGCAGCACCTGCAGCCCGCCGGTGCCGAGGATCGGTCCCTTCAGCTGCCACAGCAGCGCCGGCCTGAGCTCCAGCCCGACCAGAAACAGCATCAGCACCACCCCGAACTCGGCGAAGTGCATCACATCCTTCTGTTCACCCACCAGCCCCAGCAGGAAGGGACCTATGATGATGCCCGCCAGCAGGTAACCGAGCACGGAGCCCAGCCCCCAGCGCTTGGCCAGCGGCACCGCGATCACCGCGGCGGCGAGGTAGATGAAGGCATCGAACAGCAAACCATGTCCCATCAGCGGATCCTCCGCACTGTGGTGGAGGCCGATGTCGGCAGGCCGGGCCGCTGCCCGGATCGAGAGTGGGTCATGAGAGTACCTCCAGCAGATCGCGCAGATAGGGGCTGCCGGCAAGCTGGGCCGGGGTCAGTTGTTCGTCGCGCAGGGCGCACAGCAACTGGCGATAGTCCTGGCCGCAGCGGCGCAGCGCCTCCTGATCCCGGATCTTGTGAAAGGAGTGCAGCACGAATGGCGGTAACCAGCTCATGCCGCACAACTGGGCCGTCTGCCGGAACGGCAGCAGAAAGTCGATCAGCGGGCGCTGGTTGTAACCCTCGCTGCAATAAGACTCGGGGGCGCCGCCGGTGGTGATGGCCGACAGCCACTGCTTGCCGTTGAGGGCGTGGGCTTCCGGGCCGTAGGCGTAGCCATACTCCAGCACCAGATCCATCCACTCCTTCATGATGGCGGGGCAGGAGTACCAGTAGAAGGGGTGCTGGAACACGATGATGTCGTGTTCAGACAGCAGGGCCTGCTCCCGCTTCACGTTGATGAACATGTTGGGGTAGTGCTGGTAGAGGTCGTGCAGGGTGACGCCCTCCAGGCCGTCGATGGCCTGCAGCAGCTGTTTGTTGGCCCGGGAGCTCTGCAGCGCCGGGTGTGAAAAGATAACCAGAATGCGTTTCATGGGTTCCTGATCTGAAGAGGGGGCCAAATACCGGTGCAAGCGACCGGCGAAAAAAAAGATGCATTGAGCAGCGACGTTATCAAGAAGCGCCATGGCTCGCCAGTTCCGGGATCAGCTCGCGCAGCGCCGGATTGAGGGTCTGGTGGGCGGGATAGCAGAGGCCGATGCGCCGGAACATCCGTGGCCCGCGCACCGGCACGGTACACAGACCCGCTTCGTCCTCCACCAACCCGTCCGGCAGAAAGCTGATGCCGACCCCGGCCAGCACCAGCGCCATCACCAGCCCCTTGCTCTCGGCCTTGGCCACCAGATTGAGGGTCAGTCGGTCACAGGCCAGCAGACCTATGGTCTGCTGATGGGCTTCGCAGGGAGGGCACTCAATAAAATCATAATGTTGCAGCTCGGCCAACTCGAGTTGCGGACGGCTGGCGAGGGGATGGTCGCTTCGCACGCACAAGACATAATCCTCCTCCCACAGCGGCAGGAAGATCTCGTCTTCGCGGCGCAGGGCATCCAGAGTCAGCCGACAGTCGGCAGGCGTCCCGTAATCGGAGAGGGTGAGATCCAGCTCGGGCAGCACCGCCTGCACCTGCTGCAGCAATCCTGCCACCCGCCGCCGGCTCAGGTCCGGCATGATGGCCATGTTGAGCCGCGCACGCGTCGCCTTCTGGCGAAACAGAGCCGGCAGCCGGCGCGCCTCTTCCACCAGCTTGACCGCGTGGGGATAGAGGTAATGGGCCTGATCCCTGGCCGCCACCCCCTTCTTGCCCCGGATGAACAGGCTGTCACCCAGGGTCTCTTCCAGCTGGCGCAGCCCCGCCGAGAGGGAGGGCTGGCTGACATGGCAGCGTTCAGCCGCCGCCGTGATGTTCTTCTCTTCATAGATGGCGATGAAGAAGCGCAGCAGTCTCAGATCCAGCATAAGCCCAACCATAGTTTTTTCAGATGATAACCAGCGGAAAACAATATTTATCACTGATGGATGCAGTGACTATAGTGATCCCGTTCCGTGCTGGCCAGCCGCTTGTTTGCTCAAACCGACTCTTGAATCAGAAGGAAAACATCATGTCCAAGCCTCTCGTCGTGATCACCGGTGCCTCCGCCGGGATCGGTGCCGCCATCGCCCGCGCCTTCTCCGCCGCCGGCCATCCGCTGCTGCTGCTGGCCCGCCGGGTCGAGCCCATGCAGGCGCTGGCGCTGCCCGATACCCTCTGCATCGGGGTCGATGTGACCGACACCGCCGCCATGAAGGTCGCCATCCAGCAGGCCGAGGCACAATTCGGCCCTGTCGGCTGCATGGTCAACAACGCTGGCGTCATGCTGCTGGGACAGGCCGACGTGCAGGACCCGGCCGAGTGGCAGCAGATGCTCAACATCAACGTGATGGGGGTGTTGAACGGTGTTCACGCCGTGCTGGCCGGCATGAAGGCGCGCCGCAGCGGCACCATCATCAACATCAGCTCCATCGCCGGTCGTAAGACCTTCCCGAACCATGCTGCCTACTGCGCCACCAAGTTCGCGGTGCACGCCCTGACCGAGAACATCCGGGAAGAGGTAGCCGATGTCGGCGTGCGGATGGTGACCATAGCCCCGGGCGCGGTGGAAACCGAGCTGCTCAGCCACACCACGGACGAGAGCATCAAGGCCGGTTATCACGACTGGAAGGATCAGATGGGGGGCGTCATTGCGCCTGAGGTGATCGCCGACGCCGTGCTCTATGCCTGGAGCCAGCCGGCCAATGTCTGCGTGCGCGAGATCGTGCTGGCGGCCACCCGTCAGCAACCTTGATGGCGGCTGACTGGCAGAGGGGGAGGGCTTGACCCTCCCCCTGGGCCAAGGGTTACCATAGGCCACCTTTCGTCAATGAGTCGTCTCATGGTTCTGACCCGTCGCCAACTCGCTCGCGCCCGCCGCTGGCTCCCCCTGTGGAGTCTGCTGATGGTGCTGATGTCGTTTGGCAGCCGGGCGGCGACCGATCTTTGTACCCTGACGCCTCATTGCAGCCAGAGCGAACGTACCCTGGAGAAGGCCATGCCCTGCGGCAGCTTCACCTCGGCGCTCGCCATGACGGTGCTCACTGGCGACAGCCTGACGGTTGCCATGCTGGAACCCGATACCCCGGATTTCATCTCCCCCTCCCAGTTCATGCCGGATGCTCCAACCGACCGGCTGGAGCGTCCGCCCCGTCATCTCGGTTGAGTCGAGTCCCCCTGTTTTTTTGGGCATTTCTTCTTATCCGAGGTGAGTTATGTACAAGTCCCTGTTATTGGCCGTGCTGGCCGGTACCGTCAGTTTTTCCGCTCTGGCAACCGAGCAGATGACCGTCTACAAGTCCCAGTATTGCGGCTGCTGCAAGACCTGGATCAAGCACATGGAAGAGAACGGCTTTGAGGTCAAGGTCGTCGAAACCGAGCAGCTTGAACCGGTCAAGCAGCAGTACGGCATCACTCCGCAGCTGGCGTCCTGCCACACCGGGGTGGTGAACGGCTATGTGGTGGAGGGGCATGTACCCGCCGCCGACGTGCAGAAGCTGCTCAAGGAAAAACCGGCGATCCGCGGTCTGACCATTCCGGGCATGCCCCAGAGTGCGCCAGGCATGGATATTCCGGGTCAGCCCTATCAGGTGCTGAGCATCAGCAACGAGGGCGCGACCAAGGTCTGGTCGAGCTACCCCGGCTGATGACAACTGGCCGTGAGCAGACACACTTCCATCATGTGAGGCACACCTGAGCGAGCCCGTGTCGCTCACGGTCAGGTATGGGGGCCGCCATCGCGAGATGGCGGCCCTTTTACATCAGGGCGCGGGAGAACTTGCAACTGAAGGCGACAAGGGGCAGATTGATCCCCTGTCCAAGGAGCCAAGGCTCAGGTCCGCCAACCCTTTTACAGCGCAAAGGATGCGACATGTTCACCTTTTCCCGAGGGCTTCTGCTGCTGGCTTGTCTGGCCGCCGTTCCCTGTTCATATGCCAATGATGAGTCCGCCATGCCCATAAGCGACACCCTGATCCAGCCTCCCGTGGCCGCCAAACACCCTCACGCCATCAAGAAACACGGGGATACCCGGGTCGACAACTACTACTGGCTGCGCGATGACGAGCGCCAGAAACCCGAGGTGCTGGCCTACCTCGAGGCGGAGAACGCCTACACCGACGCCATGCTCAAACCGATCAAGCCACTGCGCGACCAGCTCTATCAGGAGATGGTGGCCCGCATTCCGCAGCAGGACGAATCGGTGCCCTACGTGAAGAACGGCTATCGCTACCAGACCCGCTACGAGCCGGGCAAGGAGTACGCCATCTATTCGCGCAGCAAGCTGGGTGAGTCGGAAAGCAGCCTGCTGCTGGACGGTAACCAGCGTGCCGAAGGCCACGAGTTCTACGCCCTGGGGGCGCTCGAGGTGAGCCGCAACAACCGCTGGTTGGCGGTGGCGGAAGATTTCCTCTCCCGCCGTCAGTACCAGATCCAGTTCCTCGATCTGGAGAGCGGCAAATGGGCCACTGACACGCTGGAGAACACCTCCGGCAATCTGGTGTGGGCCAACGACAGCAAGACGATGTTCTACGTGCGCAAGCACCCCAAGACGCTGCTGCCCTATCAGGTCTATCGCCACGAGCTGGGTACGGATCCGGCCAAGGATCAGCTGGTCTATGAGGAGAAGGACGACTCCTTCTATGTGAGCCTCTACGCCACCACCTCGGAAGATTTCATCGTCATCGCCCTCTCCAGCACCACCTCGGGCGAGGCGCGTCTCATCGATGCCAATGTGCCGACCCAGGCGCCGCGGCTGTTCCTGCCGCGCCAGGTGGATCACGAATACAGCCTGGATCACTACCGCGGCCGCTTCTATGTGCGCTCCAACAAGGACGGCAAGAACTTCGGCCTCTACGAGACCAAGGAGAGCCCGGTGGATCGCTGGAAGGCGGTGATCGCCCCCAATCCGGACGTGCTGCTGGAGAGCTATGCCCTGTTCAAGGAGTGGCTGGTGCTGGAGGAGCGCAGCCAGGGGCTGACCCGGCTGCGCCAGGTCAACTGGCAGAGCGGTGAGCAGAAGGAGATCGCCTTCGACGATCCGGCCTATGTCACCTGGCTTGCCTACAACCCGGAGCCGGATACCAGCGCCCTGCGTTATGGCTACTCCTCCATGACCACCCCCTCGTCCACCTACGAGCTCGATCTGAACAGCGGCAAGCGCACCCTGCTCAAGCAGCAGCCGGTGGCGGGCTTCAAGGCCGACCAATATGCCAGCGAGCGCCTCTGGATCACCGCCCGTGACGGCGTGGCCGTACCGGTGTCGCTGGTCTATCGCAAGGACAAGTTCAAGCAAGAGGGTGCGCATACCAATCCGCTGCTGGTCTACGGCTACGGCTCCTACGGTGCCAGCATGGACCCGGACTTCAGCAGTGCCCGGCTGAGCCTGCTGGACCGCGGTTTCGTCTACGCCATCGCCCACATCCGTGGCGGCGAGGAGCTGGGTCGCCCCTGGTACGAAGATGGCAAGCTGCTGAAAAAACAGAACACCTTCAATGACTTTATCGACGTGACCGAGGCGCTGGTGGCGCAGGGCTACGGCGCCAAGGATCAGGTCTATGCCATGGGCGGCAGCGCCGGCGGCCTGCTGATGGGGGCCGTCATCAATCAGGCGCCCCAGCTCTATCGCGGCGTGGTGGCCCAGGTGCCGTTCGTCGACGTGGTCACCACCATGCTGGACGAGTCCATTCCCCTCACCACCGGGGAGTACGACGAGTGGGGCAACCCGAACCAGAAGCGCTACTACGACTACATGAAGGCCTACAGCCCCTACGATCAGGTCAAGGCGCAGGCCTATCCCAACTTGCTGGTGACCACCGGTTTGCACGATTCCCAGGTGCAGTACTGGGAGCCGGCCAAGTGGGTGGCCAAGCTGCGCGAGCTGAAGACGGATGATAACAAGTTGTTGCTGAGCACCGACATGGACGCCGGCCACGGCGGCAAGTCGGGTCGCTTCAAAGCCTACGAGGATATCGCGCTGGAGTTCGCGTTTATTCTGGATCTGGCCAAGCCACAAGCATAAGTCACCACAGTTGCAGCCCTTGCCAGTCAAGGGCTGCAAAAGAATCTCCCTCCTCCCACTCTGTCTGCCGACCGGTAGCACATCCAATTAATCTCTGATCAGCAAATTAATGATCGGCTTCAAATTTCTCGTCATCCATATCCATCATTTTGTGTTTTTGTTTGATTTATGTTGGCGCCGTGTGCTTAATCGAAGCCGTTATGACTCTTTAATTGGCCCCCTCGGGGCCAATTATCTTCGGTTGGCATGAAGCCGACTGTCTCACCACAGGATGCTGGTGGCTTTTTGGGGAACGTTCGCCGTTCACCCGATTCCTCATATCGAGGTCATGGGCAACCGCCGACGCAGAACGGTGGTTTGTCCGGCATTCGCCCGTGGAACGGGCGAGCTGAATCAATCAAAAAGGATGAACAACATGAAAGGATTATCCCTGGCGTGTGCCCTGTCGGCTGTCCTGGCCGGCGTCTCGTTCGGTGGTCCGGTGCAGGCGCAGGAGCGCTTCGTGACCATAGGCACCGGCGGTCAGACCGGTGTCTACTACGTGGCGGGCCAGTCCATCTGCCGCTTCCTCAATCGCGGCGCCGCCGATCACCAGATCAAGTGCAACGCCCCGGCCAGCGGTGGCGGGGTGGCCAACGTCAACGGCATCCGCAGCGGTGAATTCAACTTCGGCATCATGCAGTCCGACCATCAGTACAAGGCGATGAAGGGGCTGCCGCCGTTCCAGGCCGAGGGGGCAATGGACGACATGCGCGCCGTCTTCTCCCTGCAGAGCGAGGTGTTCACCATCCTGGCCCGCAAGGACGCCAAGATCGCCGGCTTTGACGATCTCAAGGGCAAGCGGGTCAACATCGGCAACCCGGGCTCCGGCCAGCGCGACACCTTTGAAGAGATCATGGCGGTGAAGGGCTGGAAGAAGGGCGACTTCGGCCTGGTCTCCGAGCTCAAGCCGGCCGAGCAGGCCTCGGCATTGGGCGACAACAACATCGACGCCATGAGCTACTTCGTCGGTCACCCCAATGGCGCCATCCAGGAAGCCTCCACCACCACCGATGCCGTGCTGGTCCCGGTCACCGGCGCCGACATCGACAAGCTGCTGGCCGAGAAGAGCTACTACAGCCAGGCCGAGATCCCGGGCGGCATCTACAAGGGCAGCGACCAGCCAACCCCGTCCATCGGCGGCAAGGCGGTGCTCTCCACCAGTGCCAAGGCGGATCCGGAAGTGGTCTATCAGCTGGTCAAATCCGTGTTCGACAACCTGGATCGTTTCAAGCGCCTGCACCCGGCCTTCGCCGACCTGAAAGAGGCCGACATGATCAAGGTGGGTCTCTCCGCCCCGCTGCATGAAGGGGCTGCCCGCTACTACAAAGAGCGCGGCTGGCTCTGATAGCGGGCCCAAGGGCCGCTGTCACTCTCTTCGACACCCGCCTGCCGCAGCCCGTGGCAGCGGGTGTCGTGTCGTTGTACTCGTTGGCACAAGTTAACCCCTATGCAAGATAAACAACTCTCTACCGAGGAACTGATCGCCCAGGATGTGGGGGCGCGTTTGCCGCTCGGCATCATGGGTGGGTGCATCACCACCCTGGCGCTCGCCTGGTCGCTGTTCCAGCTCTGGATCGCTTCGCCGCTGCCCTTCATGCTGGGCTTCGGCGTACTCAATGACACCGAGACCCGTGCCATTCACCTCACCTTCGCCCTGCTGCTGGCCTATCTGGTGTTCCCGGCCTTTCGCCGCTCGCCGCGCGACCGGGTGCCGCTCGGCGATCTGGCGCTCGGGCTGGTGGCCGCCGGCGCCGCTTCCTATCTGTTCGTGATGTACGAGGCGCTGGCCCAGCGGCCGGGCAACCTCACCACCGCCGATCTGGTGACCGCCTGCATCGGTATTCCGCTGCTGCTGGAGGCCGCCCGCCGCGCCTTGGGGCCGGCCCTGGCGGTGATCGCCCTGGTATTTCTCGCCTACAGCCTGGCGGGGCCCTGGATGCCGGGCCTGCTGGCCCACCGTGGGGTGAGCTTCACCGCGCTGGCCAACCACCAGTGGATCACCACCGAGGGGGTGTTCGGCATCGCCCTCGGCGTCTCCACCAGCTTCGTGTTCCTGTTCGTGCTGTTCGGTGCTCTGCTGGAGCGGGCCGGTGCCGGCCACTACTTCATCCAGCTCGCCTTCAGCCTGCTCGGTCACCTGCGCGGCGGCCCGGCCAAGGCGGCGGTAGTCGCCTCCGGCCTGACCGGCCTCATCTCCGGCTCCTCCATCGCCAACGTGGTGACCACCGGCACCTTTACCATTCCCATGATGAAGAAGGTGGGCTTCAGCTCGGAGAAGGCGGGGGCGGTGGAAGTGGCCTCCTCGGTCAACGGCCAGATCATGCCGCCGGTGATGGGGGCTGCGGCCTTCCTGATGGTGGAGTACGTGGGCATCCCCTACGTCGAGATCATCAAGCACGCCTTCCTGCCGGCGACCATCTCCTACATAGCGCTGCTCTACATCGTCCATCTGGAGGCGCTCAAGCTCGGCATGCAGCCCATCGGCGACCATCAGCCCAAGCCCTGGCTGCGCCGCTTGACCGGCTTTGCCTTTGGCGCGGCCCTGATCAGCGGGCTGTCGATGGCGGTCTACTACGGCCTGGGCTGGCTCAAGCCGGCGCTGGGTGACTATGCGCTGCCCGGTATCGCCCTGCTGCTGGCTGCCACCTATCTGGGGCTGTTGAAGATTGCCGCCAGCAATGAGCCGCTGGCGGCGGAGGATCCTGACAAGCCGCTGACCGAACTGCCCAACACCCGTACCGTGCTGCTCTCCGGCCTGCACTTCCTGCTGCCGGTGGTGGTACTGGTGTGGTGCCTGATGGTGGAGCGCCTCTCGCCTGGGCTGTCGGCCTTCTGGGGCACCGTCATGCTGGTGATCATACTGCTGACCCAGCGGCCGCTGCTCAACTGGCTGCGCAGCGATGGCCGGCACGATTACGGCTCCCTGCAGGACGGCTTGATCGATCTGCGGGAGGGGCTGGTGGCCGGTGCCCGCAACATGATCGGCATCGGCATCGCCACCGCCACGGCGGGGATCATCGTCGGTGCTGTCTCCCAGACCGGGGTTGGTCTGGTGCTGGCGGATCTGGTGGAGATGCTCTCCATGGGCAACCTGCTGCTGATGCTACTGTTGACCGCCCTGCTGAGCCTCATCCTCGGCATGGGGCTGCCCACCAACGCCAACTACATCGTCGTCTCCAGCCTGCTGGCACCGGTGGTGGTGAAGCTCGGGCAGCAGAACGGGCTGATCGTGCCGCTCATCGCGGTGCACCTGTTCGTGTTCTACTTCGGCATCATGGCCGACGTGACACCGCCGGTAGGACTGGCCTCGTTCGCGGCAGCGGCCGTCTCCAAGGGCGATCCCATCAAGACCGGCATCACCGCCTTTTACTACAGCCTGCGCACCGCGGCGCTACCGTTCCTGTTCATCTTCAACACCGACCTGCTGCTGATCGATGTGGACTTTGCCCACGGTGTGCTGATCTTCATGGTGGCCACCGTTGCCATGCTGATCTTCGCCGCCGCCACTCAGGGCCATTTCCTGGTGAAGAGTCGCTGGTACGAAAGCGTGCTGCTGTTGCTGGTGGCCTTCACCCTGTTCCGCCCCGGTTTCTGGATGGACATGGTGCATGATCCCTATCGCGAGACGCCGCCGGCCCAGCTGGCCCAGACCCTGGGCGAGGTGGAGGCGGAAAGCACTCTGCGGCTGAGGATCCAGGGTGAGGATGCGGTGGGCAAGCTGCGTCAGTCGACCGTGCTACTGGCGGTGCCGGCAGGGGAGGACGGGGAAGCCCGCCTCGCCAGCCTGGGGCTCGCGCTCTATGAGCAGGATGGCAAGACCCTGATCGACAGCGTCACCTTCGGCAGTCCGGCGGCGGCAGCCGGCATGGAGTTTGACCAGGAGATCCTGGTGGTCAAGGCCCCCACCGAGCGCTGGCACAAGGAGCTGATGTGGCTGCCCGGCTTCCTGCTGTTTGCGTTGATCGTCTGGCTGCAACGGCGCCGGGTGGTGCGAGCATAACCAGGGTCAATAAAAACGGCGCCATGATGGCGCCGTTTTCATGCTCCCCGCCGGGGGGCTTATTCTTGCGGATCCTGCTCCTGCAGCAGGCTCAAGGTCTGTTGTTCCACCTGACTCAGGCCAAGCTGCTCGCAGGCTTGCTCGAAGCTGATGCCAAGGCGGCACATCATGATATCCATCACCGGGAGGGATTATTCCTGCGGATCCTGCTCCTGCAGCAGGCTCAGGGTCTGTTGTTCCACCTGGCTCAGGCCCAGCTGTTCACAGGCTTGCTCGAAGCTGATGCCAAGGTGGCACATCATGATATCGATAGCGGGCAGATAGTTTTTCATTGCGTCTTCCATGGTGATCCTCCGGACCCGTCCCTTATGCCCGAACAGGGTGGACGGGACAATTAGACTTTAGGCGTAGACTGCTCGTTTGCTGAGCGCCTCTGCCACTGGGCGGGGGAATTTGTTACTCTGCTTGTCAGCAAGAAGATGTTGCCGTGACTGCGAGCAACACGTGAGGAGCAGGGCATGTTATTGAGTTTCTTGATCATCGCATCGGGCTGGTGGCACATTCGTGCGGCCTATGGCTCAGACTCCCGTCAGTTCTACATCAGCAAGCCGTTGACCATGCTGCTCATCATAGCGCTGGCCTTCGGCTATCAGAGCTATGACCACGACGGTTCCCACGCCTGGATCCTGCTCGGTCTCTGCCTGTCGCTGGCCGGCGACGTGCTGCTGATGTTGCCGAGCGATCGCTTCATCCAGGGGCTGGCGGCGTTTTTTGTCGCGCACCTCTGCTACATCGTCGGCTTCGCCCAGGGGCCGCTGGTGCTGAATCTGGTGGATGGCCTGCTGTTGCTGCTGGTGGCCGGCATGGTGTTTGGCCTGCTGTGGGGCAAGCTCGGGGAGATGAAGGTGCCCGTGTTCTGCTACATGCTGGTGATCATCGGCATGGCCTGGGTGGCCGCCGGCGCCTGGCATGCCTCCCTCACCGCCGGCAGTGCCGCCGCCCTGGTGGGGGCGCTAATGTTCCTGTTCTCCGACAGCATGCTGGCGCTGGACAGATTCCGCCGCCCCTTCCCCCATGCCACCGCCTGGGTGATGACCAGCTACTTCGCCGCCCAGTTTCTGATTGCCGCCTCGCTGGCGGGATGACTGTACCTGAGTTGTCTCCTCGCCAAGGGGCGTGTGCAGACAAAAAAACGGGCCCTCAGGCCCGTTTTGCTATTCCATTCTCACCGTTTTTCACGCCTCGAGCGGTTCGGCATCCGCTGCCCTGGGGGCGGGCTGCTTGAGCAGCAGCATCAGGCCGCTGGCGAGCAGCAGGAAGATGCCCATCACGAAGAACACCTGGTTGTAGGCCATGATGGCCGCCTCCCGGCTGATGGTGTTCGACAGCATGGCCTGGGCCTGCTGACGGGCCAGTTCGGGGCCGGAGCCCTGCGCCATCATGGTCTGGGCCAGCTGCAGCAGATAGCTCTGTCCCTCTATGCTGCTGGCGGCCAGGGTGCTGCTGATCTGGCTGACATGGATGCGGGTGTCGTTGTCGATCAGGGTGGCGATGATGGCGATGCCGAAGGCGCCGCCCAGGTTGCGCAGCACGTTGAGCAGGGTCGAGGAGGAGGGGATCTCGTCGTGGGTCAGGCTGGCTGTCGCCACCAGGGAGAGCGGCACCATGATGAAGGGCTGGCCCAGCGCCCGCACGATGAGCGACTGGATCAGCTGGGGCCCGGCGTAGTCGGCACTCATGTTCATGTTCATGAAGCAGCTGACGGCGAACACCAGAAAGCCGAAGCTCACCAGATAGCGCGGATCTATCTTGTGGGTCAGTCTGGGCACCAGCGGTAGTACCAGCAATTGCGGCAGCCCCATCCACATCAACACCTCGCCGATTTCCAGCGCGTTGTAGTTGTGGATCTGGGTCATGTAGAGCGGCAGCACATAGATGGAACCCATCAGCGCCATGCCGAGCACCAGATAGGCGAAGCAGGCCAGCGCGAAGCGCGGGTTGTGCAGCAGCCGCAGGTTGACCAGCGGGTGGCGCCGCAGCAGCTGGCTGATGACGAAAAACACCAGCGCCACCACCGAGATGACGGTGAGCCGCACGATGAAGCTGGAACCGAACCAGTCCTCCCGGTTGCCCTCTTCCAGCACCACTTCCAACAGGCCCAGTCCCACCGCCATGGTGACGATGCCGATGAGATCCACCCGCTTGATCACCTCCCAGTCCACCGGCTTCTTGTCGAGCCCGTGGGCCAGCATGGCCATCACCAGCAGTCCCGGCGGCACGTTCATGTAGAAGATGTAGTGCCAGGACATCTGCTCGGTCAGCCAGCCGCCCAGAGTCGGCCCGATGGCGGGGGCGAAGGTGGCGCACAGGCCGAACAACGCCATGCCGGTGGCCCGCTTGTGCAGCGGCAGCAGGCTGACGATGAGGGAGAAGGCCATGGGGATCAGCGCCCCGCCGGTGAAGCCCTGCAGCGCCCGGAATACGATCATGCTGGTGAGGTTCCAGCTGAATGAGCAGAGCACCGAGGCGACGATGAAGGCGCCGGTGGTCCACAACAGGTAGCGCCGCACGCTCAGCCCCCGGCTCAGCCAGCCGCTCAGCGGGATGGCGATCATCTCCGCCACCAGATAGGAGGTGGAGATCCAGGAGCTTTCGCTCAAGGTGGCCGACAGGGCCCCCTGAATGTCCTTCAGGGAGGCATTGGTGATCTGGATGTCGAGGATGGCCATGAAGGCGCCAATGAGGCCCCCCATGACCGCGATCCAGTTGCGACGCGGGATGGGTTCCATCAGTGAGCCGCAACCACGGGATCAGGGTTGCGGGTGTCGACGATCACCTCGGTGGAGAGGCCTGGCAACAGCTTGCCCGCCAACGACCCCGGCTCCGGAATGCGGATCTTCACCGGCACTCGCTGCACGATCTTGGTGAAGTTGCCGGTGGCGTTCTCCGGCGGCAGCAGGGCGAACTTGGCGCCGGTGGCGGGGGCCAGGCTGTCGATGATCCCCTCGACCGGCTGATCCGGATAGGCATCCAGGATCACCTCCACTTTCTGGCCGGGCTGCATATGGAGCAGCTGGGTCTCCTTGAAATTGGCCTCGACCCACACCTGCTGCAGCGGCACCAGGCTGGCCACCTGCATGCCGGACTGGACGTAGAGCCCCGCCCGCAGACTGCGCTTGCCGATGATGCCGTCGGCCGGTGCCCGCAGCTCGGTATAGGCCAGCTCCAGCTTGGCCTGCTCCAGCTGGGCGGCACTCAATGCCAGCTTGGCTTGATTCTGCTTGGCCTCGGCATCCAGCACCAGCAGCCGCTCGCGGGCGGCCTGCAGGGCCGCTTTGGCCTCCAGCTCCTGGGCCTGGTTGACCTGCAGACCGGCCCGCACCTCGTCCAGGCTGTCCTGGGAGCTGTAGTGGCGCTGGTTGAGCTGACTGACGCGGCGCACCTGTTGCTGGGCCCGCACCTGTTCGGCATTGGCCGAGCTGACCTTGGCTTCGGCCTGGCGAATGAGGCTCAGCTGCTGGGTGCGGGTGGCGGCGAGATTTTCCGCCGTCGCCTGATTGAGGCGCAGATCGGCTTCAGCCTCGGCCACCTTGGTCTTGTACTCCCGGTCGTCGAGGCGGGCGATGAGCTGGCCGGCCTTCACCGGCTGGTTGTCGGTCACCAGCACTTCGCTGATGTAGCCGGACAGCTTGGAACCGATGCCGGTGACCTCGCTCTGCAGGTAGGCGTTGTCGGTGCTCTCGAAATAGCGGCCGTGCAGATACCAGTAACCGGCAAACAGCAGGCCCAGCAGGGCCAGGATCATGGCTGCCAGCAGGGGGATCTTCTTGTGTTGACTCATGTGGGGGATTCCTGAACTTAAGAGAGGCAGGCTAACACTGGCCGACTGTTTCGATTAGTATCCATTTATGAGATATACAGTTTCACTGGTGCAACAATGGATCTGAACGCTGCATTGATTCTAGTGCGGATCGTCGACAAGGGTTCCTTCACGGCGGCCGCCCAGGAGCTGGGCATGACCAAGGCGACGGTGAGCCGGCGCATCGCCGAGCTGGAGCAGCGCCTCGGCGTGCGGCTGCTCTACCGTTCGACCCGTCAGCTCACCCTGACCGAGGCCGGCGAGCAGTACTATCTGCGCTGCAGCAAGGCGGTGGACGAGCTGGCTCAGGCCGAGCTGATGGTGAGCGCCAGCCAGCAGGAGGTGACCGGCACCCTCAAGCTGGCGGTACCCATCGAGGCAGGGCAGCTGGTGGTGGGCAGGCTGGTGGCGGAGTTTCTGCAGGCCTATCCCGGTCTGCAGGTGGAGCTGGAGCTGACCAATCGCATCGTGGATCCCATCAATGAGGGGCTGGATGCGATCGTGCGGATCGGCGACATGAGCGATTCGAACCTGGCGGCGCGGCGGCTGTGGAGCAACGCCCGCCTGATCTGTGCCAGTCCGGCGTACCTGGCGCGCAGCCCCGCCATCACCCATCCCGAGGATCTGGTGCATCATGAGCGGGTGGCGGTGACCAGCGGCTTTCTGGCGTCGCACTGGTGCTTCGAGCGGGATGACAGGGAGGTGCTGGTTGACCCTCCCTCCCGCTTTCGGGTTAATAATATAACCTGTGCCAGAGAGGCGGCGAAGGCCGGGCTGGGGCTCGCCTCCCTGCCCGCCATGCTCTGCCACGAGGAGCTGGCGAGCGGGACCCTGGTGTCCGTGCTGCCTGAGTGGCAGCAGCCCAGGGTGCCGATTTACCTGCTGTTTCCGGAGCGGCGGCTGATGCCGCGAAAATTGCGGGTGTTCATCGACTTCATCGTGGCCAAGGGGGCCGACTACGGCATCGATACCCTGCTGTAGCCGGTCAGAGGCGGTGCCGTGGTCACGGCATCGTGAGTGGATCTGAGGGGGAAGACATGGATCACTGGATCAATCTGTATCGGGCTTCCCATTCGCTGGAGGCCCATGCCCTGAAAGAGGCGCTGGAAGTGGAGGGGGTGCCGGTGCGGCTCAATGGCGAGGCGCTGTCAGGCGCCCTGGGCGAATTGCCGGTGGACCTGCTGCAGGTGACCCTGATGGTGCGCGAACAGGATCGCAGCAAGGCGGGGCGGGTCATCGAGCGCTATCAGCAGCGCCAGGGCAACGGCTGGCTGTGTGGCCAATGCGGGGAGGAGAACGGCGCCAACTTCGATGTCTGCTGGCGCTGCCACCACGATCCCCACGAAAATTAATCGCTCGCCCTGCCTCAGCGCAGGGTGAAGTCGATGTCCTCGCCCGCGCTGGCGTCGTGATAGGTCGCCAGATCCAGCTCCCGCTCGCTGCGGGCAATCAACACGGATACCAGAATATCGCCGGAGACGTTGACCGTGGTGCGCGCCATGTCGAGGATCCGGTCAATCCCGGCGATCAATGCCACCCCTTCCAGCGGCAGTCCCACCGCGGTCAGCGTCAGCGTCAGCAGCATCAGGCCGGTGCCCGGCGTACCCGCCGTGCCGATGCTGGCCAGGGTCGCGATGCTGATGATGGTCAGGTAATCCACCATGTGCAGATCCACCCCGAAGGCCTGGGCCACGAAAAGAGCCGTTACCCCCTGATAGAGCGCGGTGCCGTCCATGTTGATGGTGGCGCCGATGGGCAGCACCTTGGCGGTAATGGCGGGAGAGACCCCGAGCCGGCGCTCGGCGCAGGCCAGGCTGATGGGCAGGGTGCTGTTGCTGGAGCTGCTGGTGAAGGCCACCGCCTGGGCGTCGACGATGCTCTTGAAGTAGTGCAGTGGATTGAGGCGGGCCAGCAGGATCAGCAGGCTGCTGTAGACGCCGAGCACGTGCAGCAGGCAGCCGAGGTAGACGGCGCCGATCACCTTGAGCAGCGGCAGCAGCAGGCTCATGCCGTACTTGCCGGTCATCCAGGCCATCAGGGCGCAGACGCCGTATGGGGCCAGCGCCATCACCATCTGGGTCAGCTTGAACATCCCCTCCGCCAGCGAGGTGAAGAACAGGATGGCGGGGCGGCCGCGCCGACCGGTGGCGTTGAGGGCGAGGGCGAGGGCCACCGCGAACACGATCACCTGCAGGATCTTGCCGTCCACCATGGCCTGCACCGGGTTGCGCGGCACCAGGTGGCTCAGCACGCTGGCCAGGGTGGGGGATTCCGCCATGCCGACCCGCTCATAGGGCCCCATGTTGGCGCCCATGCCGGGCTCCAGCAGCCAGCCCATCATCAGGCCGATACAGATGGCGACCGCGGTGGAACAGAGGTAGAGGCCGATGGCCTTGCCGGCGATCCGATCGAGGGTCTTGCCCTTGAGCAGCGAGGTGAGGCCGGCGATGACCGAACAGAAGATGAGAGGCACCATCAGCATCTGGATGGTGTTGACGAACAGCACGCCAATGGGCTTGAGCAGCAACGCCTGCTCGCTGAAACCGGCGCCGAGCCCGATCCCTGTCAGCATGCCGAGCAGGGTCTTCAACCAGAGCGGGCGGCGGGTCCAGATCCGCCAGGGCTTGAAAGCCAGTCCATGGAACAGCATGACGCCAATGTCCTTATATTCGGTCTGCGGTGGCAAAAAGGGGCGTTAGTGTAGCCATCCCCTGCTCAGGTTGCCACATTATCGACAAAGCCGCGGCCATCACCAGCACGGACGCAGGGAAATCGGCAATTTGTTGGCCTATATCAAGGTCGTCGGCAGTGGGGCAGGATTTAATAGGCATCAAATATGTCTATTCAAGAGGTTTACAATGACTCAATCGGTACACGGTCACGAAGTGATGGAGATGATGCTGGCGCAAGGCGGCCAGTTTACCCGGGCCAGCCTCAAGCAGGCCATCGACGAGCGCTTCGGTGCCGAGGCCCGTTTCCACACCTGCAGCGCCAGCGAGATGGATGCCGAGGCGCTGATCGACTTCCTGGCCAAGCGCGGCAAGTTCATCGAATCGGAGCAGGGTTTCCAGACTCACGCCGACAAGATCTGCAACCACGGATGATCCCCGCCGGCGAGCGCCCGCCGCGCTCGCCGAATCCCGCCGCCTTTGTTATATTTCGCCCTCTTTCCCCCTCCTTTTGTTGAAGGCTTAGCCTGGGCGTTGTATGGACACTTTCTCCGCTGCCGTCATGTTGTTTCTGATCATGGATCCGCTGGGCAACCTGCCGGTCTTCCTGTCGATCCTGCGTCATATCGATCCCAAGCGGCGCCGCAAGGTGATGATGCGGGAGCTGCTGTTTTCACTGGTGATCATGATGGCCTTCCTGTTCGTCGGCCAGCAGATCCTCAATTTCCTCAACCTGCGGCAGGAGGCGGTCAGCATCGCCGGCGGCATCATCCTGTTTCTCATCGCCATCAAGATGATCTTCCCGAGTGAGGGCGGAGTGACCGGGCTGGCCGCGGGTGAAGAGCCCTTCCTGGTGCCTATGGCCATCCCCATGATTGCCGGCCCCTCGATCCTGGCGTCCTTGCTGCTGCTGGCCAACCAGGAGCCGACCCGGATGGCGGACTGGTCGCTGGCGCTGTTGATGGCCTGGGGTGCCAGCGCGGTGATCCTGATGTTCTACGAGGTATTCAACAAGCTGCTGGGTGAGCGAGGACTCACCGCGGTGGAGCGTTTGATGGGCATGCTGCTGGTGATGATCTCGGTGCAGATGCTGCTCGACGGGGTGCACCACTACCTGGCGGTGACTGGTCAGAACTGACCGGCCGGCAGGCCAACAGCAAAGACACGGGGCTCGACGAGCCCCGTTTTTTTGCCTGAGATCCGGCGTGGTGACCGTCAGGTGCTTGCGGCCCTGTGCCGACAATCAGGACGGTGCAGCAGCAGTGGGCTCCAGCTTGCCCATGATGAGGGTCAGCAGGGTTTCCCGCAGCCAGCGGTGGCCCGGATCCTCTTCATGGCGCTGATGCCAGATCAGCAGGTGGGAGATGCTGTCGAGGGCGATGGGCAGCGGCAGCGGTACCAGCGGATAGACCTGGGTGGCGTGGCGGGCGTATAGCCGGGAGAGGGTCACTATCATGTCCGAGTGCATGCCCATCCGCAGCGCCGCCTCGAAGGAGGGCACGGTCGCCTCGATGCGGCGATAGAGATCCTGCTCCGCCAGCTTGTGATCCAGCATCCAGCGATCGCGCCCCTCGCAATAGGTCTGCACGTGGGGATAGGCCAGGTAGCGGGTGAGATCCCACTCCGGTTCGTGCAGGGCGGGGTGGTCGTGCTGCACCAGGCAGGTCAGATCGTCGATGGCGAGCAGTCGCTGGCAGATGGCGTTGGGCAGGGTGTCGAGCCGAAAGTCCGAGTTGATGCAGTTCTCCCGCACCGTGAAGGCGATGTCCACCTGGCCCTGGCTCATCTCGGTCAGGCTGTTCTCGGTCCACTCCTCGTAGCGCAGCCGGATGCCGGGGGCCTGTCGTTTCAGCTCGCTCAGGTAGAGCGGGGCGAACAGGGTGAAGGCGCTGTCCATGCTGGCGATGACGAACTCCCGCTCGGTGGTGGTCGGGTCAAAATCCGGCGGCTGGATCAGGTTGTCGAGCGACAGCAGGATGGGCTGCAGTTGCTGCTGCAGGCTGAGGGCGCGGGCGGTGGGTTCCAGCCCGTAGGCCGAGCGCACGAACAGGGGGTCGTCGAAGGTTTCCCGCAGCCGGCCGAGCGCCTTGCTGACGGCAGACTGGCTCAGATGCAGCCGACGGGCCGCCCGGCTGCCGTTTCGCTCTTCCAGCAATACTTGCAGGATAATCAATAGATTGAGGTCGATACGCCCCAACTGTTCCAGCAACATGATATGAATCCTCTTCAATTCTTACATGAATTTATACCATTTGTTTTCATATCTAGGCGAATTTATGCTCGAAACGTCTCTCGCCTTCGATGGCGGCTGGTACAGGATGTAGTGGTTGAGGGGACAAGTAGCATCAAGCAATACGGCGACCCTGGGTCGCCGTATTTTTTTGAGTGATTTATTTGCAAACTTGCACCTGTCTTGATTTTGCCCAACAATCTTTGCGCCTTCTTTTGATACAAACAATCGGTATCTATCAGTCAGGAGTATCCCTATGGGACTCGGTGGAATTCATATCTGGCATTTGTTGATCCTGCTCGTCGTCGTGGTCGTGGTGTTTGGTAGCAAACGCCTTGCCGGCGCCGGGGAAGATCTGGGCACCGCCATCAAGGATTTTCGTAAAGCCTTGCGTGACGATGAATCACAGCCGAAATAAGTGGGAGTTGAATGATGTCCGTAGAAGAGAAAGTGGAATTGAACGAGACCTGTGACAGCTGCGGCTGCTTCGCCGAAATTGGTACCATCATCGGCGAGGGTGACGATGTGATGGAGCTGGTGATCGAGGCCGCTGCAGAAGCCGACGCTCGTGCCAAGCTGGCCGCCTACGAGGCGCTGGCCAAGCAGGTCACTGCCGAAGCCACAAGCAGCAGCGAACTGAGTCAGGGCGCCAACGGCGTGATCCTGAAAGCCCGCCTGCAATTCACCTGCACCGCCGAAAAACTCATTTTCGAGATGCGTGCCCGCTCTATCTGAGCCTGCTGATGACACGGCAGGCTTGCCTGCCGTGTTGACCCTTCTGCTGTGGGTCCGCGTTCTATAGTTAGTTATCCCACAGACGGTTTTGCCCGACGCGAGTCGGCCAACAGAAGGCGATCTCATCATGGTTCAGCGCTGGCTCTTCGCCATTTTCCCCATCTTTATTTGCCACCCGTTTGACGGGATCTCGCTCGCAGCGAAGCAACCGCAGGCGCTCTCATCATGAGGCTGCGCTGGTGCTGGGGCCTGCTCGCTCTGTGTGCGCTGCCGCTGCTGGCGGCGGATCTCAAGCCGCAACGGCTGCCCCAGCCCGGGGATCTCGCCAGCATATTGCAAAAGAAAGAGCTCAGGGCCCTGGTGGTCTATGAGCGGGGCTTCTTCTTCTTCGACAAGGGGGCCCAGCACGGCATCCTGGTCAACCAGCTGCAGGGGTTCGAGCGCTGGCTGAATCAGACCTACCTAGCCAAGGAGAAGATCAAACTCAAGATCATCTACATCCCGGTGCGTCAGGACAAGCTGCTGGACTACCTCACCGAAGGGCGGGGGGATCTGGTGGCCGCCAACATGACGGTGACGCCGACCCGGCGCGAACAGGTGACCTTCTCCAACCCGGTGATCGCCCCCATCGAAGAGTGGGTGGTGAGCCAGCACAGCCTGCCGACCTTCAACCGCATCACCCAGCTCTCCGGCCGGCGGGTCTGGGTGCGGGCCAGCTCCAGCTATTACGAGAGCCTGCGCCAGCTCAACTGGTTGTTTCGCGAGTTGGGACTGCCGCCCATCTATATCGAGACGGTGCCTGAATATCTGCAGGACGGGGATCTGCTGGAGATGGTGGCGGCCGGCATCATACCACTCACCGTGACCGACAGCTTCAAGGGGCGGATCTGGCTCGGCATGATCAGCGGGCTGCGAGCCCACAAGCTGATCCCGCTGCGGGACAACGGCCGCAGCGCCTGGGCCCTGCGCAACAACAGTCCCGAACTGCTCAAGGCGGTCAACGACTATCTGGCCGACGCCGGCAAGCGCACCCTTTACAGCGACATGGCTTTGCGCCGTCTGTTGGCGCGCAACGACCAGATGAGCAACATACTGGCACCGGATCCGCTGGGCAGGCTGTCGACCATCCGCAAGGTGCTGGAGCAGCAGGCCGACAAGTACCGGCTGGACTGGCTGATGCTGGCGGCGCTGGCTTACAAGGAGTCGGGGCTCAATGCCAATATCCGTTCCGAACGGGGGGCGGTGGGGATCATGCAGCTGTTGCCGAGCACCGGCGGCGAGGTGGGCATTCGCGGCGCCCGGCTTGCCAGCCTGGAGGGCAATGTGGAGGCGGCCTGCCGCTATATGCGGCTGATCCTCGACACCTATTTCAATGATCCCAAGCTGGATGTGCTCAACCGCCATCTGTTTGCGCTGGCGGCCTACAATGCCGGCCCGAATCGGGTGCAGGCGCTCAGGGCCAAAGCCGAGGCCGCCGGGCTGGATCCCAACGTCTGGTTCGGCAACGTGGAGCAGCTGGTGGCCAACGAGGTGGGCCAGGGGCCCATCAACTATGTCAGCACCATCTACAAGTACTATGTGGCCTACCGTTTCAGCCTGCCCCAGCTGGAGGGCAAGGCGGCCGCCATCGAGGCGGTGGCCCAGCCCTGACGTCCTGCTAGTGTGGTTGGGCGGGCGGGGCAAAGGGCTGCCAGGCCTGATCCCGATGCTGCAGATACCAGGGGGCCAGCTGGCCGCTTGGCGAGGGATCCGGCTCACTGGCCTGCGGTCTGTGACTGATGGCGGGGCGATCCGTGAGTTCCATGGTAAATTCCTTCATCCTGTTGCTACGAGGCCCTTAGCCAGCGTTATGCCATTTCCTCATGACAGGCGGATGACGCCATGATCCCCGCTGAATTCGCCCTGATAGACCAGCCCGAGCTGGCACTCAAGTTGCGCTGCCAGCTGATCCGCGACGCCAGAAGCCGGATCCAGGCCCAGTACTACAGCTGGGAGGAGGACAGCAGCGGCAAGCTGTTGTTGGCGGAGCTGCTGCATGCCGCCCGGCGTGGGGTGCGGGTGCAACTGCTCATCGATGACCTCTATGCCGGCGACAACCGTTTCCTGGAGATGGTGGCCCATCAGCCGGGTATCGAGGTGCGCCTGTTCAATCCCTTCTGGTTGCGCGGCTGGTGGCCACTGACCCTGCTGCTGGAAGGGCTGCTCAGCTTTCGCCGCATCAATCACCGCATGCACAACAAGCTGCTGCTGGTGGATGGCAGTCAGGCGGTGATCGGTGGTCGCAACATTGGGGACCGTTACTTCGGGCTCGGTGGGGCGCCCCAGTTCGTCGATCTGGATCTCGCCTGTCGCGGCCCGCTCTGCCAGCAGGCCGAGCAGGGTTTCGATCAATTCTGGCGCAGCCGCTGGAGCCACCCGATCCGCCGTCTGCTGCGGCGCCCGTTGCAACGGGCCGAGGTGCAGGTGGTGAACGACTTTCTGCTGACGATGAACGAGCCGCAGGTGGCGGCCGTTTATGACCTGCCCGCCAGCCTGTTCGATCCCGAACCCGTCCCCCTGCGCTGGCATGCCGGAGAGGCAGAAGTGTGGTTTGATCGACCGGGCAAGGGGCTGGTGTCTCGACCCACCACCGCACGCCTGCTCTGGCGCAAGCTGGCCGACAACCAAGGCACGCTGAGTCTGGTCACTCCTTATCTCATCCTGACCCGGGGGTTGCGTCGCCGGCTCAGGCAGCAGCGGCAGGCGGGGGTGAACATTGACATCCTGACCAACTCCCTGGCCAGCACGGATGTGCCGCTGGTGTACGGCGCCTACCGCCGTCACCGCCCCTGGCTGATACGGCAGGGTATCGCGCTGTCGGAACTGGAGGGGGAGTCGCTCAGTCTGCATGCCAAGCTGATCCTGGTGGGGGAGGAGGAGGCGCTGCTCGGCAGCTTCAATCTGGATCCGCGTTCTTTGCTGCTCAACACCGAGCTGGTGCTGCATCTGGCCTGTCCCGCATTGTGCGCCGAGTTGCAGCAGTGGCTGGCGACCTGGCAGCAACGCTCTTCCCACTCGGTGGCGGCCCCGCCCTCCACCCTGCGCCGCCTGCTGGCCAGGGTCAGTGACTGGTTGCCGTTGCAGCGCTGGTTGTGAGCGGGCCGAGCGTGTGCGAGATCTCGCAAAGCCTTGTGCGCCTTCGAGGATAACGTTTGCCATCCTATGGCGATGAACTGGTTTATCGTATTGTTTTTAATCGGATTGTTTTCTGACTGAAGTTCCATGAAGGGTGGCTGCTTGCATACATGGGCGCATAAAACGGTTTTTTATTTTATTTATCTGCGTAATATTTCAACTGCAAGGACAACACGGTGGCTTGCCGCCGTGCGGAAGAGGGTCGTGAAGGGAACTGGCCGACTGGATTGCTCCAGCAGGCACCTGCTTCAGATGGGTAGCGGAAACTCAGGAAACAGGAGCAGCACCCGGCAGGACCGGATTCCAATATGGAACATGCTATTTGCGAGGGGGTGACATGCGAGTGTCACCCCATTTTTTATGGCTCGCTGGCTGAGTAGCGCCCAGAAAAAGACCGCCGATTGGCGGTCTTTTTCTTTGTTAAGCCCGACGTTCCAGGATCAGGCGATGCCTGCCAGCAGTCGGCTCCAGTTGCGTTTGGCGGCGATGAAGGCATCGTGCAGGTTGCGATACTCCAGCTGCAGCTTCAGTTTGTCGTAGCGGGCCAGCGCCTTGCGCTTGCGCTGCTCCAGCAGGCGTTTGCGGCTGGCGTAGTAGTGCTGCAACTGCTGGTTCAGCTTGTCGTACTCCTCCTGCAGCAGGGCCTGCCACAGCTCCCTGTCATCCTGCTTGCGCAGCTTGGCCTGGGCCCGTTTCAGCTGCATCTCCAGCCTGGCCTGTTCGATCCGCTCTTCCGGACAGGCGCGCAGATCCCGGGTCAGCCCGCACCAGGAGGCGCTGCGGATCAGCCATTTGGTGGGATCGAACTGCCACCAGTGGATGCCGTTGCGATAGTCGTTCTCGAACAGGTGATGAAAGTTGTGGTAACCCTCACCGAAGGTGAAGAAGGCCAGGATGCCGTTGTCCCGTGCGCTGTTGCGGTCGGTGAAGGGCTGGCTGCCCCAGATGTGGGCCAGCGAGTTGATGAAGAAGGTGGTGTGATGAGTCATCACCATGCGCAGCACCCCGGCCAGCAGCAACATGCCGAGCAGATCGCCGTGGACGAGCCCCAGCAGCAGCGGGATGCCGATGTTGGTGGCCAGGGTCAGTGCCAGATAGTGCTTGTGCTGGAAAACGACGATGGGGTTGTTCTGCAGATCCCGGACATTGCTGTAGTCGTGATAGGTGTCGCCCTGATATTCGCGCAGCATCCAGCCGATGTGGGAGTACCAGAAACCGCGTCCCGCACTGTAGGGATCCTGCTGGTTGTCATCCACGTGGCGATGGTGGCGACGATGGTCGGAAGACCAGTGCAGGGCCGAGTTTTGCAGGGCGAGAGCGCCGCCGATGGCGAAGATCCACTGCAGGATCGGGTGTGCCTTGTAGGCCTTGTGGGACCAGAGCCGGTGGTAGCCGGCGGTGATTGAGATGCCGCAATAGCAGAACAGCAGCAGGAAGCTGCCCCACTGCCAGAGGTCATAGCCATGGGTCATGCCGTACCAGGGCACGGCGATCAGTGCGGTCAGCCCGGAGAGGGCAAACAGCAGGGTGTTGGTCATGATGATCGGGGGGCGTTCCATCTCACTCGGTTCCTTTCAGCGAACAGCTGTGCGCCATTCTCCATGCAGCCAGAATTCGGGTCAATGGTAAAAAAGTAGGAGACAAACCTGATCCTGGCGCAGCCTTCGGGTTATCATTTGGCCTCGATAACCTGAAGGTGACTGTTTTCGTGGGTATTCGCGCGCAACAAAAAGAAAAAACCCGGCGTACTCTGATCGAGGCGGCGTTCAGCCAACTGTGCGCCAACCGCAGTTTTTCCAACCTCAGCCTGCGGGAAGTGGCACGGGAGGCCGGCATAGCGCCCACCTCCTTCTATCGCCACTTTCGCGACATGGAGGAGCTGGGCCTGACCCTGGTGGATGAAGGCGGCCTGACCCTGCGTCAGCTGATGCGCCAGGCACGCCAGCGCATCGCCGGGGGCGGCAGCGTCATCAGCACCTCGGTGCAGACCTTCATGGAGTTCGTCGAGAACAACCCGAACATCTTCCGGCTGCTGCTGCGCGAGCGCTCCGGCACCTCGGCGGCATTCCGGCAGGCGGTGGCGCGGGAGATCCAGCACTTCATCGCCGAGCTGACCGATTACCTCGAGGCCACCACGGGGGCGCCGCGGGAAGAGGCCTACATCCAGGCCGAAGCCATGGTGACCATCGTCTTCAGCGCCGGTGCCGATGCCCTCGACATGACCAGCGAGGAGTGCCGGGCCCTGTCCGATCGCACCATCCGTCAGCTGCGCATGATCGCCATGGGCGCCGAGGTCCAGAACCAGAAGCGCCGTGAACCTCTCTCTTAAGTCAAAGGATGGACAGCTCCATGCATGATCAGAACCCGATCCCGAAGAAACCACTGCTGCTGGCCCTGCTCATCGGCATCTGTGGTGATGCCTCCCTGACGGTCTTGTCGGAGTCGGTGGTGCCCTTCTCCTTCTTCCCGATGATCGCCCTGGTACTGGCTGCCTATCAGCTCTACCAGCACTACCGTCATGTCTCGCTGGAGGGCAACACACCCGTTTGCATGCTGCTCTGCTTCTTCATCGGCGTGTTCGGCCACTCGGCGCTGGTCAAGGTGCAGTACCCCGAGCTTGGCAGCAACTTCTTCTCGCTCATCATGATGTTGCTGCTGCTGGCCGTGCTCTCCATCAAGCTCGGCATCAGCGTGGGGAAAAAAGAGAAGGAGTGACCAGCACTCCTTCCTGAACCACCATGACAGAGCCGGGATCACCCGGCTTTGTTGTCTGTGCCGCGCTGTTTGGCATCGACGATGGCTTGCAGCCTGGCACGGATCTCCACCATGCCGAATACCCCGAACACCAGCACCTGGGTGAACTCGATCCGGCTCACCGCGAAGTAGGGCTTGCAGGCCGCCTTGACCATGCTGGCCTGCACCCAGTGCATCAGGGCCACGATCACGCCGCACACCGGTAGAAAGCCGTTGAGCTTGCCCGGCAGCGGGGCGATCAGGCTGACCAGCACGCCAAACCAGAAGAACAGGATGAGGCCCATCGCCAACAGATTAAACACCCGCTTCATCGTTTACCTCCCGCAGATAGAGTTGATAGCAGACCTGGCCTGCCTGTTTGTCCTTGAGTAGTTGCCAGCTGGCCGGCAGCGGCAGATCGGCCATCTCCTTCTCCCGCTCCAGATAGATGAGGGCATCCGGTGCCAGCCAGCCGCGTTGCTCCAGCAGCTCGCACACCTGAGGCAGCAGCTCACGGCGAAAGGGGGGATCCAGAAACACCAGATCGAACGGCGTGGCCGGCCCCTGCAGCCAGCTGACGGCATCGGACTGGATCACCTGACCCTGGCTGCTGCCGAGGGTGGTCAGGTTCTTCTTGATCTGGTCGGCGGCGCCCTTGTCCATCTCGATCAGGGTGACCTGCTCGGCATAGCGCGACAGCGCCTCCAGCCCCAGGCCGCCGCTGCCGGCAAACAGATCCAGACAGCGGGTGCCACGGACATGCGGAGCCAGCCAGTTGAAGATGGTCTCCTTGACGCGATCCGTGGTGGGTCTGAGTCCTTCCACATCCCTGACCGGCAGTTTGCGGCCTCGCCACTGGCCGCTGATGATTCTTACAAAGCCCGATTTTCCCTGCGGGGCTGGGCTCTTGCTCGGGCCGTTACGGCTGGATTTCACTCTGGGCATCGCGTTTCGTCGTCAGAAAATAAAGTGGTAGTATAAGGCGGTTCATTTTTATGCCGACCCGCCGAGGGACGGCTATCTTAGCAGTCAGCCTTTGATGTGAGTATTTTTAGATGGCAAAAGGTTTGTTTTCCTGGCTGGGTTTCGGCCGCAAGAAAGAAGAGGCTGAGGCTGTCCAACCACAGACACCGCAAGCCACCCCGATTACCGCTGAGCCCGAGGTCGCTGCTGCCCCCGCTCCCGTTTCCGATCCTACGCCTGCCGTGGCGGCTGAAGTGCCCGCCAGCGCACAGAATTCCGTTTTGCACGATGATTGCTGCCCGCCTGCCGAGCTGGACGACCATGGTCCGCTGGTGGTGGAGGAATGTGCCTCCGATCTGGAGCCGGTGATCGTCAATGAAGCCCTGCTGGCCGAAGAGGAGCGTGCCGCTGCGAAAGCGCAGGCTCAAGAGGCTGCCCGTGTTGCTGCCGAGCTCAAGGCAGCCGAAGAAGCTCGTCTTGCCGCCGAGGCCCGCGCCGTAGAAGAAGCGCGTATTGTCGCCGAGGCCCGTGCCGCAGAAGAAGCTCGCATTGCTGCTGAAGCCCTTGCTGCAGAAGAGGCCCGTATTGCTGCCGAGGCTCGCGCTGCAGAAGAGGCCCGTATTGCTGCCGAGGCTCGCGCTGCAGAAGAGACCCGTATTACCGCCGAAGCTCGCGCCGCAGAAGAAGCTCGTGTTGCTGCCGAGGCCCGTGCCGCAAAAGAGGCTCGTCTTGCTGCCGAAGCCCGTGCCGCGGAAGAGGCTCGCATTGCCGCCGAGGCTCGTGCTGCAGAAGAGGCTCGCATTGCTGCCGAAGCCCGTGCCGCGGAAGAGGCTCGTATTGCCGCTGAAGCCCGCGCTGCAGAAGAGGCGCGTATTGCTGCCGAGGCCCGTGCCGCAGAAGAAGCTCGTATTGCTGCCGAAGTCCGCGCCGCAGAAGAGGCGCGTCTTGCTGCCGAAGCCCGCGCCGCGGAAGAGGCGCGTATTGCCGCCGAAGCGCAGGCTGCCGAGGAAGCCCGTCTCGCCAAAGAGGCCCAGCGAGCGGAAGATCTGCGCCTGGTCGCCGCGATGGAGGCTGAGGCCGCTGCCCTGGCCGCCCTGCCGCTGGCCGCCAAGGTGGACGACGACACCCAGGAGAAGCCGCAGCGGGAGGGCTTCTTCGCCCGCCTCAAGCGCAGTCTGGTGCGCACCCGGGAGAATATCGGCTCCGGTTTCTTCGGCCTGTTCCGTGGCAAGAAGATCGACGACGAGCTGTTCGAGGAGCTGGAGACCCAGCTGCTGACCGCCGATCTTGGTGTCGATACCACCAGCCGCATCATCGAAGGGCTGGTGCAGCACGCGGATCGCAAGCAGCTCAAGGATGCCGAGGCGCTCTACGGTCTGCTCAAGCAGGACATGGGCGAAATGCTGGCCAAGGTCGAGCAGCCACTGGTGATCGACACCAGCAAGAAGCCTTACGTGATCCTGATGGTGGGCGTGAACGGTGTCGGCAAGACCACCACCATCGGCAAGCTGGCCAAGCAGTTCCAGGCCGAAGGCAAGAGCGTGATGCTGGCCGCCGGCGATACCTTCCGTGCCGCCGCCGTCGAGCAACTGCAGGTGTGGGGCCAGCGCAACAACATTCCGGTGATCGCCCAGCACACCGGGGCGGATTCTGCCTCCGTCATTTATGACGCCATCGAGGCTGCCCGCTCCCGCGGCGCCGACGTGCTGATCGCCGACACCGCCGGTCGCCTGCAGAACAAGAGCAACCTGATGGAAGAGCTCAAGAAGGTGGTGCGGGTAATGAAGAAGCTGGACGATGCGGCGCCCCACGAGATCATGCTGACTCTGGATGCCGGCACCGGCCAGAACGCCCTGAGCCAGGCCAAGCTGTTCAGCGAGGCGGTGGGCCTGACCGGCATCACCCTCACCAAGCTGGACGGCACCGCCAAGGGCGGCGTCATCTTCGCGGTGGCCGACAAGTTCCAGATCCCGATCCGCTACATCGGGGTGGGCGAGGGGATCGACGATCTGCGTCCGTTCGTCGCCAACGACTTCATCGAGGCGCTTTTCAGTCGCGAGGAGTGATCTCCTTCGCGATGAGCAAGCTCGGGTGCCGCGAGTCGTGCGCCCCCAGCCCCGACCCTGGTCGGGGTTGGTCACTGTCAGGGAACCGTTATGATCCGTTTTGACAAGGTCAGCAAGGTCTACAGCGGCGGCCATCAGGCGCTGCAGAAAGTCAGTTTTCACCTGCGCAAGGGGGAGATGGCCTTCCTGACCGGGCACTCGGGTGCAGGCAAGAGTACCCTCCTCAAACTCATCAGCGTGATGGAACGGCCGACCGATGGCCGTGTTTTCTTTCATGGCGACGACGTCAGCCATATCAAGCGGGGGGAGATCCCCTACGTGCGCCGCCAGATCGGCATGATCTTCCAGGATCACCGGCTGCTGATGGACCGCACCGTGTTCGACAACGTGGCGCTGCCGCTGGTGATCGACGGCTACAGCCATGCAGACATCAACAAACGGGTGGCGGCGGCACTCGACAAGGTCGGGCTGCTCGGCAAGGAACGCTACCAGCCGCGCATGCTCTCCGGCGGGGAACAGCAGCGGGTCGGCATCGCTCGCGCCATCGTCAACAAGCCGCCACTGCTGCTGGCGGATGAGCCGACCGGCAACCTGGATCCCCAGCTCTCCATGGACATCATGCGGCTGTTCGAGGAGTTCAACCGCTTCGGCGTCTCGGTGCTGATTGCCACCCACGATCTGGGGCTGATTGCCCGCATGCGCTATCGCACCCTGACCCTCAAGGCGGGTCGCATGTATTCGGCAGGGGAGGAGCTCTGATGGCTATCGTTCGTCATAAACAGCCACCGCTACGGCGCTTCATGATGTATTGGGTCGACCACGCCCGGCAGGCTTTTTCCAGCCTGGGGGAGCTGTGGCGCAACCCGCTCGCCTCGCTGATGACGCTGGCGGTGCTGGGGGTCAGCCTGGCGTTGCCCTCCTGTTTCCACGTGCTGCTGAAAAACGCCGAGGTGGTAGAGGGCAGCTGGCAGACCAGCTCCCAGATCTCCCTCTATCTGCGCAAGGATCTGCCCGAGCAGAACATCCTCGACATGAAGCAGCGGATCCTGCTCTACCCGGAGGTGGAGTCGGTCACCTATATGAGCCGCGACGATGCACTGCGGGAGTTTCGTGAGATTTCCGGGTTTGGCGATGCGCTCGACTACCTCGACAGCAACCCTCTGCCACCGGTGCTGAGCGTGATCCCGGATCCGCGCTGGCAGAACCCGGAAGGGGCGGCCGAGCTGCTCAACAAGCTCAACAACGAAGATGGGGTGGAACAGGGCAAGCTGGATCTGCAGTGGCTGACCCGGCTGCAGGGGATCATGAACCTGCTGCGCCACACCATCACCGGCATCGCGGTGCTGCTGCTCTCCGCGGTATTGCTGATCGTCGGCAACACGCTCAGGCTGAATATTCTCAACCAGCGTTCCGAGATCGAGGTGCTGAAGCTGGTGGGGGCGACCGATGCCTTCATCCATCGCCCCTTCCTTTATACCGGCATCTGGTTCGGGGTCATCGGCGGCATGCTGGCCTGGTGGTTGACCGAGGTGATGGTGATCTGGAGCGAAGGGGTGGTGAAGGAGCTGGCCGGCCTCTACAACAGCAACTTCCGGCTGGTGGGGATGGGGGCGGTGGACGGGATCAACCTGATCCTGCTGGGCGCCTTGCTGGGGCTGATCGCCTCCTGGTTTTCGGTCCATCGTCACATTCGCGACATCGAACCGTCCTGATTAATTTATCAGCGTTTTAAAGCGCTGGATTTTGCGACCTGGATCAAGTAAAAGAGTGGCCGTTTCTGGCACGGCCGCCGTTCTGGGAGTAATCTGAACATTGCCGATCTTCGGGGTCTTCTCTGGATCCTGTGAACCTTCTGATTTATAAGCAGTCTACAAATGCTGAAGAATTTATACGGGTGTGGCCCCTATGCCTTGCTCGTCTGACTTGGCAAGCATGTGAAGGTTGCGAGCTCCGCAACAATGGACTTAGCATGCTACTTTTCGGGGGTCCTTTATTGTGACCCCCTTTTTTTGACTGTTCATTCATGATTCATCCTGCCGGCCTAAGATAACCCCGGTTCAAACATGTTCAGCATGTTTGATGCAGGCCGCAGAATGGCGTCCGGTCAGTAGACAGGCCCTCTCAGGGTGTTAGACTGATTCGATTGAAAAGTAAGAGGTAGAACATGGGAACTTCATTGCAGCGCACTATGGCTCTGATTCCGCAAGGTAGTCTGGAAGGCTATATCCAGGCAGTAAACTCGATTCCGGTGCTGAGCGCAGAGGAAGAGCGTGAACTGGCTGAGCGTTTGCAGCAGGGTGGCGATCTCGAGGCTGCCCGTCAGCTCGTTATGTCGCACCTGCGCTTTGTCGTTCATGTCGCCAAGAGTTATGCCGGCTACGGTCTGCCCCAGGCCGACCTGGTGCAGGAAGGCAACATCGGCCTGATGAAGGCGGTCAAGCGCTTCGACCCGAGCGTCGGTGTGCGCCTGGTCTCCTTTGCCGTGCACTGGATCAAGGCCGAAATTCACGAATACGTGCTGCGCAACTGGCGTATGGTCAAGGTGGCGACCACCAAGGCCCAGCGCAAGCTGTTCTTCAATCTGCGCAAATCCAAGAAACGTCTGGGCTGGCTGAACCACGAAGAGGTGCAGGCCGTGGCCGCCGACCTCGGCGTCTCCGCCGCCGACGTTACCGAGATGGAAGCGCGCATGAGCAACTACGATCAGGCGTTTGATCTGGTCGGCGATGACGAAGAAGAGGGCGGTTTTGCGCCGGTTCACTATCTGGAGGACAAATCCTCCGATCTGGCCGCTACCATCGAGAACGACAACTGGGACGATCACGCGACCCGTCGCCTGAGCTCGGCCTTGGCTACCCTGGACGAGCGCAGCCAGCACATCATCCGTGCCCGCTGGCTCGACGATGACAGCAAGACCACCCTGCAGGAGCTGGCCGATACCTACGGCGTCTCCGCCGAGCGGGTGCGTCAGCTTGAGAAAAACGCGCTCAAGAAGCTGAAAGATGCCATGGAAGCCTGATGCTTCCTCCCATAAAAACAGGGCCTGATGGCCCTGTTTTTGTTTGGCGGGGATCTGGTCGGCCTTGCCTTGGTTACCCTTGTGTATGGTATGTTTCCGCCACTGCCACAGTAGGGAGAGCAGATAGTGAAACTCTTGAACGACTTGTTTACCAACAACCGCGAGTGGGCGGAACGGATCAAGGCCGAGGATCCCGAATTCTTTGCTACCCTCTCCGCCCAGCAGGCCCCCGAATACCTCTGGATCGGCTGCTCCGACAGCCGGGTACCCGCCAACCAGCTGATGGGGCTGCTGCCGGGGGACGTGTTCGTCCACCGCAACGTCGCCAACCTGGTGGTACACACCGACTTCAACTGCCTCTCGGTGCTGCAATACGCGGTCGAGGTGCTCAAGGTGAAGCACATCATCGTCTGCGGCCACTACGGTTGTGGCGGTGTCAAGGCGGCGATGCAGAACCAGGAGCTGGGGCTCATCGACAACTGGCTGCGCAACATCAAGGATGTCTACTTCAAGTATCGCGAGCAGCTGGATGCCATCGAGGATGAGCACGAGCGCTTCGACTACCTGTGCGAGCTGAACGTGGCCGAGCAGGTGGCCAACGTCTGCCACACCACCATCATCCAGAACGCCTGGCGCAAGGGGCAGGAGCTGGCGGTACACGGCTGGATCTACGGCATCAAGGACGGTCTGCTGCACGATCTCGATCTCTGCATCAGCGGGCCCGAGCAGATCCCGGACGTCTATCGCGCCTGGCCGGACATGCGTCCGCCCCATCGCCGTCGCTGAGGAGCATTCCGTTGGCACCGGCCCTCTATCTGCAGATCAAGCAGCACATCCTGGACGGGATCCGCGAACGCCACTATCAGGCGGGCGACCGGATCCCGACCGAAGCCGCCCTGTGCGAGCAGTTCGCCGTGAGCCGGATGACGGTCAACAAGGCGCTGCGCGAACTGGTGGCCGAGGGGTGGCTGGTGCGCACCGCCGGCTCCGGCAGCTTCGTGGCGGACAGGCGCACCGAATCGCCGCTGCTGGCCATTCGCAACATCGCCGACGAGATCGCCGAGCGGGGCAGCGAGTACAGTGGCCGGGTGATCCGGCTGCAGCGTCAGGCCGCCGACGAGAAGGTGGCGGTGCAGCTGGGCCTGCGGGTCGGTGCCCCCATCTTCCACAGCCTCATCGTCCACCAGGCCGATGGCGAGCCGCTGCAGCTGGAAGAGCGCTTCGTCGATGCCGAGCGGCTGCCACAGTATGGCGAGCAGGACTTTGCCAGCCAGACCCCCAACCGTTATCTGATGGAGGTCTGCCCCCTCTCCGAGATGGAGCACGTGGTGGAGGCGGTGCTGCCGAGTGCCGGCGAGGCGGGCTTGTTGCAGGTGCGGGTCGACACGCCCTGCCTGCTGCTGCACCGGCGTACCTGGTCAGATGGTTATCTGGTCTCCTATGCCCGTTTGCTGTCGCCCGGCTCCCGCTACAAGTTGAGCTCCAAGACCAGTCTCAACTAATTGTATATACAGATTTTTTTTTGACCAAGCCCGCCTCTGGCGGGCTTTTTTGTGTTTAAGCTCTAATGAACACGCTGTTATCAAGATGTGAACTTGATCCTTTCTTTCCCGTCAGAGATCGGATATAAGTTAATGTATATACATTTAGAGGTCGGTATGAACAAGGAACTGTTGAACTGCGAGCGGGTCTGGCTCAACGTGACACCCGCCACCCTGCGCTCCGATCTGGCCGACTACGGTCTGCTGGAGGCCCATGCCCTCGGCGTTCACGAAGGCCGGATCCACGCCCTGGTGCCGATGCAGGATCTCAAGGGCCCCTATCCCGCCCATTGGCAGGACATGAAGGGCAAGCTGGTCACCCCCGGCCTCATCGATTGCCACACCCACCTCATCTTCGCCGGCAGCCGCGCCGAAGAGTTCGAACTGCGCCAGAAGGGTGTGCCCTATGCGGAGATCGCCCGCAAGGGCGGCGGCATCATCAGCACGGTGCGCGCTACCCGCGCGGCCAGCGAGGATCAGCTGTTTGAGCTGGCGCTGCCGAGGGTGAAATCCCTGATCCGGGAAGGGGTCACCACGGTGGAGATCAAATCCGGCTACGGCCTCACCCTGGCGGACGAGCTCAAGATGCTGCGAGTCGCCCGCCGACTGGGGGAGGCGCTGCCGATCCGGGTCAAGACCACCCTGCTGGCGGCTCATGCGGTGCCGCCGGAGTATCGCGACGATCCCGACTCCTGGGTCGAGACCATCTGCCAGGAGATCATCCCGGCCGCCGCCGAGGCGGGCCTGGCCGATGCGGTGGACGTCTTCTGTGAACACATCGGCTTCTCGCTGGCCCAGACCGAGCAGGTTTATCTGGCGGCGGATCAATACGGTCTGGCGGTGAAAGGGCATATGGATCAGCTCTCCAACCTGGGTGGCAGTACCCTGGCCGCCAACTTCGGCGCCCTCTCGGTGGATCACCTGGAGTACCTGGATCCGGAAGGGATCCAGGCGCTGGCCCATCGTGGCGTGGTGGCCACTCTGCTGCCCACCGCCTTCTACTTCCTCAAGGAGACCAAGCTGCCGCCGGTCGCCGCGCTGCGCAAGGCGGGGGTGCCGATGGCGGTCTCCTCCGACATCAACCCGGGCACGGCTCCCATCGTCTCGTTGCGGATGGCCATGAACATGGCCTGCACCCTGTTCGGCCTGACCCCGGTGGAGGCCATGGCCGGAGTGACCCGCCACGCCGCTCGCGCGCTTGGCGAGCAGGAGCAGCTGGGGCAGCTCAGGGTCGGCATGCTGGCGGACTTTCTGGTCTGGAACTGCGGCCATCCGGCCGAGCTCAGCTACCTCATCGGCGTCGATCAGCTGGTGAGCCGGGTGGTCAATGGCGAGGAGACCCTCCATGGATAAGTTCAACCCGGTCGACATGTCGGTCTGGCAGGGGCGCCAGGATCCGGAAGATGGCGAGCTGGCCCTGCGCTGGCACGACAAGGTACAACCCTGGCCGCAAGCCGGCAGCGCCGCCCCGGGCGTAGCCCTGGTGGGCTTTGCCTGTGACGAGGGGGTGCGCCGCAACAAGGGGCGGGTAGGGGCCGCCGGTGCGCCGTTGGCGATCCGCAAGCGGCTGGCCAACAGCGCCTGGCATCTGGGCCAGCCCGTCTATGACAGCGGTGACGTGCACTGCGAGGATGGCGATCTCGATGCCGCCCATGGCCGCCTAGCCGAACGGGTAGCCCACTTGCTGGGCGAGGGGCACTTCCCGCTGGTATTGGGCGGTGGCCACGAGGTGGCCTTCGGCAGCTGGAGCGGCCTCAATCGTCATCTGGCTGGTCGTGGCCGGGTCGGCATCATCAACTTCGACGCCCACTTTGACCTGCGCATGAAGCTGGAGCAGGCGAGCTCCGGCACTCCCTTCTTCCAGATTGCCGAGCAGTGCGCCGCCCAGGGCTCGCCGTTTACCTACGCCTGTCTCGGGGTGGCCGAGACCGCCAATACCCGGGCGCTGTTCGCGCGCGCCGAGGCGCTGGGAGTGTGGCACGTGCTGGACGAAGCGATGACGCCGGCCGAGCTGCCGGTCTTGCTCAGCGGGCTGAATGCCTTCATCGCCCGCTGCGATCACCTCTATCTGACCATCGATCTCGACGTGCTGCCGGCGGCCGTGATGCCGGGAGTGAGCGCGCCCGCCGCCCGCGGTGTGGAGCTGGCGGTCATCGAACCGCTTATCGCCCATATCCGGGCCAGCGGCAAGCTCAGGCTCGCCGATCTGGCCGAATACAACCCGAGTCTGGATCAGGACAACCGCAGTGCCCGCGTGGCTGCCCGGCTGGTCCATCAGTTAACCAAGTAGCGGCCTGCCACCGGCCGGCCGCCACCCTGCTGCATCGATAAACAAGGAGTGTATATGTCCCAGCAACACCAGGATCCCCGTCATGATCCCAATCGCGTGATCCGCGCCCCGCGCGGCACCACGCTGACCGCCAAGAGCTGGCTCACCGAAGCGCCGCTGCGGATGCTGATGAACAACCTGGATCCGGAAGTGGCCGAGCATCCCCAGTCGCTGGTGGTGTATGGCGGCATCGGCCGTGCCGCCCGCAACTGGGCCTGCTACGACAAGATAGTCGAGGTGCTGACCCGGCTCGAGGAAGACGAGACCCTGCTGGTGCAATCCGGCAAGCCGGTCGGGGTGTTCCAGACCCACAAGGATGCGCCTAGGGTGCTGATCGCCAACTCCAACCTGGTACCCCACTGGGCCAACTGGGAACACTTCAACGAGCTGGATAAGAAAGGCCTGATGATGTACGGCCAGATGACCGCTGGCTCCTGGATCTACATAGGTACTCAGGGGATCGTGCAGGGCACCTACGAAACCTTCTTCGCGGTGGCCAACCAGCACTTCAACGGCGAGCCCAAGGGGCGCTGGATCCTGACCGGCGGGCTCGGCGGCATGGGTGGCGCCCAGCCGCTGGCTGCCACCATGGCTGGCTTCTCGATGATCGCGGTGGAGTGCGACGAGACCCGCATCGATTTTCGTCTGCGTACTCGCTACGTCGACAAGAAGGCCCACAGCCTGGATGAGGCGCTGACCATGATCGAAGAGGCCAAACAGAGCGGCAGCGCCGTCTCCGTCGGTCTGCTCGGCAACGCCGCCGACGTGTTCGCCGAGCTGGTGGCCCGTGGCATCACCCCGGACGTGGTGACCGACCAGACCTCCGCCCACGACCCGGTGCACGGCTACCTGCCCCAGGGCTGGAGCGTGGCCCAGTGGCGCGCGCTGCAAAAATCCGCGCCCCAGGAGGTGAACGTCGCCGCCCGCCACTCCATGGCCCGTCAGGTGGAAGCCATGCTGACCCTGCAAGCCCGCGGTGCCGCCACCCTGGATTACGGCAACAACATCCGCCAGATGGCGCTGGAGGAGGGGGTGAAAAACGCCTTCGACTTCCCCGGCTTCGTCCCGGCCTACATTCGCCCGCTGTTCTGCGAGGGGATTGGCCCGTTCCGCTGGGTGGCGCTCTCCGGCGATCCGGAAGATATCTACAAGACCGACCAGAAGGTGAAGGAGTTGATCCCCGATGATCCTCACCTGCACAACTGGCTCGACATGGCCCGCGAGCGCATCGCCTTCCAGGGCCTGCCGGCGCGGATCTGCTGGGTCGGGGTCAAGGATCGGGTACGCCTCGGCCTGGCCTTCAACGAGATGGTCAAGAATGGCGAGCTGAAAGCCCCCATCGTCATCGGCCGTGATCACCTGGATTCCGGCTCGGTGGCGAGCCCGAACCGCGAGACCGAGTCGATGATGGATGGTTCCGATGCCGTCTCCGACTGGCCGCTGCTCAACGCCCTGCTCAACACGGCCGGCGGCGCGACCTGGGTCTCCCTGCACCACGGCGGTGGGGTCGGCATGGGCTTCTCCCAGCACTCCGGTGTGGTGATCGTCTGCGACGGCACGGATGACGCCGCCAAGCGGGTCGGTCGGGTGCTGCGCAACGACCCGGCCACCGGGGTGATGCGTCACGCCGACGCCGGCTACGAGATTGCCATCAACTGCGCCCACGAGGCGAAACTGGATCTGCCGATGATTGACGGCGCCAACGGTGTCAAAGGAAAGGTGTAACACCATGTTTGAATTGACTATTACCCCGGGCGAGCTGGATCTTGCCACCCTGCGCCGCGTCAGCCGCGAGCCGGTACACGTTTCACTGGATCCCGCCGCTCTGGCCGGGATCCACGCCTCCGCCGCCGTGGTCACCAAGGTGATCGAGCAAAACCGGGTGGTGTACGGCATCAACACCGGCTTTGGCCTGTTGGCCAACACCCGCATTCCGGTGGAGCAGCTGGACGAGCTGCAGCGCTCCATTGTGCTCTCTCATGCGGCGGGGATTGGCGAGTATATGGATGACGCCACCGTGCGGCTGATGATGGTGCTCAAGCTCAACTCGCTGGCGCGCGGCTTCTCCGGCATCCGGCTGGTGGTGCTGGAGGCCCTGATGCGGCTGATCAACGCCGAAGTCTATCCGGTGGTGCCGAAGAAGGGCTCCGTCGGCGCCTCCGGCGATCTGGCGCCGCTGGCCCACATGAGTTGCCTGCTGATTGGTGAAGGCAAGGCCCGCCACGCTGGCGAGCTGATCGATGCCGCCACGGCGCTGAAGATTGCCGGGCTGGAGCCCATCGCGCTGGCACCGAAAGAGGGGCTGGCCCTGCTCAACGGCACCCAGGCGAGTACCGCCTTTGCGCTGGAAGGCTTGTTCCACGCCGAGGATCTCTACGCCGGTGCCATCACCATCGGCGCCATGAGTGTGGAGGCCGCCCTTGGCAGCCGCCGGCCGTTCGATGCCCGCATCCATGCGGTGCGCGGTCAGCGTGGCCAGATTGACGCGGCCGCCTGCTACCGCCACCTGCTGGTGGATGGCAGCGAGATCGGCATGTCCCATCACAATTGCGAGAAGGTGCAGGATCCCTACTCCCTGCGCTGCCAGCCACAGGTGATGGGCGCCTGCCTGACCCAGATCCGCCAGGCCGCCGAGGTGCTGGTGTGCGAGGCCAACGCGGTCTCCGACAACCCGCTGGTGTTTGCCGAGGATGAAGACATCCTCTCCGGCGGCAACTTCCACGCAGAACCCGTGGCCTTCGCCGCCGACAACCTGGCGCTGGCCATCGCCGAGATCGGGTCGCTGTCCGAGCGGCGCATGGCACTGCTGATCGACTCGCGGATGTCCGGTCTGCCGGCCTTCCTGGTCAACAACGGCGGCGTCAACTCCGGTTTCATGATCGCCCAGGTCACCTCGGCGGCGCTCGCCTCCGAGAACAAGACCCTGGCCCATCCGGCCTCGGTGGACAGCCTGCCGACGTCTGCCAACCAGGAGGATCACGTCTCCATGGCGACCTTCGCTGGCCGCCGGCTGGCGGATATGGCGGAGAACACCCGCGGTATTCTAGCGGTGGAACTGCTGGCGGCGGCGCAAGGGCTGGATTTTCGTGCTCCCCTGCGCAGCACCGAGCTCATCGAGCTGGCCAAGGGCCGGCTGCGGGAAGAGGTCAGCTTCTACGACAAGGACAGGTACTTCGCGCCGGACATCGAGGCGGCCGCCGCCCTGCTGGGCCGGGCCAGCTACAACGACCTGATCCCGGCCGGCGTGTTGCCGAGCCTGTAAGCCTTGCTCCCCCTTCTCCCCTGGCGGGAGAAGGGTAGGGGATGAGGGGGAAGCCGCTTCTTTGGCGTCCGTGAGATCCCGGAGCAGATAACAAAAGACCGCCCATCGGGCGGTCTTTTCGTTGCTGGCGCAGGTACGCGGTTATTCGTGCTCGAACATCAGGAACAGGTACACCACGAACAGCACCAGGTGAGTGGCCCCGTGCAGCACATTGGTGCGGCCGCTGCTGAAGGTCACCTTGCATACCATGAGGGTGGTGAACAGCAGCACCATGTCGGCGGCGGAGAGGCCCAGGCGCACCTCCTGTCCCAGCATGGCGCCGATGAACAGCACCGCAGGCACGGTGAGGGCGATGGTGGCCAGCACCGAGCCGAAGTAGAGGTTCATGGCCCGCTGCAGCTGATTGTTGAAGGCCGCCTTGATGGCGCCGACCGCTTCGGGGGCCAGCACGATACAGGCGACGATGAAGCCACCCAGCGCCGGTGGCGCCGCCAGTACCTTGACCCCGTGGTTGATGGGAATGGCCAGGGTCTTGGCCAGCAGGATCACCACCACCAGATAGGCGAGCAGCAACAGGGTGTGGTAGACGTTGCTCTGCAGCGGGCCGTGGTGCTCTTCGTAGTCTTCGTGATCGCTGTCGATGAAGAAGTGGCTGTGGCTGCGGGTCTGGATCAGCAGGAAGACGCCGTAGAGCAGCACCGAGATGATGATGAGCATCCAGGACATGGCGCTCGACATGCTGCCGATGTTGCCCCCTTCGGTGAAGTTGGGCAGCACCAGGCAGAGCAGCGCCAGCGGAATGATGGCCACCAGATAGGATTTGACCCCGTCCAGATTGAAGCTCTGGGTGTGGTAGCGCCAGCCGCCGAACAGCAGGGTGAAGCCCACCAGGCCGTTGGTCACCAGCATCACCACGGCAAACATGGTGTCGCGGGCCATCACCGGATTGGGTTCGCCGGTCAGCATGACCGAGGAGATCATCACCACTTCCAGCGAGATGACCGACAGGGTGAGGATCAGGGTGCCAAAAGGCTCGCCAAGCTTGATGGCAAGGGCATCCGAGTGGCGCACCACCGAGAAGATGGCCCAGGTGACGATGGCAAGCAGCACCGCCGAGACAGGAAGATAAATCCCGAGCGGAGTGGCCTCTGTCAGCAGGTCGCTGCCGAGCGTCTTGAAAAAGAGCAGGGTGAGCAGGCCAACGGGCAGGGCAATCTCTTGCCGGATAAATGACTTCATAGGCAATGGTTCTCATCATCAGGGCGGCGTGAGCCGACGGGTAAGGAACAGGGTGGCGGCGCCACACGAGGTGGCGCGCCTGTTCATGATAAAGGGAGTTGTCCGCTCAAGGGAAAATCATTTTGTTGCTCATTTTGTTGCAAGATATGAGCGGCCGGCCTCGGTAGTGTGGCTCACCGCTCGCCCGTGTGGTTCTGATACCAGGCCAGCAGCCAGATCTTCAGCTTGGTCAGCGCCATGGGCTGTGCATAGACATAGCCCTGGATCAGGTGCACACCGCGTTGGCCAAGGTAATCCACTTGAGACTGACGCTCGACCCCTTCGGCGATCATCTCCATGCCCGATTCGCGGCCGAAGGCGATGGTGGCATCCAGCACGCTGCGCTTGAGGTCGTCGGTGCCTATGGTGTCGACGAACATTTTGTCGATCTTGATCTGGCGGATGCCGAGCCGCTGCAGGTAGGCGAAGCCGCCGTAACCGGTACCGAAGTCATCCAGCTTGAAGTGGTAGCCCTGCTGCTGCAGGGCGCCGATTTCGGCGATCGCGGTCTCGATGTCGGTGATGGGCTTGCGCTCGGTCAGCTCGAAGGTGAGCTGGGCGGGGGAGGGCCAGCCGTGTAGCAGCAGCAGGTTGCGCAGGTGCGGGTGCTCGAGGTGGGCGGCCACTATGTTGACGCTGACCCACTGGCCGGGGGCGAGTCTGGGCAGATCCGCGATCACCTTCTCCAGCAGCTGGCTGGTCATCGGCAGGATCAGTTGCTGCTCCTCTGCATAGTCGATGAAGGCGCCGGGCGGGATCAGGCCGCCGCCCCGCTGCCAGCGCAGCAGCGCCTCGAAGCCCACCACCTGCTGGCTGCGGCTGTCGACCACGGGTTGATAGAAGGGCACGAACTCCCGTCGTGCCAGCCCGGCCTGCAGCAACCCCTTGAGCGAACGCCGGTAGTTGCGCAGCCCCCAGTAGGCGGCGACCAGCAGGGCCCCGACCGCCGCGCCGCCCCAGAGCCCGTAGTGGCGGGCCTGCTGCTGGGCGTAGCGCTCGAGCGCCTCGCCCGCCCACAGGGTTTGCCGGATCTGCTCATTGGGGTCGAGGAAACTGAGGCTGAGGCTCTGGCTGCCGCTCTCCTGCTTGATGGCGCTGTCGCCGCGAGGGAAGGTCGGGCTGGCGACTCCCGGCTGCTGCTGGCTGAACTCCAGATAGAAGCAGTTGCGGCAGGGGTACTGCAGCAGGGCGTGGCTCCAGCTGTTGCTCAGCACCCAGTAGACGATGTTGCCGCCGATGCGGTAGTAGGCGACCAGCTCCTGCTCGGTGTGAAAGCGGGCCATGGTGGCGGCGATCCCGAACTGCTCCTGGCTGGGGTAGGGCGGCAGTTCGGCCGGGGTGAAGGGCAGGTCTACCCCCAGGCTGGAGCAGCCGCCACCGGCGGCGAGCATGATCCCCTGGATGCGGATGTGGCTGTTGTAAAAGCGGGGATCCCGCAGCAGCGCCATGTCCTGCTCACCGCAGTCGAAGCGAAACTGGGTCAGCTGGCTGCGGATGCTCTCATCCAGCGCCCGATGGCGTTCCGCCAGGGCGGCTTCGATCTCCGTCTTCTTCTCCTGCAGCAGCTGGTGGGCCAGCGGGCTGCCGAGCAGCTGGCTGAGGGGCAGGCTGGCCAGCAGGGGCAGGCAGAACAGCAACAGAGTGAGCCAGAGGGGGGAGATGGGTCGCAAGGGATACCTGCCTGATGAACGAATGGGATGCATATGAGAGGCATCATCATAGTGCATTAGCTGCATCGATTTGAGCGGAGGCGATCACACTTGTGCAGCAGATTTATAATCTGCTGATAAATAATGGTTTTATAAAATCGACTGCTGAAGATTCAATCGCTGACCTGTCATAAATGACAATTGTCCAGCTTATCTGAAGTGGCTAGAGTAGCCGTGCGGTTTGACTCACCGTGTGTTCAATACTCCTGTATCTGTTTTTTGTCAGTAGCACAGAGTGTTAGTTTTGATATGAGTGTTTCTTTTGGTCCCCTTTGTGGGACCATTTTTCTGCCCGCCGTTCAGCCAGTGCGCTGAGTTTCCTCCCGTTTCTTCCCGTCATCCGTCATTTTTTGGCCGTCACCCCGCCCGGGGCTTGGTGTTCTCGTACCGGTTTGGGTATGCTCGCCCGCTTAATTCCAGAAGCGGGATCTTCGTCCATAGGCGCGCTTCGAGGTTGGCTGATACGATGAAGCCACATGGATGTTGTCGGGCATACGGAAAGGCACATGAAACTGACCACTCAGCTTGTCTCGTTTATTACCCTGTGTGTCATTGCGGCCATGGCCATGGTGCTGCTTGGCGGGGTGTTCAGCTTTCGTGAGCTGGGCATGGAGATGCAACAGAAGAAGGTCAACTCGCTGGTCGAGATCATCGACAAGCAGCTGGAGGTGGCCGACGATCATCAGGATCTGACCCGCTGGCTGCCGACCCTGCTGCGCTCGGCCCACGTGGTGGAGCTGGAGATCCGCCAGGACAAGCAGCGGATTTACTGGTTTCGTGACGTACAGCAGCCGACCGACGAGAGCCTGCTGATCCCCTATCACCAGCCCATGCCCCATCAGCCGGGCATGCAGGCCGACTTCAAGCTGGAGCGGCCGTTCAAGGAGTTCGAGTACTCCATCAAGGCGATGTCCGGCATCTCCCTTGGCGTCTTCATCGTGGTGTTCGGCCTCTGGTACTCCATTCGCTGGCTGCGATTGCAGTTGCGGGGAGCCGAGCTGCTGGCCGAGCGCGCCCAGCTGATCCTCGACAACAAGCTCACCAAGCTGGCCCACGATCCGGCCGATGAGTGGCCGCAGCCGGCCAGCCAGGCCCTCGACTATCTGCTGGCCGAGCTGGCGGATGCCCGCAAGGAGCGTAGCCGCTTCGACAACTTCATCCGCAGCAACGCCTTCGTCGACAAGATGACTGGCATCGGTAACCGGCTGTTCTTCGACAACCGGCTGGAGAGCGCCATCATGGAGGCGAGCGTGATGAGCGGTGGCGTGCTGCTGATCGAGCTGGCCGGCCTGGAGGAGCTGGATCCCGAGCTGAACGGCCGCCAGAGCCAGGATCTGCTGATGGAGGCGAGCGCCTCCATCGCCGCCTTCGTGCGCAAGCACAACGGTGCCCTGCAGGCCCGCTATGCCGGCCAGGTGTTTGCCGTGCTGCTGCCCAACATGTCGGAAAGCGAGATGGTGGATGGCGCCGGCCAGCTGCACAAGAGCCTGCAGCGACTGCACTGGCCCGAGGCGGTCAATCCAGATACCGCCGTCTATCTCGGCGCCGTCTGCTATCAGGCCGAGGATTCCCTGCTCAAGGTGCAGGAGGAGGCGGAGCTGGCGCTCAAGAGCGCGCGGCTGCAGGGCCACACCGGCTGGTTCCTCTACGAGAAACAGCTGGACGAGGAGCAGAGCAGCAAGGGCACGGTGCGCTGGCGCACCCTGATCGGCCGGCGCATTGAAGAGCACGGCATCGATTTTTATGTGCAACCGGTGCAGCAGGAGCGGGATCAGGTGGTATTGCAGCAGGATCTGCTGATCCGGATCCACGACGAGCAGGGGCGGGAGCTGCAGGCCGGCGTCTTCATGCCGATGGCGGAGAAGGCGGGGCTGTTGCTGCCGCTGGATCGGTTGGTGGCGGAGCAGACCCTCGGCCTGCTGCGCCAGCGCTCCGAACAGAGCTGCCCCATCAGCCTGACCCTCTGCGCCCAGAGCCTGCTGCACCGGGAGTTCCAGCGCTGGCTGTTCTTCGACCTGTTCCAGCTGCCGCGCAGCACCAACGAGCGCTTGATCCTGCAACTCTCCGAGGCTCAGGTCACCCGCCACTACGAGGCGCTCAAGCGGCCGCTGCGGGCGCTGCGCATGCTGGGCTGCCAGCTGGCCATCGATCACGCCGGCCAGGATGTGGTGAGCACCCAGTACATCAAGGAGTTCGAGATCAACTTCCTCAAGCTGCACCCCAGCCTGGTGCGCGAGATCCATACCCGCCAGGTCAACCAGATGGCGGTGCGCAGCCTGGTGGGAGGCTGTGCCAACACCCGCACCCGGGTCATCGCTGTGGGGGTGGAGAGCGGCGACGAGTGGAAGATGCTGCGTCACCTCGGGGTGCACGCCGGGCAGGGCCCCTGGTTCGCCGAGCCGGAGCGGCTGGTGCTGGAGCCGGCCGGCGCCTGATGGATGCAAGAGAGGGTCGCCTGGGCGACCCTCTCTTTCTGTGGTTCAGCGCCGGTATTGCGCCCGGCACGCCGTCACAGGCGCCCCTGCTCCCTCAGCCCCGCCAGCCCCTGCATGCCACCGGTGTGGATGAAGACGATCTTGCTGCCGCGCGGGATGCGGCCTGCCGCCAGCTCGCGAAACAGCCCCCACATGGCCTTGCCGCTGTAGATGGGCTCCAGCGGCAGGCCCGTCTCGGCGCTGAAGGCCTGCACCCATTGCCAGAGTGCCGGACTGAATTTGGCATAGCCGCCGTCGTGGTGATCCAGCGCGATCCGCCAGCCGGGCGTGTCGGCGGCGGCGGGATGGAGTCGGCGCACCTCGTCGGCAATGAAGCTCCCCCCCTTGAGTACCGCGATGGCGAGGATCTGCTGCGGTGCCCGCTTGCCGGCGATGAGCCCGGCCAGGGTGCCGCCGCTGGCGCAGGGCAGCACCCAGAGATCCGGCGAGAAGGGCACTTCATCGACCAGCTCGGCCACCCCGGGAATGGCCAGCGGGCTGCTGCCCCCTTCCGGCACTATCAGGGTCTCTTCATCCTCGAATTGGGCCAGCCAGGCGGGATCCTGCCGCCGCCGGTAGCTTTGACGGTCGACAAAAACGAGATCCATGCCCCAGCCTTTTGCAGCGCTCAGAGTGCAGTTGCTGACGGCTTCCGGCTCCCCGCGTATGATGCCGGTAATGCGCAGGCCAGATTGGCACCCCGCCGCCGCCAGGGCATGGATGTGATTGGAGTAGGCGCCGCCAAACGAGAGCAGATGGCGTTTGCCCTGCTCTCTGGCATGCAGCAGGTGGTACTTGAGCTTGCGCCACTTGTTGCCCGAGATGGCGGGGTGGATCAGATCGTCCCGTTTGCACCAGAGCTGGACTCCATGGGCACTCAGCAGCGGGTGCGAGACAGCTTGCAGCGGCGAGGGCAACAGGGCGGGCTGCAGGGGCGGCAGCGCCATCGGGGGCGAGTGGGGTGACAATGAGTAATCGGTCATTTATCTGGAGGCTAATGCTCTGTTTATGCTAAGGTTTAATCCGTTTTGGGCAGCCAGGTGCGGGTTTCAATGAAACAACTTTTCAGACGTTCGACCCCCAGCCGTCAGGTAGGACTCCTGCTGGCCAGCGATCGGATCATGCTGGCTTCGCTCGGCAACCCGCCTATCTTCGCCACCCGCGCCATCAATGGCCCGCAAGAGTGGCCTCAGGCCATGGCCGAGCTGTTCAGCCGCCACGGCCTCGCCAAGTCTAAGGTGCGAGTCGCCCTCGCGGCCAGCCTTTATCAACAGGTCCAGATCGACAAGCCCGCCGTCCCCGATGCCGAAATGGCCGGTGCCCTGCCTTGGGCGATCAAGGATTACGTCAGTGAATCCGTGCTGCAGCTCGCCATGGATTATGTGGATCTGCCCACCCCGCCGGCGGGCCGGCCGCGCATCAACGTGATCTGCGTGCCCAAGGCGCGGGTGCAGCAGCTGGCGGATGCGGTCAACGGCATCGCCAGCCTGGACGCTATCGTCAGCGACGAGCTGGCGATGACCGCGCTGTACGAGCCGGATCAGACGGTGCGCATGCTGTTGTGGCAGCCAAAGGGGCAGGATCTGCAACTGCTGGTGTTCCATCAGGGGGGGCTCTGCTTCTCCCGCCAGTTGCGCGGTTTCGGCGCCCTCACCGGCGAGCATGATCCTGACGCCATGCTGCTCGATTCGCTGGCGCTGGAGATCCAGCGCTCTCTCGACTATCTGGTGGGCCAGCTCAAACTGCCGGAACTCGGCCAGATGCAGCTCGCCATCGCCTCGCCCTTCATCGGTACTCTGGTGCGCCACATGGAGCAGACCTTCGGCTTTGCCGTCTCTGCCATGGCCAACAAGGCGATCCTGTCCGGCGTGGAATATCTCTCGGCTTATGCCGCCGCTCTGGGGGAGGATGCCTGATGAAACGCCAGATCAACCTCTACGGCGCCGAGTTTCGGCCCAGACGACAGTGGGCCAGCCTCAACCAGATGGCGCTGGTATGGGGCGGCAGCGTGCTGTTGCTGCTGTGCGCCGCCGGCGTCATCGCTTGGCAGCAACACGCTGTCGAGCGCGAGCTGGTGCAGGTGCGGGCGGCGCTGGAGATCAAGCGTGGCGAGGCGCAGCGGCTGGATGCCGAGCTGGCCCGTCACCAGGCCGATGGCCTGCTGCAACAGCAGCTTGTCACCAAGCAGGAGGAGCTGACCGCCAAGCAGGGCCTGATGCGGCAGCTGGGCAGCCTGGCGCTGCAAAAATCCCAGGGCTATGCCGGGCTGATGGCCGATCTCTCCCGTATCCGCGATCCGCAGCTCTCCTTGCAGCGGATCGAGATCGCCGACGGCTACGTCAACCTGTCCGGCTTCGCCGGGCGCAGCCAGGATGTGCCGGCCTGGGTCAACCGTTTCAAGCAGACCCCGTCGCTGGCGGGCAAGCAGTTTGGTGAGCTGACGTTAAGCCGTGACAAGGAGGGCCGGCTGGCCTTCCAGCTCAGCGGCATCGAGCGGGAGAAGCCCTGATGAGCCTGAAAGAGCAGTGGCAGGCCTGGGCCGACAAGATCACCGCCCTCAGCCAGCGCGAGCGGGTACTGATCCTGCTGACCGGGGTGGTCGTGGTCGGCGCCGTTGCCATCTATGGCTGGCTGGATGGGGCCGCGGTGCGGCTGGAGCAGGAGCGGCTGGCGCTGAGCACTGCCCAGCGGGATCTGGAGATCATGGATCTCGAGAACCAGGGCAAGCAGGCCAAACTGGCGCGAGATCCGGATCTGCATGTACGTACCCAGCTGGCGCAGCTGGATGGCGAGCTGGGCAAGCTGGACGCCGAACTCAAGGCCCAGACGGTGGATCTGATCCAGGCCCACGAGATGCCGGCCGTGCTGGAGGCCCTGCTGTCGCGCTCCGCCAATCTGCACATGGTGGCACTCACTTCGCTGACGCCGGAGCCGCTGATGGCGGGCGAGCAGCGCATCAACCTGTTCAAGCACGGCATCCGGCTCAAGCTGGAGGGCGGCTATTTCGATGTGTATCAGTATCTCAAGGCGCTGGAGGGGCTGCCGCGCCACTTCTACTGGAAGCAGTTTGACTACCAGGTGCAGGAGTATCCCAAGGCAGTGGTAGAGATGGAGATCTACACCCTCAGCACCAGCAAGGAGTTTATCCGTGGCTAGATGGTTCCCCCTGTGGGTGTGTCTGTTCAGTCTGCTGGCCCAGGCGCAGCCCGAGCTGTTGCAGGACCCCACCGCCCCTTTGAGCGGCGCGACCAGCGGCGCCAGTGCAACCGGCCAGCGCGAGGCCGGTCTGCCCAGGCTGCAGAGCATCATGCTGGGCAACGGCCCGGCACTGGCGGTGCTCAACGGCAGCAGTTATCGGGTCGGCCAGCAGGTCGACGGTTATCGCGTGGTGGCCATAGGCGCAGATGCCGTGGTGCTGGAGAAGGGGGGCAAGCGCCAGTCGCTGACCCTGTTTGCCAGCAAGGTCCGGATCTGAACGCGCTCCACCCGGGATGGGCGGAGCCAGGTTTGTCGAGTTTAATTGCAAGTCAGGGTGCACTTATTACATGAAAAAACATCATCTCTGCCTGATCTCCGCCGCCGTGCTGACGGCAGGCTGTACCAGCTACCGGCACCCCGAACCCGTGCAGGCCAAGGACGCACTCAGGCATGCCATGACCGAGCAGAACAAGGGCGGGGCGCTGACCAGTGTACCCAAGTCGGTACAGAGCGAACTGCTGCAGCTCAATCGTCCGCCCCAGGCCATCAGCATGCCGGAACCGCGGCTGCGCATTGCTGCCCACGACGTGGATGCGGTGGAGTTTTTCGGCTCCCTGTTCAAGGGCTCCCGCTACAGCGTGGCGGTACACCCCGGGGTGGCCGGCCAGATCTCGGTCGAGCTCAAGGACGTGACCCTGACCGAAGTGCTGGCGGTGGTGGGTGACATGTACGGCTTCGACGTGCAGCGCAAGGGCAACGTGTTCCACGTCTATCCGGCCGGGCTGCGCACCGAGACCATCCCGGTCAACTACCTGATGATGTCCCGGCGCGGTCTCTCCCGCACCTCGGTCAGCACCGGCGGGGTGGCCTCTAACGACAACAACAGCAGCAATAACAACAACTTCGATAACGCCAACAACAACACCAACAACAGTACCAGCAACCGCTCTTCCAACGGCAACTCGAACAGCGACAGCAACGGCACCCGCATCGAGACCGACACCAACAGCGACTACTGGACCGATCTGCGCGACACCCTGCAGACCCTGATCGGTAGCGGCGACGGCCGCGCCGTCATCACCAGCCCGCAGGCGGGCCTGGTGACCATCCGGGCCTATCCGAAGGAGCTCAAGGCGGTGCGCGAGTTCCTCAATCAGTCAGAGAGCCACTTGAAGCGTCAGGTGGTGCTGGAGGCGCGGATCCTGGAGGTGTCCCTCAACGAGGGTTACGAGCAGGGGGTGGACTGGAGCGGTCTCTCCGCCAGCTGGGATGGCAACAAGGGCATTACCGGCGGTGGTTCGCTGACACCGAGCACGATTGCCAACACCCCGAACCAGATCTTCAGCGCCCTGGGTGGCGGGGCCGGCTTCAAGATTTCCGATGGCAACTTCAACGTGGCGGTCAACCTGCTCAAGACCCAGGGGGACGTGAATACCCTCTCCAGCCCGCGGGTGACGGCGACCAACAACCAGAAGGCGGTGATCAAGGTGGGGACCGACGAGTATTTCGTCACCAACGCCTCCACCACGACCACAACCTCAGGCACATCGGCACCGATAGTCACGCCCAATGTAGAGCTGACTCCCTTCTTCTCCGGCATCGCGCTGGACGTAACGCCGCAGATCGACGAAGAGGGCAAGGTGCTGCTGCATATTCACCCCTCCGTCATCGACACCGAAGAGCAGAAGAAAACCATCGATGTCGGCACGGCGGACCCCTTGATCCTGCCGTTGGCCAAGAGCTCGATCCGCGAGTCCGATACCGTGGTACAGGCCAACAATGGCGACATCATCGTCATCGGCGGCCTGATGAAGACCGACAAGCAGGAGATCGTCAGCAAGGTGCCGCTGTTGGGGGACATTCCCTGGGTCGGCGAGGCTTTCACCAACCGCCGCGAAAGCGCCAAGAAGGTGGAGCTGGTGATCCTGCTCAAGCCGACCGTGGTGGAGAAGGACACCTGGCAGAACGAACTGCAGCGCTCCTCCGAGCTGCTCGACAAATGGTATCCGCCCAAGGGCTGAGTCATGATCCTGGACCGGTTTGACCACGTGCCGGGGGCCATCACGGGCTCCCGGGCAGAGATGGCAGGTGATTGCCCATGTACCTGAACCACTTCGGTTTGCAGGAGGCTCCCTTCGGCCTCACCCCCAACACCGGTTTCTATTACGGGCTGCCCCCGCACGAGGAGGCGCTGCAGGTGCTCAACTGGGCGCTGGCGCAGGGGGAGGGCTTCATCAAGGTGACCGGCGAGGTCGGCACCGGCAAGACCCTGCTCTGCCGCAAGCTGCTGAGCGAACTGGGCTCCGAGGAGCGGCCAGTGCGTCTGGCCTGGTTGCCCAACCCCCATCTCAACCCAGCCGAGCTGCGCATCGCCCTGGCGCTGGAGCTGGGACTGGCGGTGCGGGATCAGAGCGAGCTGGATCTGACCGATCGCATCCATCGCCACCTGATCGCCCTGCATCAGCAGGGAAGCCGGGTGGTGGTGCTGATCGACGAGGCGCAGGCGCTGCCGGACGAGACGCTGGAGGCAATCCGGCTGTTCGGCAACCTGGAGACCGAATCGAGCAAGTTGCTGCAGATCGTGCTGTTCGGCCAGCCCGAGCTGGACGCCAGGCTGGCCAAGCCCCATCTGCGCCAGCTGCGCCAGCGGATCGGCTTCTCCTACTGCCTGCGGCCGCTGCGTTTCGATGAAACCCGGGCCTACCTGGAGCACAGATTGCAGATTTCCGGTTATCGCGGGGCCCCGCTGTTTGGCGGCCGGGCGCTGCGCCAGCTGTGGCGCGCCTCGCGCGGCATTCCGCGACTCATCAACATACTGGCGCAGAAGTGCCTGATGCTGGCCTATGGCCAGGGGGCGCGCCAGATCGATAGCCGGCTGGTGTGGCTGGCCGTGCGCGACACCGACGATGCCCGCCGCTTCGTGGCGCGGCGCTGGTGGCCTCTCGTGCTGCTGCTGGGCTGCGCCCTCGCCTATGGAGTCTGGCAATGAGCGTGATCAATCAGATGCTCAAGGATCTGGAACAGCGCCAGCAGGGGGGCGAGGGGGCCGTCTATGTGCCACCGGTTCGCCAGCAGGGCTGGTGGATGCTGCTGCTGACCCTGATCTGCGGGCTGGCTCTCGGCATTCTGGGCTGGCGCACCTGGATCTACTGGCAGCAGAGCCAGCGGGTCGTCGAGGCCCGCCAGCTGCAGGCGGCCGGCGAGCTCAAACCGGACGCCATCGCCCGTGCGGTTCCCGCAGTGGTGCCGGCCAGTGCAGAACAGGAGCCGGTGGATCAGGTGGTGGCGCTGCCGACTCCGCGTCACCTTGCCGCTCCGCCTACCGCCGAGCCGCAGCAGGCGCAGGAGAGTGCTGCCGATGAGGCAGACGTGGCTGCCATCGATGAGGAGGGGCCGAGCGACGAGGAGCTGCAACCCGACCTCTATGCCGAGCTCGCGGCGGAGCAGGAGGCCCCTGCGGCCGCGCCGCGCAAGCCCGGCGTGCTCAAGATAGAGACGGTCAACCTCTCCGAGGCCGAACTGGCCACCCTGGCCGAGCGCAAGGCCACCACCGCCATGGCCAAGGGACAGCTGCGCGATGCCCAGGACAACTACTATCAGGTGCTGGCCCACGACCCGCGCAATCAGGGGGCTCGCGAGCAGCTGGCGGGCCTGCTCTACGGCGAGGGTCGGCTGAGCGAGGCGAGCCAGTTGCTGGAAGAGGGGCTCAGATTCGATCCCGAACAGGCCGATTTCCGGCTGCTGCTGGCGCGGCTCGCCATCAGCGGTGGCGATCAGCTCAAGGCGCTCGGCTGGTTGACCGGCCATCGACCGGATTTGGCCAGCAATCTGGATTATTACGCCACCTGGGCCGGGCTCAGCCAGGAGCTGGGTCAGCATGCCGAGGCGGCGGATCTTTACGTGAAATTGTTGCGCCAGCAGCCGGATCAGGGCCGCTGGTGGCTCGGGCTCGGCGTGGCCGAAGATGGCCAGGGCCACAGCCAGCGGGCTCTGGATGCCTATCGCAATGCCCAGTTGCACGGCAACCTGGGCGAGGCGTCGACCAGCTGGCTCGAACAACGGATTGCCCAGCTTGCCCCCTGACGGGCGGCCGGGATCACTTTTTTGGAGTTTGCATGGCACAACCCAGACTGAAAATGCGCCTCGGCGACCTGCTGGTACAAGAGCAGATCATCTCGGATGATCAGCTGCAGCTCGCCCTGCAGCAGCAGCGTCAGACCGGCCGCAAGCTGGGCACCACCCTGATCGATCTCGGCTTCATCAGCGAGGTGCAACTGCTGCAGTTCCTCGCCCGCCAGCTGGATGTGCCCTTCTTCGATCTCAACAACCTCACCATAGATGCGTCGGCGGTGCCGCTGCTGCCAGAAGTGCAGGCGCGCCGCTATCGTGCGCTGGCGGTCAACCTCACCGACAACAAGGTGACGGTGGCCATGTCGGATCCGGCCGACTTGAGCGCCCTTGACGCCATCGCGGCGCTGCTGCGCCCGCGGGAGATGGGGCTGGCGGTGGCGCGAGAAGGCCAGCTGCTGGAGTATTTCGACCGCCTCTATCGCCGCACCCGCGAAATAGAGAGCTTCGCCGAACAGCTACACGAGGAGTATCAGGACGCCGGCTTCGAGCTCGGCTCCAGCAATCTGGGGGCGGGTGACGAGGGGGAGGCGACGGTGGCCAAGCTGCTGCGCTCCCTGTTCGAGGATGCGGTGCAGGTGGGGGCTTCCGATATTCACATCGAGCCGGACGAGAAGGTGCTGCGCATTCGCCAGCGCATCGATGGCATCCTGCACGAGAACATCCTGAGCGAGGTGCGTATCGCCCAGGCGCTGGTACTGCGCCTCAAGCTGGTGGCCGGCCTCGACATCTCCGAGAAGCGGCTGCCGCAGGATGGCCGCTTCAACATGAAGGTGCGCGGCCGCGACGTGGATGTGCGGATGTCGACCATGCCGGTGCAGTACGGCGAATCCGTGGTGATGCGGCTGCTGGACCAATCCTCCGGCATCCTGTCGCTGACCGAGACCGGCATGCCGCCGGAGATCCTGACCCGCTTCCGACGCCAGCTCAAGCGACCCCACGGCATGATCCTGGTGACGGGGCCGACCGGTAGCGGCAAGACCACTACCCTCTATGGCGCCCTCTCCGAGCTCAACCAGGCCAGCCAGAAGATCATCACGGTGGAAGATCCGGTGGAATACCGGCTGCCCAGGGTCAATCAGGTTCAGGTCAATCCCAAGATCGGGCTCACCTTCTCCCACGTGCTGCGCTCCACCCTGCGTCAGGACCCCGACATCCTGCTGGTGGGCGAGATGCGGGACAACGAAACGGTGGAGATCGGCCTGCGCGGCGCCATCACCGGTCACCTGGTGCTGACCACGCTGCACACCAACGATGCGGTCACCAGCGCCCTGCGCCTCATCGACATGGGGGCTCCCGGCTATCTGGTGGCGAGCGCACTGCGGGCGGTGGTGGCCCAGCGGTTGGTGCGGCGGGTGTGCGAACACTGCGTCGAGGAGAAGGCGCCGGATGAAGGTCAGGCCACCTGGCTGACCGTGCTCTCCGGCGAGGCGCCGGGCCAGCACGTCTATCACAAGGGGCGCGGCTGCCAGAGCTGCAACTTCACCGGCTATGCCGGCCGGATCGGGGTGTACGAGCTGCTGGAGCTGGATCAGCCCATGATGGACTCCCTGCGCCGCAACGACGCCGAGGGGTTTGCCAAGGCGGCCCGCCAGCACCCGCACTACCGGCCGCTGGCGCTGACCGCGCTCGATTACGCCCGTCAGGGGATCACCTCGGTGGACGAGGTGCTGCGGCTGGCGGAGGACCTGGGGTAAGTGATGACCAACTTCATCGGCAATGAACACGGCCGGCTGGCGCGAGGCACTCCATGAGCAGCTTCGCCTACAAGGGGCGCGACAGCCAGGGCAATGCCGTCAGCGGGGTGGTGGACGCGGCCAACGAGATGGCTGCGGCCGAGCAGCTGATGCGCCGCGGCGTGATGCCGACCGAGCTGAAACCCGGCAAGGCGAAGGCGGCCGCCCTCGACTGGTCGCTCTTGCTGGAGCGGGGCGTGCGGCTGGACGAGCTGGTGGTGTTCAGCCGCCAGATGTATGCCCTGACCCGGGCCGGCATCCCCATCCTGCGCGCCATCGCCGGGCTGGAGGAGAGCGCCCACAGCAAGCCGCTCAAGCGGGCGCTGCACGCGCTGGGAGAGGATCTGGGCAACGGTCGGCCGCTGTCGAGCTCGATGCAGGCCCACCCCAGGGTGTTCAGCAGCCTGTTCGTGGCCATCATCCACGTGGGGGAGAACACGGGTCAGCTGGAAGAGGCGTTCTTGCAGCTTGCCAACTATTTCGAGCTGGAGCTGGAAACCCGCAAGCGGATCAAGACCGCCATGCGCTACCCCAGCTTCGTGCTGATTGCCATCGGCATCGCCATGGTGATCCTCAACATCATGGTGATCCCGGTCTTTGCCGGCATGTTCGCCAAATTTGGCGTCGAGCTGCCGCTGGCGACCCGGATCCTGCTCGCCACCTCCCACTTCTTCGTGCACTACTGGTGGGTGATGCTCGGCGTGTTGCTGGCCCGCTTCGCCCGCAGCTTCTCCATGATGCTCAAGGCCGGGGTGCCGCTCAACACGGCGCTGAGCCTGGTGGCCGATGCGGTGGACAATGCCTGGATGGCGGGCCGGATCCGCGACATGCGGGCCGGCATCGAGCGGGGCGAGAGCCTGCTGCGCACCGCCGGCAGCAGCGGCCTGTTCACCCCGCTGGTGATGCAGATGATCGCGGTGGGGGAAGAGACTGGCCAGGTCGATGATCTGCTGCACGAGGCGGCCGAGTATTACGAGCGGGAGGTGGACTATGACCTCAAGAGCCTCACCGCTCGGATCGAGCCGATCCTGATCGGGATCGTGGCGGTCATGGTATTGATCCTGGCGCTGGGTATCTTCACACCGATGTGGGACATGATGCGGGCCGTACGCGGCAAGTAACCGGTATCTCTACGGTCAATGAGGTGGGCGGTATGGGTAAGCGGCAGAGCGTGGAGCGAGATGGGTGAGTCGACAGTCACAACAGGATGAGCACTGGCTGGGGAGCTATCGGCGGCTGGCCGTGGGGATCCTGTTGCTGATCATGGTGGCGACCCTGGCCCGGAGCTATCTTGTCCACCGGGAGGAGGCGCTGGCCGTCAGCCTGACCCTGCTGGGGGAGCAATTTGCCGAGCGCGCACAAAGGTTGCATGGGCTCTGGCTCGATCAGCGGCGTCCCGCCGTGCTGCATGCCGATGGGATGGCCTGGCAGTTTGATGAACGTGGCTGGCCACTGGGTGCCGGCACAATGATGACGCCGTCGGAAAACTGCCGCTGGCTGTGGGAGCAACTCATCGGTACGGCGGCGTCTACCCAGCCGCCGGTGCAGGCCTTGGCGAGCCTGGATGGCGAAGGGTGCCAGTTCGGCTGGGAGAATAATTGGCTGATTTATCAATTTTCTGACGGCAGAGTGCTCCAAAAGCCCTGAATGAGGCTTGTTTTGCGATTCAGCTAAATGATTTTTTTATATCTGCATGAAATAATGCGGGTTATTACGGAGGGTCCATGACAACAACGCGACTGGTACCAAGATATTCCGGTGTGGCGAGTCCCCATCGGGCAGCGGGTTTCTCGTTGATCGAGCTGGTGATCGTCATCGTCATCCTGGGGATCCTGGCGGTCACCGCCTTGCCCCGTTTTCTCGATGTCACGGACGAAGCCAAGAAAGCCAGCGTGGAGGGGGTTTCCGGCGGGTTTGCCACCGGCGTGTCGCTGGTGCGGGCTCAATGGGAGGCCGAAGGGCGCGCCAAGCAGGACAGCCTCAATACCGTGCTCTATGACGGTTCACGCTTTTATCTGACCACGCCGACCGATACCCAGGTCAGCAACGGCGAACTGTCGCCCGGCTATCCCATGGATACCTCGGCCGGTGGCGGCATAGACGTGGATCCGGCCAACCTGACGGCCCCGCGCTGTCTCAAGATTTGGGAGGGTCTGCTGCAGAACCCGCCCAAGGCTACCGCCAGCTTCAGCGAGGTGCGTGGTAGCGGCAATGACCTGAAATACTATGTCAGTGTGACCAATAACGGCCTGGACTCGGTCTGCCGCTACTATCTGGTCAATAGTTTGAGTAAGGGTAGTGATGGCAAGTATCAGGATCCGCAAGGCAGTACTGATGCATTCATGAGTTTCAGTTACCGTCCGGCTTCCGGTCAGGTGACCACCAATATCAATTGACAGAGGAAAGTAATATGAAAAAACAGGCGGGTTTTACCCTGATCGAACTGGTCATCGTGATCATCATTCTGGGTATCCTGGCAGTGACCGCTGCTCCCAAGTTCCTGAATCTGCAGGAGGATGCCAAGAAGTCCGCCGCTCAGGGCGTACAGGCCGCAGTCAGCAGCTCAGCTCAGCTGGTTTACAGCAAGTCAGCTCTGGTAGGTGTCGAGCGTGATGTAAGCGGTTCGGTAAGCACCAGTGATGGAGCCAGCATTGATGTTGTGTATGGTTATCCGGCAGCGACCAGCACTGGCATCCAGCGCGCCGTTACCATCGATGGCTCTTGGACTGGTGCCGTGTCTAGCGGTACTTTCGTATTCGCCACCAGCGGTTCCAAGTGCACTGTGACCTATGCTCCCGCTACCAGCACAGCTGGCGCCACCACCACTCTGGGTGGATGCTGATTCAGTGTTAGTGTCAATGAGGCGAGGCTTATGCCTCGCCTCATTGTTTATGAACAGGGAACGAGAATGCAACGAGGTTTTACCCTGATTGAACTGGTTATCGTGATCCTGTTGCTGGGGATTCTGGCCGCCTTTGCCGTGCCCAAATTGCTGGGCAAAGGCGGCTTTGAAACCCAAACCCTTCGTGATGAGCTGCTGACCAGGCTACGGCTGGTGCAGACCATCAACATGCATGAACCCGCCGATCGCTGTACCCAGCTGGTGGTGCAGGCTTCCCGTTTTGCCCATATCACGCTGGCGGCGACCGGCACTGGCTGTCCGGCCCCCGACCCCATGACCGGCTGGAGCGACAATCAGCGCACCCGTGGCCGTCTTGTGACTCCTTCCGCCGGTATGGCGGTTTCCCTCAATAACGCCAGCAGTTTCGTGATCCGTTTTGATCAGATGGGCAGGCCGCTCGGCAGCTGTGCCACGGGTTGTACCCTGCTGGTGAGCGATGGCCGCGAAACCGGCCGCCTCAAGATAGAGTCCGAGGGCTATATCCATGAGAGCCCCTGAGCGCGGTTTTACCCTGATTGAGCTGATCGTCGGCATAGTGCTGCTGGCGGTGGCACTGACCGGCATTCTGGGGCTGTTGATCAATCAGGCTCCCCAGGCGGTGGACCCGGTGCAGCAGGTGCGTGGTGCCCAGCTGGCCCAGCGCCTGGCGGGCGAGATCCAGCAAACATCGTTCGATGAGCTGTCGGATCACAATGGCGGCCGCTATCGCTGCGGTGAGACGGTGGCTGGCGTCACCATCCCCGCCTGCTCGACCAACTATGGTCCAGACGGTGAAGCCACCCCCTACATGTTCAACGACGTGGACGATTTCGATACTGCCGGCAGCTGGAAAGCTGCCAGCTTCTACACCCAGAGCGGCGGCATCATCGCCAGTGACGAGTATCGCAACTATCAAGTCAGGATTGCGGTGAGCCCGGTGGATTTCAGCGATGGCAACTTCAAGCACTGTGCGTCGCCCTGTTCGGTGGGCAAGCGTATCGATCTGCAGGTGCGCCTGCCTGACGAGAACGTGCTCGACTTCTCCTTCTATCGTGGCAACTACTGATGCGGACGGCGAGCGGTTTTACCCTGATCGAACTGGTGATGGTGATCCTGCTGCTGGGGATCATGGCCACCTTCGCCAGCCAGTTCATCGGCATAGGTACCCAGATCTACGGCGATGCCAGCAGCCGCGAACAGCTGATGAGCGATGCCCGCTTCGCCATGGAGCGGCTCAACCGCGAGGTGCGCGATGCGCTGCCGGGTTCCGAGCGGATTGAAGCCCTGGATGGCAGCTGGGATGACAGCGGTCCCTGCCTGCGTTTCTGGCCCATCAGCACCTCCAGCCGCTATCTTGCTCTCAACCGGGCCCAGTCCGGCAGTACATCTACCCTGGAACTGGTGATGGCGACTCCTGCCTCGGCCGTCGATCCCATGAGTCAGGATGCCAATGCGGTCAAGGTAGGGGACCTGATGGTGGTCTTCCCGCTGCCGACGTCAGCAGCCGGCTCACTGGTCAATGGCTGTGAATATGGCCGCTGTGTCGCCAGAGTCACCGAGGTACTGGCGCCGGTATCGGGGGCGCAGACCGTTCGCTATACCAGTGGCGAAACCCTGGCCGGGATCTCGCCCGGCAGCCGGGTTTATTTTGCCAATCAACAGGTTCGCTACTGCGTGGAAGGCAGCACGATGACGCGAGCCAGTGCCGCGATCGGGGCCCCTGTTGCAACGGGTGTGCTGATGGCCGAGTCGCTTCGTGCCGGCAACTTCTATCGAGAGGTCTCGGCCTTCAATGCCGAAGGGGCCTTCGGCGTGCGGCTGGTGTTCGAACGAAAGGGCGAAGCGGTCACCTTCAACCACAAGCTGGGGGTCTTCAATGTTCCCTGAGCGGCGCCAGAGCAAGAAGATGGGGGGCAGTGCCCTGATGATCGCCCTGTTCGTGATCGTGGTGATGGCCATGTTGGCGGCAGCCATGGGGCGCTTTTTGCTCGACAGCAGCGAGAAGAATACGGTGGAGGTGCGTAGCGTGCGTGCCTTGTTGGCGGCCCAGAGCGGGCTGGAAGTGGCGCTCTATCGGCTGTTCCCCAACCGGACTGCGGCCCAACCCCAGCCACCTGCGGTGTGTGAGTCGAGCAGAACGATCAGCTTTACCGGCAACCCGGGGCTGGTCGACTGCCAGGCAGTGGTGCAGTGCCGCACCGTGACCACAACCTACAACGGCGTGACGAGCACCGGCTACCGGCTCGAGAGCGTCGGTGGCTGTGGCGACGACAATCTAGATGGCGCCAGTCCAGACTTCAGGGTGAGCCGTACCCTGATGGTCGAAGCGTATGACGGAGGCTGATGATGAAATGGTTGTGGGCGCTGGCCCTCTTCACTAGCCAGGTCTGGGCGTTCGATCCCATCGATACCGGCTCGCTTTTCCCGGCCGTGGTGCAGGGCCACCATGGTGACAGCAGTACTGCCTGCTACCAAATAAACGGCTACCAACTGGGCCAGCTCAACAACGCCAAGATCAATGGCAGCGGCGGGCTGCCACTCAACTTCTGCTCCATCCAGCCGGATCAGAACAACACGCGGCGCTGCGACGACGGCGCGGGTGGCTACAAGGTCTGTACCGTCACCGGCAGCGACGTTCGCGGACTTACCTTGAGCAGCAGCAACAATAAATTTCCGACGATCACTACCAACAATGATTTGACTTGTACTTCTGGCTCGCAGACTGGATCTGGCGCCGCTTACCGTACTGTGTTGTTAGATAACTGCACCCTGACATTCCCTAGTCGTAGCGAAACCCAGATAAAGACGCTCACCCTGCGTAACAAGGCAACATTGATATTGGGCAGTGGCGACTATTTTATCGACAAACTGAATATCGACAACGTCACCATTCGCTTGTCTGGTAGTGGTATTACTCGAATTTTCGTCAATCAGGACGTTACCTTTTTCAATACGGTCAGCGTCAACAGCAATAACCAAGGCAGCCTGATCTGGGTTAATTACGGCAATATGGTGCTGGATAATGGCACCACGTTTTACGGTTATCTCTATAGCGACAATAAATTGACCATGAATAACTATGCCGCTGTTTATGGTCGTGTCACGGCCCGTTACTTGAGCATGGATGCCCAGTCCAGCATCAACGAGGCAGTGTTGCCGCCCATGCTGACCTGTTTTGCCGATGGTTTTGACAGCGCCCAGATCAACCCGGACAGCTGGGTGGTGGCCCAGCGCAACAACAGCACCCTGCCATCGGTACAGAACGGCCGTCTGCGCCTCACCCAGAACATTACCGATCAGGCCACTTCGGCCACCTTCCAGCGCCTCTTCCCGGGGGCCGGCAACCTGGTGACGGTCGAATTCGATCAATACGCCTACAAGACTTCCGGCACGAGCGGGGCGGACGGCATGGCGGTGGTGCTCTCGGATGCCACCCTGACGCCGCAACCGGGGGCCTTTGGTGGCCCGCTGGGCTACGGCTACAAGCCCGGGAGCAGCGGCTTTGCCGGCGGCTGGCTCGGGGTGGGGCTCGACGAGTACGGCAACTATGCCAACGAGGGAGGGAGCAACAGCCCGGGCTCCCGGCCGCAGGCGGTCTCCATCCGTGGTTCGGGGTCGGGCACCTCGGGTTATCGTTATCTGACGGGGACGGCCAGCAACCTGAACCCGCCCGTCGACAGCGGTACCAACAGCAATCGTCCCCATCGCTATCGCATCACGGTCGACTCCCGCTCCGCAGGCAACTCGCTGGCCACCGTCGAGCGGGATACCGGCGCGGGCTACAGCACCCTGGTCGGCCCCATCAACATGACGAGCCAGACCGGTCAAGCGGCGGTGCCGGCCAATTTCCTGCTCTCCCTGACCGGCTCCACCGGTTCGGTGACCAACTTCCACGAGATAGACAACGTGCGGATCTGCGCCCTGCGCTCCAACCCGGTGGGGGTGCAGATCGACCACTTCCAGTTCGATCACTCGGGTCAGGCGCTGACCTGCAATCCGGAGACGGTGACGATCAATGCCTGTGCCGATGCCGCTTGTACCACACTTATCAAAGATCCGGTGACCGCGACCCTGAGTCTTACCCCTACTTCTGTCAGCAATGGTTGGATTGGCGGCAATACGGTGACCTTCAGTGGTGGTTCTACGACCGTTCAACTGCGCAACAACACCGCCACTGCGGTCACCATAGGGGTATCCGGTTCGGTCCCGACTACCAAGCCGTTCAGCACCACCTTGTGCAAGGCTGGCGCCGGGATGCCCAGTGCGGCTGCCTGCACCCTGAGTTTTGCCGATAGCGGCTTCTTCTTTGATGTGCCAGACACCTACTCGAACCAGCCGCAGACAGTAGCCATCAAGGCGGTCAAGAAGAGCGACGTGACCAAGCAGTGCGTGCCGGGTTTTGCCAATCAGAGCAAGAGCGTCAAGTTCTGGAGCAGCTATGTTTCGCCGGTCAGCAATAGCTTCAACAGCGGAATGAGCGTCAACAACACCCTGATCGGCTCCAGCCAGGGTAATGCCACCGCGTTTTCCCTCAACTTCGATGCCCAGGGACAGTCGAGCATCACGGTCAAGTATCCGGATGCCGGCAAGGTCCAGCTGGATGCTCGCTACGACGGCACGGGCAATGAAGCGGGGCTGGTGATGCTCGGTTCGGATCAGTTTGTGGCGCGTCCGGTCGGCTTGTGCATTACACCCCCGCAAGGCGTCTGCGCGGCAGGGGACAGCAGTTGCCCGGTGTTCAAGAAGGCGGGAGACACCTTCCAGGTAGATATCAAGGCGATGGCCTGGGAATCGGCCAACGATGGGGATATTTGTGCCGGGAACCAGACCACGCCCAACTTTGTCCTGTCCAATATTGCTCTGGGCAGCACTTTGGTGGCGCCAAACCCCGGCACCAATGCAGCGGTGGGAACGGCTACCTATAGCCATGTTCCCGCGAGCAACAGCCTCAACAGCGTCACCCAGACGGTGAGCGAGGTGGGGGTGTTCAGGATGACGGCGACGTCACCGGTGGCAACGCCGCCAGAGGGAAGCACTGTATCTACGGGTTATTTCGGCTACACCATCCCTCCCGCCAGCAGCGTGCCGGTGGGCCGCTTTATTCCCGCCGACTTCAATCTGGCCAGCGGCGACATAGTGCCGGTCTGCAATGTCTTCTCCTATATGGGCCAGCCCTTCGGGGTTGCGCTGGATGTGCTAGCCCGCAACGTGTCGGGTGGCCAGACCCGGAACTATACGGGTTCGTTTGCCAAGGGCAGTGCCTATCTCTCGGTTGCCAACAACAAGGATGGCAAATCCCTCGCTAACCGGTTGCGCAGCCTGCCGTCGCTGCCATGGCTCAATGGCCGGGCGGCGTTGGCGGCCGGCAGCAGCGAATTTGTTCGCCTCTCCGATACCCAGCCGGATGGCCCCTACAAGTCGCTGCTGTTTGGTCTCTATATGCGTGACAACGATGGCGACAGAACAGTGATTGCCAGCCCCGATTTCAACGATGCGGTGGTTGGCAATTGCAGTGGAGCCAGCTGCAATGCCCGGCTGATCGACAGCGTGCCGATGCAGGTCTATTTCGGTCGCCTGCTGGCGGGGACGGGCGCGGGTCTTGCCTCTGCGCCGCTGGCCGTGCCTCTCCAGCTGCAGTATTACGAGGCGGGCAACTGGCAGTTGAACAAGCTGGACCAGTGCACCCAGTTCTCTCTGGCCAATCAGGGTTTCACTTTCCTCAATCCGAGCCATGTCTTTGATGCGGCCAGCCGCGACCTGAGTCTGGGGAACAATCGCAAGATCCGGCTGGGGTTGGGGAGTTCGGCACCGGGCGGGGCTTCTGCACAGGCAACCGATGGCGAGATCCTGTTCCAGTTCGCCAATCCGGATATCTCGGTGCGCATTCCCTACCGAGTCGATTTGAGCAAACAGCCGTCACAACCGCTCTGGCTGTCTGATCCGGCTACCCTGCAAGGTGAGGCCATTTTCGGCTCCAGCCGGGGTAATGACAGAATTATTTATCGGCGCGAAGTGATGCACTGAGCGGGGAGTTGGGGCTGATCTGTCAACTTCGCCCCCCTATCCCCTTGTTTATTAGCGTTTGTCGGCTTGTGCGGGTGAGTGATGACTCGCATTTTTGTCGCGCCCGATGGGTTGGCGACAGTTTGAGCGCTTGCCGATTGGGGTGGGCATTGGTAAAGTTAGCCGGTTTTCTGCACCTCCAAATTCTTAGGATTTCCCGTAGCCATGTTCAAAAAGCTCAGAGGCGTCTTTTCCAACGATCTGTCGATCGACTTGGGAACTGCCAACACCCTGATCTATGTAAAAGATCAAGGGATCGTCCTTAACGAACCCTCAGTTGTCGCCATTCGCCAAGAGCGCGGGAACGCCAAATCGGTCGCTGCCGTCGGTCATGCCGCCAAGCAGATGCTGGGTCGTACCCCTGGTAACATCTCCGCCATTCGCCCGATGAAAGACGGCGTGATCGCCGATTTCTACGTGACCGAGAAGATGCTGCAGCACTTCATCAAACAGGTTCACGACAACAACTATTTCCGCCCCAGCCCGCGCGTGCTGGTGTGCGTGCCGTGCGGCTCCACCCAGGTGGAACGTCGCGCCATCAAGGAATCCGCTCTGGGTGCCGGTGCCCGCGAGGTCTACCTGATCGATGAACCCATGGCTGCCGCCATCGGTGCCGGCCTGCCGGTCTCCGAAGCGACCGGTTCCATGGTAGTCGACATCGGTGGTGGTACTACCGAAGTGGCCATCATCTCCCTGAACGGTGTGGTGTACTCCCAGTCCGTCCGTATCGGCGGCGACAAGTTCGACGAGGCCATCATCAGCTACGTGCGCCGCAACTACGGCAGCCTGATCGGGGAAGCCACCGCCGAGCGCATCAAGCACGAGATCGGCTCCGCCTATCCTGGCGAAGAGGTGCGCGAGATCGAAGTGCGTGGTCGCAACCTGGCTGAAGGTGTGCCGCGCAGCTTCACCCTCAACTCCAACGAGATCCTGGAAGCGCTGCAAGAGCCGCTGTCCGGCATCGTCTCCGCCGTCATGGTGGCGCTGGAGCAGTCTCCGCCCGAGCTGGCCTCCGACATCTCCGAGCGCGGCATGGTGCTGACCGGTGGTGGTGCCCTGCTGAAAGATATCGACCGTCTGCTGATGGAAGAGACCGGCATCCCGGTGGTGGTTGCCGAAGATCCGCTGACTTGCGTGGCCCGTGGTGGCGGCAAGGCACTGGAGCTGATCGATATGCACGGTGGCGATCTGTTCCACTACGAATAAGACCCAAAGCCGGCCAGCGTGCCGGCTCTTTTTTGACGACCCATGAAACCCATTTTTGGTAGAGGCCCTTCGCTTCAGTTACGGTTGTTTCTCGCCGTCATCATCTCCATTGCGGCCATCGTAGCGGACTCCCGCTTCGGTGTGTTCAGCCACGTCCGTGTCTACCTCAGTTCGCTCGTCAGCCCGCTGCAATACATGGCCAATGCGCCGGGTATCATGCTCGATACCATGTCGACCCAGGTGCAGACCCGGGCCGGCCTCATAGAGCAGACCAAGCAGCAGGAACAACAGCTGTTCACCCTGCGCTCGCGCCTGCTCAAGATGGATCATCTGGAGCACGAGAACCAGCGTCTGCGCGAGCTGCTGGGTTCGCCGGTGCACAAGGAGTCCCGCAAGATGGTGGCCGAGCTGCTGTCGGTGGATTCCGACCCCTTCAGCCATCAGGTGCTGATCAACAAGGGGGCGCTGGACGGTGTCTACAACGGCCAGCCGGTGATCAACGATCAGGGGGTGATCGGTCAGGTGCTGCACGTGGGTTCCACCACCAGCCGCGTCCTGCTGATCACCGACTCCAGCCACGGCATCCCGGTGCGGGTGCTGCGCAACGACTTGCGCGCCATTGCCTCCGGCAGCGGTGAGCTCGACAAGCTGGAGCTGCGCAACCTGCCGCGCAACACCGACGTCCAGGTCGGCGATCTGCTGGTCACCTCGGGCCTTGGCGGCCGCTTCCCGGAAGGTTATCCGGTGGCGACCGTGACCCGCTCCGACTACGTGGAGGGCAAACCCTTCGCCCAGGTCGAGGCCAAGCCGCTGGTGGCGCTGGACCGCTTGCGCTATCTGCTGCTGCTGTGGACCGACAAGAAACCGGAAGTGCATGACGATGAAGAGGCGCCGACCCCTGCGGCAGCCCCGGCTGCGGCGCCTTCGGCGGCGGGAGCGACGCGCTGATGTTGCAACCTGCCAGCGGCAGGATCTGGATCTGGATCTCGATCCTGCTGGCCCTTAGCCTGTCGATCCTGCCGCTTCCTTTCCAACTCGAACCCTTCCGCCCGGACTGGCTCGCCATGGTGCTCATCTACTGGGCGCTGGCGTTGCCACACCGGACCAACGTCGGCACCGCCTGGGTGGCGGGCCTGCTGCTGGACGTGCTGCTGGGCAGCACCCTCGGCGTGCGGGCCATGGCGATGGCCATCACCACCTATCTGGCAGCGTTCCAGTTCCAGAAGATCCGCAACTTCTCCCTCTGGCAACAGGCGCTGATCATCGGTTGCCTCTCGCTGGTGGGCAAGGTGACCATCTTCTGGGCCGAGCACCTGTTCAGCCGCGCCAGCCTCAATTTCGCCTACTTTTGGTCGACCCTGAGCACGATGCTAATATGGCCCTGGGTTTTCCTGGTCTTGCGCAAGGTGCGCCGGCGCTTCAATATCAAGTGAATATGAGTAAAAACAACTCATTGTAACCGTACCCTGGCTCGCGAAGTGATTATGAACAAGCACAACGAACTGCAACTCTATCTCGCCTCGGGCTCGCCCCGCCGTCACGAACTGCTGACCCAGCTGGGCTACCGCTTCGAGGTACTCAGGCTGGATGTGCCGGAACAGCGGGAAGAGGGCGAGAAGCCCCAGGACTATGTCTGCCGGCTGGCCCGCGACAAGGCCACGGCCGGCGTGGCCGCCGCGCCCACGGCGCTGCCGGTGCTGGGCGCCGACACCATAGTGGTGCTGGGTGATCGGGTGCTGGAGAAGCCGTCCGACCTGCTCGACGCCAAGGACATGCTGGAGGCGCTCTCCGGCAAGGTACATCAGGTGATGACGGCGGTGGCGCTGGCCACCCCGGAGCGCTGCGATGTGCGGCTGGTCACCACCAACGTGGCGTTTCGCAAGCTGGACGAGGCCGAGATCGAGGCTTACTGGCGCACGGGTGAGCCCTGTGACAAGGCCGGTGCCTATGCGATTCAAGGCATTGCCGGCAAGTTCGTCAGCCGCATCGAGGGGAGCTACAGCGCCGTGGTCGGCCTGCCCCTGCTGGAAACCGACCTGCTGATCAAGCATCATCTGGAACAATCCCGGTAATCCAACCGCTGCCTTGTTGCGCAGGGCCGGTTCCGCGAACCGCTCGCAGCAAGGCGATCAGAATTTGAAGCCATCACAGGCAAGGCATAGGTCGGTGACATGCACCGGCTGTTTCTTACTGCGTTACTCACCGGGCACGTGCCGGTTTGGCTGCCAGAATTTAAAACTAGAAAGGCAAGGTAACTTATGTCGGTAGAACTGCTGGTAAACGTCACCCCCTCCGAAACCCGGGTTGCCCTGGTCGAGAACGGTCTGCTGCAGGAAGTGCACGTGGAGCGTCAGGCCAAGCGCGGCATCGTGGGCAACATCTACAAAGGCAAGATCAGCCGGGTGCTGCCCGGCATGCAGGCGGCTTTCGTCGATATCGGCATGGACAAGGCGGCCTTCCTGCACGCCTCCGACATAGTGCCGCACACCGAGTGTGTGGCAGTGAAAGAGAAAGAGCAGTTTCAGGCCGGCAACATCGCCGAGCTGGTGCGCCAGGGGCAGGACATCATGGTGCAGGTGGTGAAAGATCCGCTGGGTACCAAGGGCGCCCGCCTTACCACCGATATCACCCTGCCGTCCCGCTATCTGGTGTTCATGCCGGGCAGTGCCCACGTCGGCGTTTCCCAGCGCATCGAGTCCGAGGCGGAGCGCGAGCGCCTCAAGCGCACCGTGGCCGGCTATGTGGACGAGCTGGGTGGCTACATCATCCGCACCGCCGCCGAAGGGGTGGGCGAGCAGGAGCTGGAGCAGGATGCCGCTTTCTTGAAGCGCTTGTGGCGCAAAATCCTGGAGCGCAAGCAGAAGTACCCCCCCTGCAAGATCCTCTACGAGGATCCCAGCCTGGCCTTTCGGGTGGTGCGCGACTTCGTCGGGGCCGAGCTCGACAAGATCCGGGTCGACTCGCGCCAGAGCTTCGATCAGCTCAAGCGCTTTACCGAGGAGTACGTCCCTGAGCTTGCCAACAAGCTGGAGTACTACTCCGGCGAGTCGCCCATCTTCGATCTCTATGACGTGGAGAACGAGATCCAGCGCGCGCTGGAGCGCAAGGTTGAGCTGAAATCCGGCGGCTACCTCATCATCGACCAGACCGAAGCCATGACCACGGTGGACATCAACACCGGGGCCTTCGTCGGCCATCGCAACCTGGAAGAGACCATCTTCAACACCAACGTGGAGGCGACGGCGGCCATCGCCCGTCACCTGCGCCTGCGCAACCTCGGCGGCATCATCATCATCGATTTCATCGACATGCAGTCCGAGGATCACCGCCGGCGGGTGCTGCACAGCCTGGAGCAGGCGCTGTCGAAGGACCGCGCCAAGACCAACGTCAACGGCTTCTCCCAGCTCGGTCTGGTGGAGATGACCCGCAAGCGCACCCGCGAGAGCCTGGAGCACGTGCTCTGCTCCGAGTGCCCCGAGTGCAAGGGGCGCGGTCGGGTCAAGACGGTGGAGTCGGTCTGCTTCGAGATCCTGCGGGAGATCATCCGGGTCAACCGGGCCTACGACGCGGATCAGTTCACCGTCTACGCCGCCCCGGCGGTGGCCGACTACCTGCGGGGCGAGGAGTCTCACAGTCTGGCCGAACTGGAAGTGTTCATCGGCAAGCAGGTCAGGGTGGTGAGCGAGCCGCTCTGCGGGCAGGAGCAGTTCGACGTGGTGATGATGTAATTGGTCTATCGCTGGCTGAGTCGGGGCTGGTTGGCCCTCGGGGTCTTCTTCGTGCTGCTGGCCATCCTGGTCAGCCTGGTGCGCTTTGGCGGCCCCTTGCTCAATCAGCACCGGCAGGCGCTGCTCAATACCCTGCTGGCCGACAGCAAGCTGGAGGCCAGCGTCGATCGCATCGGGCTGGACTGGACCCGGCGCGGCCCGGCCCTCGAGCTGCAGCAACTGGTGATCGCGCCGAATTCGGGTCGCTTCGCCCTGCGGCTTGGCAAGGTGTGGGCCCACCTCGACTTCTGGCGCTCCCTCAACGAACTCAAGCCGGTGTTTGGCCAGCTGATCCTGAGCGATGGCGACATCGCGCTGGATCTGGGCCAGCCTGCGGAGCCGGAAACCGGCAACGGCAGTGACCAGCAGCAGGCCCTGCTGCGCTTTCTGCTGACCCAGCTCTCCACCTTCGATATTCACGACACCCGTCTCAGCCTCACCACGGCGCTGGGGGAGGTGCGCGCCCTCGACATCGCCCAGCTGCGCTGGCAGAACCGCGGCAAACGCCATCAGGGGGTCGGCAAGGCCTATCTCATCAACGGGGTGGGCGAGAGTACCCTCGATCTCATCGTCGACGTGGATGCCCCGCAGGTGCGGCTCGATCGACTCAAGGGCCAGCTCTATCTGGGGGCCCGCCAGCTCGACATCAGCCCCATGCTGGCCCGTACCCACTCAGGGGAACCCAAGGTGAGCGGCCAGCTCGATTTTCAGCTCTGGAGCGAGTTCAAGGCCGGTCAGCTGGGGGATTCGCTGCTGGCGTTTGGCGACAACTATCTGATTTGGCAGGATGAAAAACAGGGTGACCTGCACCGGCTCGGGCTGCAGGGGGGCAAGATCCAGCTGCGCCGGGACGGCAAGGAGTGGCAGTTTGCCAGCCACGACGTCACCTTCAAGCTCGACGGCAAGCCCTGGCTGCACAGCCGGTTGCAGCTCGAGCGGGTCGGCGATCGCATTCAGGGTTATGTACCGGCCATCGATCTGGACCAGATCGCCAACCTGAGCCAGCTGGTGTCGGGGATCTATCCCGAACTGACCGAGACCCTCAAGCGCACCCGCCCGACCGGCAAGATCCAGGATCTGATCCTGCAGGCGGATGCCGGCTGGCAGGGGCTCTCCGTCAGCGGCCAGCTGTCCCACATCCGGGTCAACGCCTGGCACGACGTGCCCGGCGTACGCGACCTCAACGGCGAGTTCTGGCTCACCCCGACCGGCGGCAGCGCCCGGCTGCAACTGGCAAACGATGCCATAGACCCGGCCCGCCACTTCAAGGAGCCGATCCCCATCGATCGCTTCTCGGCGCGGCTCGACTGGTGGCAGGTGGCGCAGGGCTGGGTGCTCTATGGCCAGGATCTGGTGCTGGACAACCCGGACTTGAGCCTAGCCAGCCGCTTTCGGCTCGATCTGTTCGAGCACCCCTTCCTCGCCCTGACCGGTCGCATCGACGTCAAGAATGCGGCCAACGCCGATCGTTACTATCCGCTGCAGGTGATGGACAAGAGCCTGGTGGATTACCTGAGCGGGGCCATCAAGGGGGGCAAGGCCAAGGGGGCTGACCTGCTCTGGTATGGCGAGTTCCGCGACTTCCCCTACCGCAAGGGCGAGGGCATCTTCCAGGTGGCGGTGCCGCTGCAGCAGGCCTCCTACGAATTCTTCCCCGGTTGGCAACCGCTTACCGACCTGCAGATCGATCTGTTGTTCCAGAACGCCAGCCTCGACATGAACAGCCGCGCCACCCAGCTCGGCAAGGCCAGCTCCGACTCGGTGCACGCCTGGATCCCGGACCTCTATCCGGGTGCTCACCTCTATGTGGACGCCAAGGTTGAGGGCGAGGGCAAGGCCATCAGCGACTACCTGCAGGACTCGCCGCTCGGCGGCTCGGTCGGCCAGGCGCTGCGGGAGGTGGAGATCCGCGGCCCCATGAAGGGCTCGGTGAAGCTGGATATTCCGCTGGATGGCGAGAGCGAGGTCAAGGCCAGCGGCGATGCCCTGTTCAGCAACAACAAGGTGCGGGTCACCAGCCTGGATCTGCCGCTGGAGCAGGTGCAGGGGCGGCTCGAGTATGACAACGAACAGACCCGTTTCAGCAACCTCAAGGCGAGCCTGTGGAACCAGCCGCTCACCCTCGACTATCAGGGCCGCCAGCAGCCCAATCGCTATCAGGTCGATCTCAAGTTCAAGGGACAGTGGGACAGCCGCCGCCAGCGTCAGGACATCCCGGCGCTGGACATCCTCAAGGGGCGCGGCAACTGGGCCGGCAGCCTGGGGCTGACCCTGCCGAGCGATCAGCCGTTCAGCTTCCAGCTGGCGCTTGACTCCAACCTGCAGGGCATGGGACTGGATCTGCCAGCGCCGCTCGCCAAGGCTGCCGGCAGCCGGCTGCCGCTCAAGGTGACCGCCCGTGGCCGCGATGGCAGTGCCGACATCCGCGCCGTGCTCGGGGCCGACGTGGATATGCAGAGCCGGCTGGTGTACGGCGACGGTGTGCCCTACCTCAGCCGGGTGCGGGTGGACGTGGGGCAGCCCGGCGCCCGGGTGCTGCGCGATCGGCCCATGCTGCTCGCCATCAACCAGCAGCAGGCCGACGTGGCCGGCTGGCTGGCTCGTCTCAAGCAGTGGCTGCCGGCCAGCACGGCGCCGAGTGGCAATGCGGTGGTGGGCCCCTCTTTCTTGCCGCAGGAGTGGTGGGTGGACGGCCGCCTGGCCCGCGCCGACATCGGCAGCGCCAACCTCAAGGCGGTGCACTTCACCGTGGGGCCGGTCAATCAGGCCACCGAGGTGATGATCGACAGCCCGGACGTGATGGGGGTGGTGCGCCTGCCGGTGTCCGAGCGTCAGCCCATCGACGCCAAATTTGCCCGCATCCACTGGTCCGGCAAGAGTTCGGATCTGAGCCCGGATCCCGATGCCAGACAGGACAGAGCCATCATGGATGCCATCCCTTGGCTCACCTTCAGCTGCGTGGATTGCCGTTTCGGCGAGTTGCCGCTGGGCGAGGTGAAGGGGGAACTGATCCCGGGGGCCGACAAGCTGAGCCTCAAGGGGCTGGAGATGCGGCTGGCGGGCAGCCAGCTGAATGGCAGCGCCGAGTGGCTGGCCGGAGCGGACGGCATGCAGACCCGCGCCCGCGCCCACATCAGCAGCAACAACAGCGAACTGCTGCTCAAGCGGCTCGGCTACACCTCGCCCATCGGCGATGCGCCCGGCAAGATGGCGCTGGATCTGAGCTGGCGCGATGTGCCCTACCGGCCCAACGTGCCGACCCTGAGTGGCACCGCCGACTATCAGCTGGAAGGCGGCACCCTGCGCGAGGTCAACGACAAGGGGGCGCGACTGCTCTCCCTGCTCAGCCTGGATTCATTGCTGCGCAAGCTGCGCCTCGATTTTCGCGACGTGTTCGACAAGGGCTTCTACTTCGAGTCCATGTCGGCCTCCGCCAAGATCAAGCAGGGAGTGGTGGACAACCGCGACTTCTACATGAAGGGGGCGGCCGGCAACCTGCGCGGCGAGGGCATCGCCGATCTGGTGCGCTGGCGGCTCGACTACGAGCTGAGCTTCTCCCCCAACCTGGGTGGTACCCTGCCGGTGGTGGCCGCTTTCTCGCTGACCCCGATCACCGGGCTCTATGTGCTGGCGCTCTCCAAACTGCTGGAGCCGGTGGTGGACGTGGTCACCCGCATCGATTTCCGGGTCTCCGGCCCGCTCGACGATCCCAAGCTGATCGAGGCGGGGCGGGATCGGGCCCGCATCAAGCTCAACCAGCAGCAGAAGGAGGCGGTCGACGCGGTGGCCCCCAACCTGCCGACGCAGGAGGTGACCCCCTTCCTGCTGACCCCCAAACACGCGGGGCCCGCCCAGCGCTGAACGAGCGGCCCGGCACCATCACAAGGAGTGAGCCATGATCCGACATATCCTGCTGATCGCCTTCAAGCCGGGCACCCAGCCCGCACAGATAGACGCGGTGCGCGCGGCCTTTCTCGCCATCCCCCATCAGGTCAGCGGCGTGCTGGCGGTGGAGTGGGGGCGGGATGACAGCCCGGAGGGACGGGCCGAGGGCTTCACCCACAGCGTGCTGATGACCTTTGCCGACGAGGCGGCCCGCCAGCGCTATCTGCCCCACCCGGATCATGATGCCCTCAAGGCCATCTTCCGCCCGGTGCTGGAACGTATCATAGTGCTGGATTACACCCTGCAGGCCGGCGATGCGGCCAGCATCTGACGGTGGCAACAACGACAAGGAGCGCCTCATGTGGTTAGCCGCAATACAGCTGGTATCGGGCCGTCGCTGGCAGGATAACCGGGAGCAGATCGCCGCCGAGCTGGCCCTGTTGCCGAGTGAGCGGCCACTGCTGGTGCTGCTGCCGGAGAACTTCGCCCTGTTTGGCGAGCGGCAGGGTTATCTGGACGGGGCCGAGACCATAGGTGAGGGCCCGATCCAGCAGCAGCTGGCCGAGTGGGCCCGTGACTACGGCATCTGGCTGGTGGCCGGGGCCATGCCGACCACCATCGCCGATTCCGACCATATCCACACCAGTACCCTGGTGTTCGATCCCAGCGGCGAGCGCAAGGGCCACTACCACAAGATCCACCTGTTCGACGTGGACGTGGCGGACAATCATGGCCGCTACCGGGAGTCGGAAACCTTCAGTCCCGGCGAGGAGCCTGTGCTGGTGGACTCCCCGTTTGGTCCCCTCGGCCTCTCGATCTGTTATGATCTGCGCTTTCCCGAGCTGTACCGCCGGCTGGCCCGCGCCGGCGCGCGCGTGCTGCTGGTGCCTGCCGCCTTCACCGCCGTGACCGGCGAGGCGCACTGGGAACCGCTGCTGCGGGCCCGCGCCATCGAGAACCAGTGTTACCTGGTGGCCGCCAATCAGGGCGGCACCCACGAGACGGGGCGCCAGACCTGGGGCCACAGCATGGTGATCGACCCCTGGGGTCGGGTGCTGGCCAGCCTGGACAGCGGGCGCGGCACCGTGCTGGCGCCGCTGGACCCCGGTCTTGTCGACGAACTGCAACGCACCATGCCGGTGCTGGGCCATGCCCGTCTGCTATGAACATGTGCAGGTCCGATTCGCCCTGTGGCGGGGGAGTCGGACGCTTGCAAACCCGATGGTGGGTTGGACGTCCGCTGACGTTTCGCCAAGTGAACCCACGGTCTGGGATTTAACCGTTACGACATCTCGCATCGAGAGTGGAGAGAAAGATTGAGTCTATTGAGCCAGGTTAGTGCCTCCCTGTTGGCCCCCCACGACCTCGACGAAGGGCGGCTGCAGCAGCTGCTCGGCAGCCTGATGAGCCATCAGGTGGAGTTCGGCGACCTCTATTTCCAGCGCAGCTGGCACGAGTCCTGGATGTTGGAGGACGGCATCGTCAAGGATGGCAGCTACAACATCGATCAGGGGGTGGGGGTGCGCGCCGTCAGCGGCGAGAAGACCGGTTTCGCCTACTCTGACGAGCTGAGCCTGCTGGCGCTGCAACAGTCGGTGACCGCCGCCCGTGGCATCGCGGCTGCCGGTGCGCAGGGCAAGGTGAAGGCGTGGGCTCGCACTGAAGCAAACCTGCTCTACCCGGCGCTGGATCCGCTGCAGACCCTCGACAAGCAGCAGAAGATCGCCCTGCTGGAGCAGATGGATAAGTTCGCCAGAAGTCTGGATCCCGCCATCAATCAGGTGATGGCCTCCATCAGCGGCGTCTATGAAGAGGTGTTGGTGGCCGCGACCGACGGCACCCTGGCCGCCGATGTGCGCCCGCTGGTGCGCCTCTCGGTGACCGTCATCGCCGAGAAGGGCGATCGTCGCGAACGCGGCAGTGCCGGTGGCGGTGGCCGCTTCGGTTACGACTACTTCCTCGAGCTGGACGGGCTGGAGAGCCGGGCGTTTGGCTATGTGCGCGAGGCGGTGCGCCAGGCACTGGTGAACCTCGACGCCATCGATGCGCCGGCCGGCACCATGCCGGTGGTGCTCGGCGCCGGCTGGCCCGGCGTGCTGCTGCACGAGGCGGTGGGCCACGGTCTGGAGGGGGATTTCAACCGCAAGGGCTCCTCTGCCTTTGCCGGCCGTATCGGTGAGCAGGTGGCCTCCAAACACTGCACCATCGTCGATGATGGCACCCTGCCGGGTCGACGCGGCTCCGTCTCCATCGATGACGAGGGGACGCCGGGTGGCTACAACATGCTGATCGAGAACGGCATCCTCAAGGGCTATCTGCAGGACAAGCAGAATGCCCGTCTGATGGGGGTGCCGCTCACCGGCAACGGCCGCCGCGAATCCTACGCCGCCCTGCCGATGCCGCGCATGACCAACACCTACATGCTGGCGGGTCAGTATGATCCGGCCGAGATCATCGCCTCGGTGAAGAAGGGGATCTACGCCCCCAACTTCGGCGGTGGTCAGGTGGACATCACCTCCGGCAAGTTCGTCTTCTCCGCCTCCGAGGCCTACCTCATCGAGGATGGCAAGATCACCGCGCCCATCAAGGGGGCGACCCTGATCGGCAACGGCCCCGAGGCGATGAGCCAGGTTTCCATGGTGGGCAAGGATCTCGCGCTGGATCGCGGGGTCGGGGTCTGTGGCAAGGAGGGGCAGAGCGTGCCGGTCGGTGTCGGTCAGCCCACCCTCAAGCTGGATCAGCTCACCGTGGGCGGCACCCAGTAAGGGCGCCGCAGAACAAGCAGCAGAGAGAACCCATGCTTACCCTGTCGAAAATTTCCAATATCCGCAGTCAGCTCTCCCCCAGCGAGCTCAAGATCGCCGATTACATCCTGGCGTGCCCGGAGCAGGTGACCCACTTCTCCTCCCAGGAGCTGGCCCAGCAGGCTGACGTCAGCCAGTCGAGCATAGTGAAGTTCACCCAGAAGATCGGGTTCAAGGGCTTCACCGCCTTCAAGCTGGCGGTCAGCGAGGATCTGGGGCGCAAGCACGCCATCAAGACCGACAACGTAGGGGATCTCTACAACGGCATCGGGCGCGATGACGATCTGGAGACCATGGCCAAGAAGCTGGCCCAGGAGAAGATCAACTCCATCGTGGAGACCACTCAGGCCCTCGACAACGCCACTTTGGCGCGGGTGCTGGACGTCATCAACCAGGCTGGCCGGGTCCAGCTGGTGGGGATCGGTGGCTCGGCGCTGACCGCCAAGGATCTCTGGTACAAGCTGCTCAAGATCGGGGTCACCACCCTGTTCGCCCAGGACAGCCACGTGCAGATCTCCATCGCCCAGACCCTGGGACCGGGGGACGTGCAGCTGGTGGTCTCCTATTCCGGTGCCAGCCGGGATGTGCTGGCGGCGGCCGAGCTGGCCAAGCGCAACGGCGCCACCCTGATCGCGGTCACCTCGTTTCGCAACACCCCTCTGCGGCAGATGGCCGACATGGTGCTGGACACGGTGGCCGACGAGAACGAGCTGCGCATCTCTTCCATCTCGTCGCGCACTGCCCAGAACACCATCACCGACATCCTGTTCCTCGGCCTGGTGCAGCGCCGCGACGAGGCTTGGGCGCTGATCGACGGCACTCGGGGTGCCATCGACCGACTCAACAAGGAGTGACGCGGGCCCGGCTGCAACAGACGCCGAGACCTGCCGAGAGAAAAAACCACCCGCCTGCGGGTGGTTTTTTTATGGGCCAGTGCCGGTTCAGAGGGCGAGGGCCCAGCGCAGGAAGGCCTTGCGCTGGGCCTCGTCGGCGGCGAGGTAGCGCCGTTGCAGTTCAGGGTCGACGGGCACGGCGCTCGGGGTGACTTCGGGCAGCACGGGCGTGACGGCGGGCAGGGCGGTGGCGCTGGCTGACCCGTCGTAACGGGCCAGCAGTGCCTGATAGTCGGCCAGCAGGCTGTCCTGGCTGCGCGGCAGCGCAGTGGTCAGCAAAGGGCGGGTGCCGTCAGCGGTCGCCAGCTGCAGTGCCGGGCTGGCCGCAAAGCGGCGAATGGCCTGCGGGGTGGGCAGCGGCGGGGTGATCAGCCGTAGGGTGCCGCTGGCCGGTAGGGTCAGGGTCAGCAGCAGCGGGGCGGAGCGGACACGACCCTGGCTCTCGTTGGTGGAGCCGGGATCGAGCGGGCTGTCGAAGCGTACCAGCAGCCGGGTTTCACCGGCGGGCAGCGTGAGGGCTCGCTCGAAGGGGGAGGCCTTGCCCCGGGATGAGGCCAGCAGGGTAAGGTTGTCTGCCAGCTCCAGCCGGGCGGCCTGGGTCGGCAAGGCCAGCAACAGCAGCAGGGTGGTGAGCAGTGGGAGGCGGATCATGGGGTGCTCCAGCAGAATGCAAAAAGCAGGCCGACTGGCCGGCAGGGGATCAGAACTCGTAGCGCAGGCCGAGGTGGTAGAAATCCTCGCTGTTGCTGCTGCCGCCAAAACTGGTGACCGTGCTGCCGGCCAGCCCGTCTTCACCGCCCCGGAACACGTAGGCGCTGTAGAGGGAGGAGCGCGGAGTGAGCTTGTACTGCAGCTCCAGGGTGGTGTCGCGCAGGCTCATGCCGTCTCCCCCGTCGTTGTCGAGGTGGCGGTAGCCGGCGCGGGCGGCCCACTTCTGGTTGATGTCGTAGACGGCGGTCAGCTCCCACACCTTGTCTTCGCTGTCCGCCTGGCCGTTGCGATAGCTCACCTGATCCTTGGCATAGAGGGCGCCCAGCATCAGCGGGCCCAGGGTGTAGCGGGTGCCGATGCCGCTGAAGCGGTACTCGTCGGCATTGGGGTCGACCTTGCTGGCCCCGGTCTGTGCCGCCTTGCTCTGCTGGTAGGCGATGACCGGCGCCAGCTTGCCTGCAGCTCCGAGATCGAAGGTGTAGCGCAGGGCGCCGTTGTAGCCGTAGTCGAGATCCGAGGTGCCGTTGCCGAGGATGTAGGCCAGCGACAAGTCCAGATTGCCGAGGGTGTTCTGGTATTGCAGGGTACCGTCCTGACGGAACACCTGTACCGCGGTGGAGTCCACCTTGCTGGCCTGGCGCGCCATGGAGACATCGGAGGCGGCAAACACGTCGCCGATGTCGGTGAACATGATGAGCCCGGAGGAGACCCGGCCACCGGTCAGCTTGCCCCACTGGCCGCCATCGAGCCCGGCCCAGACGTAACGGGCGGTGAGATCGCTGCTGTTCTTCTGCACGTTGTTGGCGTATTCGGCGGCATTGACCTGGTACTGGGCCATGCCGATCACGGCCACCTGCTCGTTGACGGTCTGGCGGGCGGTGAAGCCGATGCGGCCGTCGAAGTCGCCCTGATCGTTGCCGCTCTTCTTGTCCGAGATGTTGAAGCCGAGGCGACCGTAGAGATCGACGTTGGAGCCGTCATCGGCCTGATAGATGACGGCAGCCTGCGCCGTACCGACGGCAAGCAGGGCAGGAATGGCCAGGGCAAGCATGGACTGTTTCATTGTTGTCTTTCCTGTGTGGGCTCTGTGCCAGAGCCGGGGTGAGTTTGGCCGTGACCCCGATTGCTCGGGGCCAGACCTTGGCGATAAATCCGGAGGAGGGATTAACTCAGATCGACGTTCTTGCAGCCGAACATCAGGGTGATGAGGTAGCCGCCGAGGTAGGCGACGGCGAGGCCGGCGGCGTAGACCAGCATGCCGGGGAAGATCCCCTGGGCCGAGGTCATCAGCGGCAGTGCGACGATGCCGGAGGGGCCGAACACGGTATTGAGACCGACCGGCAGGCCCAGCCAGGAGATGAGGCCGACCAGGAAGCCGCCGAGGGCGCCGCCGCAGCAGGCGGTGATGAAGGGTTTGACCCGCGGCAGGGTGACGCCGTAGATGAGCGGCTCGCCCACCCCCAGGATGCCGGGAATGATGGTGCCCTTGACCTGGGTGCGCAGCAGGGAGTCCTTGCCGGCACGGCTGTAGAGCGCCAGGGCGGCGCCGACCTGACCGGCCCCTGCCAGCGCCAGGATGGGGAACAGGGAGTTGAAGCCCTGGGCATCCATCAGCGCGAAGTAGACGGGCACGAACCCCTGGTGGATGCCGAACATCACCGAGATGAGGAACAGGCCGGCCAGGATGGCGGTGCCGAACGGATTGCCGTTGAGGTGGATGAAGAGCCAGGACATGCCGTTGTAGAGCTGCACGCCGAGGGGCATGATCAGGACGAAGGTGACGGCCCCCATGATCAGCAAGGTGATGCCGGAGGTGAGGATCATGTCGAGGCTGTCGGGTATGAAGCGGCGTACCTGACGCTCCACCGAGGCGCCGATGATGCAGGCGATCAGCACCCCGATGATGTTGCCGCGCGGATCTATCTGGTGGCCGAAGAAGTCGCTGACCCCGGCATAGATGCCGCTGGTGGCCTGCGGGTCATAGCCCATCACGAACAGCGAGGCGAGGATGGCACCATTGACCCCGGAGCCACCGAACGCCTTCTGGGCGTTGTAGCCGATGAGGATGCTGAGGAAGCTGAACAAGCCCTTGCTGAACAGCTTCATGTAGCCGACAAATTCGGCCAGCATGCCGCCCGCCTGCTGGCCTTCCAGCAGCAGGGTCTGCTCGATCAGGGTGGCGAAGCCGAGCAGCAGGCCGGCGGCGATGAAGCCGGGGATCAGCGGAGTGAAGATAGTGGCAAACTTGGCCAGGAAGCGGTGGGCCGCGCTGGTCTGTTTCTGCTTCAGCGCCTGTTTCTTGGCGGCGGCGATCTCGCCCAGATCAGCGGATTGGGCGGTTGGCGCCTCCAGTGCGCCGAGCCCCGCGCTCAGCATGCCGTTCATCAGCTCGCAGGCGGTCTGGGCCTTGCCCGGCCCCAGCACGATCTGGAACTGGTCGTCGCTCTCGATGACCCCCATCACCCCGGCGATGCGCTTGATGGTATCCCGGTCGGCATGCAGGCTGTCGGCCAGGCTTAGCCGCAGCCGGGTCATGCAGTGGCCGCAGTGGGTGATGTTGTCGCGGCCACCGATGGCCTGGATGAGCTGGCCAACCATGGTGTCAGTTATTTTTGCCATAAAGAACCCAGTCAGTCTGTTGTGTCATGAGGGTGCCTGGGCACCCCGTTCTTGTTGTGGTATTGCCGTCCCTGGCCCGGCCAATGTGCGGTTGGCCGATCAGTGGGTGCACTGGCTGATGAAGCCGTTGCTGCTTTGCAGACGGGTGCGGGCTTCGTCGGCCGTGAGTCCGGCCAGGATCATCACGATGGCGGTCTTGCAGTGGTTGTCCGCCAGCGCCAGCGCCCGCTCCGCCACGGCGCGCTCGCAGTCGGTGGCCTCCATCACGATGCGCTTTTGCCGCTCCACCAGCTTGGCGTTGGTGGCTTCCACGTCCACCATCAGGTTGCCGTAAACCTTGCCGGTGCGGATCATGGCGCCGGTGGAGAGCATGTTGAGGATCAGCTTCTGCGCGGTGCCCGCCTTCATGCGGGAGGAGCCGGTGACGATCTCGGGGCCGACCACCGCCACCATGCTGATGTCGGCCGCCTGGGCCAGCGGGCTGCCCGGGTTGCAGCTGATGCTGCAGACTGTGGCGCCCACCGCTCTGGCGTGGGCCATGGCGCCCAGCACGTAGGGGGTTCTGCCGCTGGCGGCGATGCCTACCAGCACGTCGTTGGCACAGAACTGGATGTTTTTCAGATCCTGGGCGCCGAGTTCGGCGTTATCTTCGGCGTTCTCGACCGCCTGCAAGATAGCCTTGTGGCCGCCGGCAATCAGGCCGACCACCTGCTCGGCAGAGACGCCGTAGGTCGGCGGGCATTCGCTGGCATCCAGAATGCCGAGCCGGCCCGAGGTGCCGGCGCCGATGTAGACCAGCCGGCCTCCCTTGCCGAACGCTGCCGCGATGGCATCGACCGCCCGGGTGATCTCGGGCAGCAACTGGCTGACCGCCAGTGCGACCTGCTGATCCTCCTGATTGATGACGCGCAGCATCTCCAGGGTCGGCAACTGGTCGATCTCGACGCTGGCCGGGTTGCGGGTCTCGGTAATCATGCTTGATAGGTCAATGGTCATCGTTTCCTCTGCTTAAGGTCATCGCCACTCCCGGCGTAAAACATCCCTCTTGATGACAGGCATGATTATCGATTTTTGATTTCTATGATGAGATCAATGTCGCATAATTAATTATTCCATTTATTTTTGTTTTTAAGTTATTAAAATTCCTACACGGTGACATCCAGGCGGGGGGAGCTGGGTGGTGCTGATTGTGCCGAGGGGGGGGAGGTGTGAGCGTCAGCCAATAAAAAGCCCCGGCAAGGGCCGGGGCTGCAGATACGGAGCTCGGTCAGTTGACCGAAATGGCGCGGGCGTCGATGAAGAAGCGCGCGTTGCCTTGTTGATCGACCCTGATCTGGGCAACCAGACGATCGCTCTGCTTGTACTCCCACCGGCTCTTGATCCGGGTCAGAGCGGGGCTGGCGGCACCGACCACGTTCAGATATTCATGAAACAGGCTGTAGCTTCCAATCTCGGTCAGCATCTTTTCCATTTGCACATCTCCTGAAGTGAGTGGGTGTCCATCCATAAACTTACCAAGCACTCTCTGAATCGAATCTGTATGAAAAACACACTAACTCATTTATGTGTCAACAACATGATCAGGCGCAAGATCAGCGACGATTCCTGCGCTTTTATGACACCGTTTTCAGTCAGGGCTGGCGCGGGTCCGGCAATTGATCAAGGGCGCCGGGTACGTGTGGCAACGCGGGGGCCGTTTGTGCCGCCGGCGCACCGTGGAACACCGGATCCTGCGCCACTTCCTTGATGCCGTTGATGCAGAACTGCATACCCATGCAGACCAGCAAGAAGCCCATGATCCGGGTCATGGCATCGATGCCGGTGGCGCCGAGGATCTTGCAGACCGGATCTGCCAGCTTGAGTACCCCCCAGCTGAGCAGGCTCATCAGGGCGAAAGCGGTGACCATGGCGGCATAGATGGTGAAGCGGTTGTATTCGTCCGGCAGCTCGGCGATCTGGGCCGCGCCGCTGATCACCAGTGCCATGGTGCCCGGCCCGCACATGCTGGGCATGGTGAGCGGCACGAAGGCGATGCTCTGGTTGATGTCGACCCCGGCCGCCTGGCTCGGTGCCGGGAACAACATGCGAAAGCCGATGAAGGCGATGATGAGGCCGCCGGCCAGGCGCAGGCCGGGAATGGAGATCCCGAACAGATCCAGGATGGAGGAGCCGATGAAGAAGCTGACGCAGAGGGTGCAGAACAGATAGATGGCGGCCAGGTTGATCTGGCGTCGCACGTGCTCGCGCGACATGCCCTTGCTCAGCCCCAGCAACAGGGTGGCCGTGGTGGGCGGGTTGACCATGGGCAGCAGCGCCAGCAAGGCGAGAAATACGACCTGAAAGAACATCATGAACCTCGGATGACTAGGGTGGAGGAGTGTCCCGGGCCGTCGAGGGGCCCGAGAGGGAGGCTATCTTATGTCGGCCGGGCTGAACACCAGCCATATGAAAAAAGCCCCGCACTGGGCGGGGCTCGGAATGGTTCAGGCGGCCTGCGGCGCGCTCTGGCGCTGGCTGCGTTGCTGCAGCCAGAGCAGCAGGCCGAGCACGAAGCCGAGCACAGCCAGGCTGACCACGTAGTGGGAGGGGGCTAGCACGTCCTCCTTCATCCAGAGCGTGACCAGCATGGGCGTCAGGCCACCGAAGATGGCGTAGGCCACGTTGTAGGAGAACGACAGCCCGGAGAAGCGCACCACCGCCGGGAAGGCGTTGACCATGACATAGGGCACGGCACCGACGATCCCTACCGAGAAACCGGCCAGCGCATAGAGCGGCACCAGCTGGCTGGTGTCGGTCGCCAGCCCGTGATAGAAGGCGTAGCTGGCGCCGGCCAGCAGCAAGGAGCCCAGCATGAAGGTGGGGCCGCTGCCGAGGGCGTCGATCAGCCGGCCATAGACGATGCAGCCGAAGGTGAGCGCCAGAATGGCCAGCGAGTTGGCGGTCAGCGCATCGGCCGGGCTGATGCCGTGCACCTTCTGCAGGTAGGTGGGGGTCATCAGGATCACCACCACTATGCCGGCGGAGAGCAGCCAGGTGAGCAGCATGGAGACCACGACGCTGCCCTTGTGGCTGCGCAGCACCGTCTTGAGCGGCAGCTCTTCAGCCAGTGCCTTGTTGGCCTGCATCTCGGCAAAGACCGGGGTTTCGTGCAGCCAGCGGCGCAGGTACATGGCGACAATGCCGAATGCTCCGCCGAGCACGAAGGCCAGCCGCCAGCCCCAGTCGCTCACCTCGCCCGGGCTCATGCCGCGGTTGATGGCGGTGGCCACCAGGGAGCCGAGCAGGATGCCGGCCGTCAACCCGGCGGTGAGGGTGCCGCAGGCGACACCGACCCGGCGGGCGGGCACGTGCTCTGCCACGAACACCCAGGCACCGGGTACTTCACCGCCGATGGCGGCCCCCTGCAGGATCCGCAACAGCAGCAACAGCAGGGGGGCGGCGATGCCGAGGGTGGCGTAGGTGGGCAGCAGACCGATCAGCAGGGTCGGCAGCGCCATCAACAGTATGCTGAGGGTGAACATCCGCTTGCGGCCGATGAGATCGCCGAAGTGGGCCATGATGATGCCGCCCAGCGGGCGGGCCAGATAGCCGGCGGCGAAGATGCCGAAGGTCTGGAACTGGCGCAGCCACTCGGGAATGTCGGCCGGGAAGAACAGCTCGCCGATCACCACGGCGAAGAAGACGAAGATGATAAAGTCGTAAAACTCGAGGGCACCGCCGAGGGCGGCCAGGCTCAGGGTCTTGTAATCCTGTCGGTTGAGGGGACGGCTGTGGTCGTAAGCTGGTGTGACTGTCGTCATATCCTTATGTTTCCCATCGTTTTTTTAGTTATTGTTCCCCCATCCTTGCAGGGGACACGCTCATTACCGAGGGTATGCTTTTGCATCCCGTGATGTAAATCGCACAATTCGCAACACTGTCTTGCAGCTTTTTGGTGCAGTGAGACGGCGCGACACGCTCAAGCGCCGGGCTCCTCGCCCGGGCGAATAATCGGGACGATGGCCGGCGCCTTGCCGGCTCCGAACTCAAGATAGCTGGAGAAATCATGATGAAGACCAAGGTGCTGCTCTCCTGGAGCAGCGGCAAGGACAGTGCCTGGGCGCTGCACGCACTGCGGCAGGATCCGGCCATCGAGGTGGTGGGGCTGTTCACCACCCTCAACCAGGCGTTCGAACGGGTGGCCATGCACGGCGTGCGCAAGCAGTTGTTGTTGGCGCAGGCTGAGTGCGTGGGCTTGCCGCTGACCACCATCGACCTGCCCTGGCCCTGCAGCAATGAAGATTACGCCCGCATCATGATCGACTTCATCGCGGACGTGGTGGCGCAGGGGATCCGCCACATGGCGTTTGGCGATCTCTTTCTCGAGGACGTGCGCGCCTATCGGGAGCAGCAGCTGGCGGGGACCGGGATCACGCCCTTGTTTCCGCTGTGGGGCAGCAAGACCGACGAGCTGGCTGGCGAGATGATGGCGGCAGGGCTCAGGGCCAGGGTCAGCACCCTGGATCCGCGCAAGCTGCCTGCCACCCTCGGCGGGCATGAGTTTGACGCGGTCCTGCTGGCGGCCCTGCCCATTGGGGTGGACCCCTGCGGCGAGAACGGCGAGTTTCATACCCTGGCCTGGGACGGCCCCATGTTCCAGCGGCCGCTGGCCATCCGGGTGGGGGAGACGGTGGAGCGGGACGGCTTCGTCTTTACCGACCTGCTGTCCGCCACCGCCTAGTCGCGGTTGGACTCCCGATCACCCTTGTCGTCGTTGTAGCGCAGGGCGATCTCGTGGAACTGCTGGTGGATGCGGGCAAAGGCGTCGGTGATATCGGGGTCGAAGTGATTGCCCCGCCCCGCCAGTATGATCGGCACCACTTCCTGGTGGGACATGGCGGCCTTGTAGCAGCGCTTGCTGATGAGGGCGTCGTACACGTCGGCCAGCGCCATCAAGCGGGCCGAGAGGGGGATCTCGTCGCCGATCAGGCCATAGGGATAGCCGGTGCCGTCCCACTTCTCGTGGTGGTAGCAGGCGATCTCCTTGGCCAGCCGTAGAAACTCCACCTCGACTCCCAGCGCCTCCTCGGCATGGACGATGGCCTCCTTGCCGAGAATGGAGTGGTGCTTCATCTGGGCAAACTCGTCCGCATCCAGCTTGCCGGGTTTGAGCAGGATCCGGTCCGGCACACCGACCTTGCCGATGTCGTGCAGCGGGGCCGATTTGAACAGCAGATCGATGGTCTTGGGGGTCAGCTCGGCACGAAAGCGGGGGTGATCGCAGAGGGTTTCCGCCAGCAGCCGCACATAGTGCTGGGTGCGCAGGATATGGTTGCCGGTCTCGTTGTCGCGGGTTTCGGCAAGCGAGGCGAGGGAATGGATTGTGATGTTCTGGATCAGTTCGTTCTCCCGAGTGCGCCGCTCCACCTCCTGCTCCAGAAAGGCGTTCTGATCGTGCAGCAGATCCCGCGCCGCTTTCAGCTCCAGATGGTTTCTGACTCGCGCCAGCACGATGGCGGGGGTGATCGGTTTGTGGATGTAGTCGACGGCCCCCAGCGCCAGGCCGTGTGCCTCCGCACTCTCCTCCACCTTGGCGGTCAGGAAGATCACCGGGATCTCCCGCGCCTGCGGCATCTCCTGCAGCGCCTGCATCACCTGATAGCCATCCATCTGGGGCATCACCACGTCGAGCAGGATCAGGTCTACCCGGGTGCCGGCCGAGAGGATCTCCAGCGCCCGCTGGCCGCTGATGGCGACCTTGACCCGGTAGTGAGGGCTGAGCAGGGCGCTGAGCAGGGAGAGGTTCTCCGGTGTGTCATCGACCACCAGCAGGGTGGGTTTGGTATCGGGATCCAGCAAGTTGAGCATGATGGTGGCCTCACTCTTGGTTGAACAGATCGGGCCTGAGGGCCCGGACTTGTTGCAGATGTGCCAGGGCATCGGCGAAGCGAAAACGGGTCATGGCATCGTGCATGGCCGATGCCGCCTCGCCCAGCAGGGGGGCGAGCCTGGCCTGATTGCGCTGGAACAGAATGAAGGCTTCCGCATCGTCCTCCAGCAGCAGCCCGGTCAGCTGGTGCAGCAGGGGCGCCAGCTCGGCGGGGGTAGCCTCCGGCAAGCCGGTGGCGGCAGGGGCCGGCAGCAGCGTCAGCAGGCCGGCGGCCAGTTGCTGCTGCTGTTGCAACCCCAGTTCGGCCAGCGGCAGCAGGCTGGCGGCGTCGTCTCCCCGGGCGAGGGCGCTCTCCAGCCGGGCCGAGACCTCCTGCAGCGACCCGGCTCCCAGCGTTGCGGCTATGCCCTTGAGGGAATGGGCCTGTCGATGCGCTTTTTCCCGGTCATTCGTCTGCAGGGCGGCCAGCAGGGTTTCCATCGGCTGACTCCCCTGGCGGGCGAAGCGTTGCAGCAGATCCCGATACCACTCCCAGTTGTGCATCAATCGTTGCAGGGCGGTTTCGGCGTTGAGCCCGAGCGCCCGCAGCTGTGGCAGCAAGGCGGTGGCGGGGGATGCGCGCGAGGCTGTGAGTCTGCTGCTGACCTCGCGGCTGAAGGAGGTGGCCCAGCGCTGCAGGGCCGCATACAGCCTGTCGGGGTCGATGGGCTTGGCGATGTGATCGTCCATCCCGGCCGCGAGGCAGCGTTCGCGGTCACCAGCCATGACGTTGGCCGTCATCGCCAGGATCGGGGTGTGTTGTCCGACGCCTTCCCGCTCGCGCAACAGCCGGGTGGCGGCCAGGCCATCCATCACCGGCATTTGCATGTCCATCAGGATCAGGTCGTAGTGGGTCTGGGCCACCATCTCCAGCGCGATGGCACCATTGCCGGCGATGCTGACATCGGCGCCGACCGCCCGCAGCAGCTCCAGCGCCACCTGCTGATTGAGCTCGTTGTCTTCCGCCAGCAGGATCCTGAGCCCGTCGAAGCGGTAGTGATGGGTCGCCTGCGGTGGCTTGAAGGTGAGGGGGCTTGCTTGCTGGCCGAACAGGCCGATGACGGTGTCGAACAGCACGGAGGCGCATACCGGCTTGACCAGCACCCGATCAAAGCCGGCGGTATCGGCCTGGCGAAAGACCTCCTCCCGTCCGTAGCCGGTCACCATGACCCGGTAGGGACGCTGGCCCATGCCGCGGGCGATGAGGCGGCGGCCAGTCTCGATGCCATCCAGCCCCGGCATGTGCCAGTCCAGCAATACCACTTCGTAGGGCTGCCCCTCCTGCTCGGCGCCGGCGATCATCTGCAGTGCCTGCTGGCCCGATTCGGCGGTGTCCACCACAAAGCTCATGCTGCGCAGCAGGGCGGCCATGATGGTACGGGCGCTGGCACTGTCGTCGGCCACCAGCATGCGGCGCCCGCGCAGATCCAGACTCGGCAGATAGCGGGATCTGCGCCTGCCCCTACCGAGTCGGGCGGTAAACCAGAAGGTGCTGCCCTGGCCCGGCTCGCTCTGTACCCCCACCTCGCCGCCCATCAGCTCCGCCAGTTTGCGGGAGATGGCGAGGCCGAGGCCGGTGCCGCCGTACTTGCGGGTGGTGGAGCTGTCCGCCTGCTGGAATGACTGGAACAGCCGCTGCTGCTGCTCCTGGCTCATGCCGATCCCGGTGTCCTGTACCGAGCAGTGCAGCAACACCTCCTGGGGTTGTTTCTCCAGGCAGCTGACCTTGACCAGGATCTCCCCCTGCTCGGTGAACTTGACCGCATTGTTGGCGTAGTTGATCAGGATCTGGCCGAGGCGAAGGGGATCGCCATAGAGCAGGGTGTCGAGCTGGTGGTCGACCTCGAACAGCAGTTCTATACCCTTGGCCTCCGCCTTTTCACCCACCAGGGTGGCCAGATTCTCCAGCACATGGTCGAGATCGAATTCGATCCGCTCCAGATCCAGTCTGCCGGCCTCGATCTTGGAGAAGTCGAGGATGTCGTTGATGATGCCGAGCAGATGCTGGGCCGAACGCTGGATCTTGCTGACGTAGTCGAACTGCTGCGGATCGAGCCGGGTCTGCAGGGCGAGATGGGACATGCCGAGGATGGCGTTCATGGGGGTGCGGATCTCGTGGCTCATGTTGGCGAGAAAATCGCTCTTGGCCCGGGTCGCGCCCTCCGCCAGCTCATAGGCCACTTCCAGCTCCTGGTTCTTGGCCTGCATCACCGCAAACAGCTCGTCCCGGGTCGGTTCGGCGAACTGCCGCTGCATCTGTTGCAGCAGCGGTTCATCGGGCCAGCGGGGCAGGCGGTAGACCAGGGCGATGGCGTTGTCCGCGTGCGCTACCAATCGGATGCCACGTGAATGGCGGCCGTCCGGTTCGGGGGCAATAGGGGCATCAGCCGAAAGCGAGAGCCACAACTCCTGCCCGTGCGGCTCCAGCCACACCTGCAGTTGCAGCGGCTCAGCGTTCGCCACCAGCTGGCGTACCAGCTCGGAGGTGGCGCCTGCCAGCGGTGCTACGAAGGTGGGACTTCTGTCTAGGCAGGTGAGTACCTGGATCACCTTGCGCCGGGCGGTGAGTGCCGCCGCCGGGCCTGACAGCAGGGTTTCGCCGATCAGTTGCCGCATCTAGTCCTCCTCTCCTGCCAGCACCCGCAGCACGATGCAGCTGGCATCGTCGGTGCTGCGGCCACTGTGGGCGATCACCTGGCGTGCCAGCTGGGCTGGCTCGGCGGCCAGATCCAGCGCACCGTCGCGCAGGTTGAGGGATTCGCTGATACCGTCCGAATAGAGCATTACCACGTCCCCGGCGACGAGTGGCTGGCGTTGCAGCAAGGGGGTGGGAAAGCGCTCTCCCAGCACCCCATCGCGGGAGATGCCGCGCCACGGCTCGCGGCCGCGCAGGCAGATGCGGGTATTGCCGATGCCGGCATAGCTCAGCTCACCCCGTTCGCCGTTGACCAGGGCCACGCCGGCGGCGGCGCCCCGGGTGCCGATGCAGTGCTGGTGCAGCAGTTGCAACAGGCGGGCCGGCTCCTGCTCGCGGGTCTGCTGCAGCGCCGCCTCTAGCACCAGCACCAGCTTGTTGGCCGAGGCGCCGTGGCCGCTCACGTCGATCAGGATCAGCGACACCCCCTCCGGCCCTGGCCGGATGAAGGCCAGATCGCCGGAGACCCGTTCCGGATAGCAGGGGCGGTTCTCGCTGGCCCATCCCAGCTGCAGGCCGGCGTGCAGCTGACCGGCACAGGCGAGGGGGGCGATTGGTCTGGATACCAGAGGCGCCGCGCCCAGCCACTTGCGGGCCTGCACCAGAGTCCCCCCTTCCGACGGGGTGCTGATGGTGAGTTCCGACATCATGCGGCGCACGCCGGGCAGGCCCAGGCCCAGGGTGCCCGAAGTGCTGTAGTGATCCTGCATGGCCTGATGCACGTCCCCAATGCCGGGACCCTGATCGCGGGCGACGATGTCGATGCAGGGGCGCCCTCTGGGATGGTGGAGGGTGAGGGTGATCTCCCCCCGCTCGGCGTATTTCAGGATGTTGCTGCCAAGCTCGGAGACCACGGTGGAGAGCATGGCACGGTCCACCTCGGACAGGTTGGCGATGAAGGGGAGGCGGCGTACCGCCATCACCGTCAGGTGCAGGTCGATGTCGTGGCGCAGCGGGTAGCTGGCCTCTTGCACGCTCTGTTCCAACAGCATGATGCGCTACTCCTCATCCTTGAGCGTCGTGCGAACATGGGCGAAGGCATCGTCCATGTCGAGAAAGCAGCGCAGCGGCCCGGGCTCGGCATCGGCCAGCGCCAGGAAGGCAGCGATCCCCGCATTCAGCCCCACCAGCAGGCAGATGGCACCGAGCAGGCGGCACACCTCGGCCAGTTTGCGTACCTGCTTGAATTCGTGGTGATCGAGCAGCATGACCCCGGAGAAGTCGAGCAGTACCGCGTGCTGGCGGCCCAGCATCAGCCGCTGGGAAAGGGCCTGCATCAGTTGCTGCATGCCCTCGTCACCGAGGTCGGGACGCATGCTGACTACGATGCAGTCGGCCACGTCGGCGATGCCCAGATCATTGTTGAGCAGCATGCATCTCTCCTAGAGGGTGGATCCGACCCGCTTGAGGGCGATCTCGAAGGCATCCCGCAGGGTCGCCGTGGTACGGATGTCGCCGACAGAGACCCCCAGCTCCACCATGGTGCGGGCGATGGCCGGCGAGACGCCGGAGATGATGGCCTCGCACCCCATGAACTGGGTCGCCTTGGTGATCTTGATCAGCTGGTTGGCGACGCCGGTATCCACGGTGGCGACCCCGGCGATGTCCAGCACGAAAACCCGGGCCCGGGTCTCGGCAATCTTGGTGAGCGACTTGTTCATCACGTCGGCGGTGCGCATGGAATCGATGATCCCCACCAGCGGCAGCAGCAGGATCCCGTCCCAGATGGGGGTGACAGGGGTCGACATCTCCTGCAGCGACTTGTGCAGTTCCTCGCGCACTCTGGCGGCCTCTTCGGCTTCCTCCATGGCGCGCTTGAGCTGGTGATGCTGCTCTACTTGGGCTGTGATGTCGGTGGCAAACTTGACGATCTTGCTGGGTTTGCCGGTGAGATCCAGCACCGGGTTGTAGGAGCCCTGGATCCAGATCTCTTCCCCCTGTTTGCCGATTCGGCAGAACTCTCCCGCCAGGTATTCACCGCGGCGCAGGGTTTCCCAGAAGGTGCGATAGTCGGCCGACTGGGCGTAGTCAGGATCGACCAGCAGCCGGTGGTGCTGGCCCTTCAGCTCCTCCAGCTGATAGCCCACCGTTTCCAGAAAGCGGGCATTGGCATCGAGGATGATGCCATCCAGTGAAAATTCCACCTTGCCCATGACCCGGCTCAGTGCATTGAGCTGCCCCTCAAAGTTGGCATTCAGCTGCTTCTGTTCGGTCAGATCCATGGTGTATTCGATGACCTGGACCAGTGCGCCCTGTTCGTCCAGCTGGGGGCTGCAACTGCCTCGCAGCCATACGTCCCGCCCCTGCCGATCGAGCCGGTGAAACTCCCCCTCCTGTGCCTGCCCCGCCCGCAGCGCCTGCCAACGGGCGGCCTCGTCGGCTGATTCTTCCGCCTCAGCGGGGAGCAGCATGCTGTAGTGCTGGCCCTTGAGCTCGGCCAGCTGATATCCCATGATGGCGAGAAAACGGGGGTTGGCATCCAGAATCAAGCCGTCTGGCGCGAGCTCGAGCCGTGCCATCAGCTGGTCGACGGCCTCCAGTCTGGCCTGGGGTGAAGCGGGAGTGACTGTGTTCGAATGGGCAGCTGCGGTGTGCACGTCCATGGCATCTCCAATAAATGGTACAATTGATTTGAATGTCATTAGAAGGCGTACAGCAGTTATAGCCCACCGGGGCGAGAGCCGGGGGCAAGAAGTGTCGAAAGAGCCTGCTGGTAGATGGGCCTTGGGCCTGGGGAGTTCGTCATGAACCTCTTGTATCGCGACTACCCGCAAGGCGCCCTCACCGCCCTCCACTGTCACGGCGGTTCACAGTTTTGCTATCTGCATCGGGGTGGTGGCGTGATCAGCAGTGAGGCGGCAGGCGTGCTGCTGGTGGCGGGCCAGCTCTGCCTGATCCCGGCCGGGCTGGCCCATGAGTTCAGGGTACTGCGTCACTCCCGGCTCAGTCTGATCTATCTGGATGACCTGGATGGGGGGCGTGAACTGACGACCCGCCAGGTGAGCCCGCTGCTGGCCGGCCTGTTCGAGCGGCTGGCGGACATGGCGGAGCCGGGGCTCAGGGATGCCTATCTGACGGTATTGGCGGCCGAGCTGCGACAGGCGCCGGTTGCGGCCGGATTCATGCTGAGCGCGGCGCTGGACGTGCGGCTGCTGCGGGTGCTGGAGAGGGTCTGCCGGCACCCTTCCATTGAATATGGGTTGGCGGAGCTGGCGGCCGATTCAGGTGCCTCGGTGCGCACCCTCAACCGGCTGTTCAGCCAGCAGCTGGGCTGCAGCTTTCGGCAATGGCGGCAACAGGTGGTGATGGGACGGGCCCGCCAGTTGCAGCAACAGGGCCAGCCGCTGTCGCGGATAGCCCTCGAACTGGGTTACGGGGATTTCAGCGCTTTTTCTTACGCCTTCAATCGCTTCTTGCGGGAGCCGGCGGGGCCGTGAGGCGGGAGCCGAGATCCCGGTCGGCCGGCTCCCCCGCCAACAGGCAGGTCAGCTCATCGGTGTGGCTCAGGCGTTCGCCCTGAAAGGTGAACAGGGCGCTTACCTTGCACTCGATCTGGGCGCCGTCGTGACGCCAGGCCCGCACCCGATGCAGGGAGTGGACCCGGTTTCCCTCGGCCAGCAGCGAGACAAAGCGGATCTCGCAGCGGGCTAGGCTCTGGCGCAGGGTCAGCAGATGTTGCTCGAAGGCGGCGCGATCCAGCCGCTGGTCATCCACCAGCTGGACATAGTCCGGGCAGAACCAGTGATCGAGTTCGGCCGGGGTGAAATCGGGGTCGCAGATGACCCGGTTGAGGCAGGCTTGCAGCCGTTGCTTGTAATCCATGATGGGCTCCTGAGTGGATGGGAGTGGCCAGTATGGGGCCTGTCGGTCGGCTCCGGCCTTGGCGCCCACGCCATCCTGTTTGGCGATTGCGCCAAGATGGGGGCTTGCCGTGGCGATGCGTGTCACTTGGCCCTGTTTTGTGGCGGGTTTCACGGTTTCCGGTGTCGGCATGGGGCAGGATCGGCCCCCTGTTTCCTTCATGTCACGAGCCGTATCATGTCCTTATCGCCCCGTTTTGCCCTGCTTGCCTCCCTGGTTGTCGCCAGCCTGACCCTGCCCGCCGTGGCGGTCGAAGCCTCGGCCAGCCCCGCCGGTGTCACTGCGGTGACCCTGGCCCAGCAGGTCCCCATTCACTGGGTGTCGGTGACGCAGATTGCCAGGAGCCTGGATGGGTTGCCGCCGATGGCGGTAGGTTTCGACATCGACGACACCCTGCTCTTCTCCAGCCCGGGGTTCTATCGCGGCAAGCAGGAGTTCTCCCCCAACGACGAGAGCTACCTGAAGAACCCGGCCTTCTGGGAGAAGATGAACAACGGCTGGGACGCGTTCAGTGTGCCGAAGGAGGTGGGCAAGGCGCTCATCGCCATGCACCTTGAGCGCGGCGATCACATCTATTTCGTCACCGGCCGTTCGGCCACTAAGACCGAGACCGTCAGCCAGACCCTGCAGCAGACCATGAATATTCCGGCCGACCAGCTCAACCCGGTGATCTTCGCCGGCGATCAGCCGGGCCAGAACACCAAGGTGCAGTGGCTCAAGGAGAAGCAGATGAAGATCTTCTACGGCGATGCCGATGGCGACATCAAGGCGGCGCAGGAGCTCGGCATTCGCGGCATCCGGCTGCTGCGCTCGGCCAACTCCACCTACCGGCCGCTGCCGCTGGCTGGGGCGTTGGGGGAGGAGGTGATCGTCAATTCCCAGTACTGACGTTCACCCATGAATGGAAAAAGGGCCGGATCCTGTCAGGATCCGGCCCTTCTTTTGGGCGTCTAGCGGGCGGCGAAGGTATTGCAGCTGGCGGGCTTGCCACTGTCGAAGCCGCGCTTGAACCAGGCGTAGCGTTGGGCCGAACTGCCATGGGTGAAGCTGTCCGGGATCACCCGGCCCTGGCTCTGCTGCTGCAGACGGTCGTCGCCAATGGCCTGGGCGGCGTTGAGCGCCTCTTCCAGATCGCCATGCTCCAGCACCTGCTCCCGCTGCATGTAGTGGCCCCAGACGCCGGCAAAGCAGTCAGCCTGCAACTCGAGTTTGACCGACAGCTTGTTCTGCTCGGCCCGGCTCAATCCCTGCTGCTGTTCACGCATCTTGCGCTCGATGCCGAGCAGGTTCTGCACGTGATGGCCCACCTCGTGTGCCACCACGTAGCCCTGGGCAAAGTCGCCGTCGGCCCCCAGCTTGTCGCGCATCTCCTGATAGAAAGAGAGATCGATGTAGACGGTGCGATCCGCCGGGCAGTAGAAGGGGCCCATCACCGACTGGCCCTGGCCGCAGCCGGTACGGGTTGCGCCGCGATAGAGCACCAGTTTGGGGGCCTGATAGCGGCTGCCGCTCTGCTGGAAGATTTCGCCCCAGGCATCCTCGGTGGAGGCGAGCATCACCGAGGTGAACCTGGCGAGGGGATCTTTGGCTGGCTGAGACATCTCCTGACGCTGGGGCTGGCTCTGGGTGGTCGGCTCGCTGAGCAGGGGGGAGAGGTCCACCCCGTAGTAGCCGGCCACCATGACCACCACCAACAGGATCAGGCGCCCCTTGCCGCCGATGGGGATGCCGCCCCCGCCGCCCTGCTGGCGCCTGTCTTCCACATTGTTGCTCTCACGGCGATCTTGCCAGCGCATATGCTTGCTCCCCTGCTGTCCGGTGGCAGTAATGATAATGGCTGGCGGGGTGGCTTGCCTAACGGGGGCAGGCCGGCGACCGGGTCGCCGGCGGCGGGAGTGGGCGTTTATTCGGCCCAGGGCATCTCGGGTAGGGAGTCCAGAAACTGGCCGTAACGCTCGAGGTTGAAGGGTCCCTGATCCGCTTCCATCGCCATCAGCTCGGCCCCCAGGGCACAGGCGATGTATTGCAGGGCCTCTTCACGGGGGGTGCCCTTCATCACCAACCGCATCAGGGTCGCCTTGACCTGCAGCGGGTGGCCGTCGCTCAGCTGGTTGTCGACCATCTCCAGCAGGGTTTGTTCGTCGAAGAACTCGGTGGGTTCGCTCATGTGCTGTGCCTCGTCATGTCATAAAGGATGCCAGTATAGCGAGATAGCTATTAACACATTGAAATATTTCGATAAAAACATTTCGGTAGGGGCGGTTTTTGTTACCCATAATTAATGTGGGTTTGCTGTCGGCAAACAACAACCATCATAAAATCGCATGGACGGATATCAATATGCCCACCATAGACTCGCTGTTATCCAAGCCCCAGAACCTGCCCAACGTGCCGGAAGTCATGCGCGAACTGGTGCAGACCTTCAACGAGAAAGAGCCGGATATCCTGCTGATTGCCAAGAAGATCAACAAGGATCCGGTGATCTCCGCCAAGCTGCTGCGGCTGGCCAACTCCGCCAAGTTTGGCGGCAGTCGCCAGGTCGCCACCGTCAACGAGGCCGTGGTACGGCTCGGGGTCGACGTGGTGCGCAACATGGTGCTCGCCTGCGGCCTGACCGGCTCCATCAATGCGGTGCCCGGCATCGATCTCAAACATTTCTGGGGCAAGGTATTCGACGTGGCCGAACTGGCCAGACGGTTGGCCAAGCTCAAGGGCATGAAGGGGGAGGAGGTGTTCACCTGCGCCCTGCTCTACGACATGGGGCGGCTCATCATGCACGTGGGGCTGCCGGAGAACATGGTGAACCACATCAAGGATCTGGAGCCCAGCAAGGGGCGCGCTAAGGCCGAGGAGCTGGTGGTCGGCTTCAACTATGCCCAGACCGGGGCCGAGATGGCCAAGCGCTGGCAATTCCCGTTGAGCATCTGCCATGCGGTGGAGTATCACTACAACCCCTTGCTGGCCAAGGAGTTCTCTGTCGAGGCTGCCCTCATCCATCTGGCCATCGCCCTGGCGGCGCAGTCTGGCGTGGGGGATGAGGCACCGCCCGAGTGGCCCGCCCAGGTGGCCGAACGGCTCGGTCTCTCCTGGCCCGACTGCGCGGCGGTGTTCGTGGCGCTGCGCGAGCAGGGCAATGGTTACGCCGGGCTGCTGGCGGCCTGACACGGCTGATTTCATTGACCGGGGCCGCGCTGCGGCCCTTTTTCATGGTGACGGCCTTGCCAATAGCCGGTGGCGGGGGCAGTCTTGGGGCCTGTCTCTTCTATGCGAGCCCTTGTCATGATCCTCTCCGAGCGCCTGGAACTGCGCGAACTGACCGTTGCCGATGCCCCCTTCATTGTCGAATTGCTCAACGACCCCGACTTTCACCGCTACATCGGCGATCGGGGCATCCGCACTCTGCAGGATGCCGAAAACTACATCCAGCAGGGGCCGGCGGTCAGCTATGCCCGCCACGGTCACGGCCTCTATCTGGTGGCCCGGCGCAGCGACGGCGCCAAGCTCGGCATCTGCGGCTTGATCAAGCGCGATACCCTGCCTTGTGAAGACATCGGCTACGCTTTCCTGCCCGCCTATCGCGGTCAGGGTTATGGCATCGAAGCGGCGCAGGCGGCGCTGCAGGATGGTCGGGAGCGGCTCGGCATCCAGCGGGTCGTCGCCATCGTCACCCCGGGCAACGAGCGTTCGGTGGCGCTGCTGGCCAAGCTGGGGCTGGTGCAGAGCAGGCTGGTCAAGCTGGCCGAGGATGCGGATGAGTGTCTGCTGCTGGAGGCGCAAGGTGCGCAGGCCTGCCGGGTCTGAGAGTACCGACCAAGAGTGCGGATGCTGGCGAGGTGATGCAGGGAAAATTTGCGGGAGTGAGACAAAGAGGCCGCCGTGAGTTGCGGCCTGTCTGCATCGGGCGCTGCCGTTGGGCAGGCAGGATCAGTTGAGGTCTTCGATGGAGAACTCGCCAGCGATGCCGTCACAGGAGATGGCAAAACCGCCGCTGAAGCGGGTGCTGAACTGGATCAGGAACCCGTCGTCATCGTGCTCTTGCACGGGCAGGTTGATGGGTTTGCTGCGACGCAGGGGTTTGTGTGTTTGTACTGCTTTCATCATGGTATTTCTCTATATCAATTAGGTGTTTGCTCCTTGTATTGGCAAATGTCAGGTCAATGGGCGCGGTCAGCACGATTGCGGACGAGCGCGCAGGAATACCCAGCCCGGTTCAGGGGCGTCTGCACTTTCAAGGAATGCGCCAAGGACCACGCGGATGCATGATGCTACTTGGGAGTGGGCAGATCGGGTCTGCACCGTGAGAGCCGGGCAACGCAGGCAGACAGCCTGAACGGTTCTCAAGGCGAGTAAATCAGAAGAAGGTTATGCGGGTACTGGCAGGATTCATCGTGAGGTGAAGCATTTCAGGGTAAACATAATCAGGGCTGATTAACTAGCCGGCGCGCATTCTCTCCTCGACATGCGTAAAAAGCAAACAATTATTTGCAGTTTTTCCTTGAGGGTCGTCTGTCGGCCACAAAAAGGGCTCCCGAGGGAGCCCTTTTTTCATCATCAAGTGACGTCAGCTGGCGACTCAGTAGTGGCCGCTGGCCTTCTTGGCGGCGGTGATCATCGGGGTAATGGTCATGCCTTGTACCACGATGGAGAACATCACCACCGAGTAGGTCATCACCAGGATCACTTCCCGCAGGTCGACGCCGTGTTCCGGCAGCATCATGACGCCGGAGGGGAGCGCCAGCGCCATGGCCATGGCCAGACCGCCGCGCAGGCCGCCCCAGGTGAGGATCCGCACCGAGAACTTGTTGTAGCTGCGATAGCGGCGGAAAGCCATGTAGGGCAGCGACACGCTGATGAAGCGGGAGGCGAGGCAGAGCGGCACCGCGATGACCAGCAGGATCCAGTCACGCCAGGCCAGATCCAGCAGCACCAGCGCCAGACCGATCAGCAGGAACAGCAGGGCGTTGAGGAACTGGTCCATCAACTCCCAGAAGTGATCCAGGTGATGGCTGCTCTGCTCGGAGAAGCCGGAATGACGGGTCCAGTTGCCGATCATGATGCCGGTCACCACCATGGCCAGGGCGCCAGAGACGCCGATCATGTTGGCGAAGGCGAAGCCGGCGGTGGGGATGCAGAGGGTCAACAGCAGCTCCAGCGAACCATCGTCGGTGGCGCTGATCATCACGTGGGCGATGAGGCCCAGCACGGCGCCGAACAGGATGCCGCCGAGGGCCTCATGCAGGAACAGGCCGGCCACGCTGCCGAAGGTGGGCTCGACGCCGCCGAACGCCACGGCGAACACGGTGGCGAAGATCACCAGACCGACACCGTCGTTGAACAGCGACTCCCCTTCGATCTGGATGGCGATCTGGGGCGGCGCCTTCATCTTCTTGACGATGGCCAGTACGGCGATGGGGTCGGTGGGGGAGATCAGGGCACCGAACAGCATGCAATAGACCAGCGGCAGCTCCCAGCCCAGCAGCTTGGCGATGAACCAGAAGCCGTAGCCGACCATGAAGGTGGAGAGCAGGGTCGCCACGATGGAGAGAATGGTGATCTCCCACTTCTGGCTGCGCAGGGCTTTCAGATTGATCCCGAGACCGCCGGCGAACAGCAGGAAGCCCAGGATCCCCTTCAGCAGGAAATTCTGGAAGTCGATGCTCTCCATGGTCTTGACGGCCAGGGGTTCCAGATTGAACCAGCCCAGCTTACCGAACAGCACCAGCAGCGCGGAGATCAGCATGGAGCCCGCGGTGATGGCGATGGTGGTCTGGATCTTCACAACATACTGATTGGCAAAGGCGATAAAGATCGCCAACGCTGCCAGGAAGCAGAGTGTGTAGTAGACGCTCATAGTTATTTTTCTCTTTAGTAAACAGCAAGCACGTGTCCGGATTGAGGACGGGCATAGGGTACTCTTGGGTCACATGTTACTCATTACCCATTTATGAGTATATAGGTCGCTGATATAGACAGATAGACGGCTAGATTTCCATTTGATTTGTTTGCTGTTAGGATGCTGTTTACGCAGTTGCATGGATGTAAGAGGAACGAGCGGTGTCGAACAAAAAGTCGGATGTGACAAACAAACTGGAAGCCTGTCTCAAGGAGCGGATCCTGATCATCGATGGCGCCATGGGCACCATGATCCAGGGCTACAAGCTCGGTGAGGCCGATTATCGCGGCGCGCGCTTCGCCGACTGGCACACCGACATCAAGGGCAACAATGACCTGCTGGTGCTGACCCGTCCCGCCGTGATTCGCGAGATCCACGAGCAGTACTGCGCCGCCGGCGCCGACATCCTCGAGACCAATACCTTCAACGCCACCCGCATCGCCATGGCCGACTACGAGATGGAAGAGTTCTCGGCCGAGATCAACCGCGAGGCTGCCCGGCTGGCGCGCGCGGTGGCAGACGAGTGGACGGCGAAAGAGCCCCACAAGCCGCGCTTCGTGGCAGGGGTCTTGGGCCCGACCAACCGCACCGCCTCCATCTCGCCGGATGTGAACGATCCCGGCAAGCGCAATGTCACCTATGACCAGCTGGTGGCTGCTTATACCGAATCGACCCACGCCCTGATCGAGGGCGGTGCCGACATCATTCTGATCGAGACCATCTTCGATACCCTCAACGCCAAGGCCGCCGCCTTCGCGGTGGAAGGGGTGTTCGAGGCGCTGGGCTACAGCCTGCCGGTGATGATCTCCGGCACCATCACGGATGCCTCGGGCCGTACCCTCTCGGGCCAGACCACCGAAGCCTTCTACCACTCGCTGCGCCACGTCAAACCGGTCTCGTTCGGTCTCAATTGTGCGCTGGGCCCGGATGAGCTGCGCCAGTACGTGGAGGAGCTGTCGCGCATCAGCGAGACCCATGTCAGCGCCCACCCCAATGCGGGCCTGCCCAATGCGTTCGGCGAGTACGACCTCGATGCCGTCGAGATGGCCGAGCATATCCGCGAGTGGGCTGCGAGCGGCTTTCTCAACCTGGTGGGCGGCTGCTGCGGCACCACCCCGACCCATATTCGCGCCATGGCGGACGCGGTGGCGGGCATCAAGCCGCGGGCCCTGCCCGAGCTGCCGGTAGCCTGCCGGCTGTCGGGCCTGGAGCCCCTCATCATCACCCCCGAATCCATGTTCGTGAACGTGGGGGAGCGCACCAACGTCACCGGTTCGGCCAAGTTCAAGCGGCTGATCAAGGAGGGGCTCTACGACGAGGCCCTCGACGTTGCCAAGCAGCAGGTGGAGAGCGGCGCCCAGATCATCGACATCAACATGGACGAGGGGATGCTGGACGCCGAGGCGGCCATGGTGCGCTTCCTGAACCTGATTGCCGGCGAGCCGGATATCGCCCGGGTGCCGGTGATGATCGACTCTTCCAAGTGGGAGGTGCTGGAGGCCGGCCTCAAGTGCGTGCAGGGTAAGCCGGTAGTCAACTCCATCTCCATGAAGGAGGGGGAGGAGAAATTTATCCAGCAGGCCAGATTGCTGCGCCGCTACGGCGCCGCCGTCATCGTGATGGCGTTCGACGAGGTGGGCCAGGCCGATACCCGCGCCCGCAAGTTCGAGATCTGCCAGCGCGCCTACCGCATTCTGGTGGACCGGGTGGGCTTCCAGCCGGAAGACATCATCTTCGACCCCAATATCTTCGCGGTGGCGACCGGCATCGATGAGCACAACAACTACGCGGTGGACTTCATCGACGCGGTGAAGGACATCAAGCAGAACCTGCCCCACGCCATGATCTCCGGCGGTGTCTCCAACGTCTCGTTTTCGTTTCGTGGCAACGAGCCGGTGCGCGAGGCGATCCACGCGGTGTTCCTCTATCACGCCATCCAGAACGGGATGGACATGGGGATCGTCAACGCCGGTCAGCTGGCCATCTACGAAGACATTCCCGCCGAGCTGAAAGAAAAGGTCGAGGCGGTGGTGCTGAACCTCAATCCGGACGCCACCGAGGCGCTGTTGGCCATCGCCGAGCGCTATCGCGGTGGCGGTGCCCAGGCGGAGGATCCGCGGGATCAGGCGTGGCGTAGCTGGCCGGTGGGCAAGCGACTGGAGCACGCGCTGGTCAAGGGGATCACCGATTTCATCGAGGAGGATACCGAGGAGGCGCGCAGCCAGGCCGAGAAGCCGCTGCACGTGATCGAGGGGCCGCTGATGGACGGCATGAACGTGGTGGGCGATCTGTTCGGCGCCGGCAAGATGTTCCTGCCTCAGGTGGTCAAGTCGGCGCGGGTGATGAAGCGGGCGGTCGCCTACCTGCAGCCCTATATCGAGGCGGAGAAGTCCGGCGGTTCCAGCAACGGCAAAATCGTGATGGCCACCGTGAAGGGGGACGTGCACGACATCGGCAAGAACATCGTCGGGGTGGTGCTGCAGTGCAACAACTACGAGATCGTCGATCTCGGGGTGATGGTCTCTTGCGAGACGATCCTCAAGACGGCGCGGGAGGTCAATGCCGACATCATCGGCCTGTCGGGCCTGATCACCCCGTCGCTGGACGAGATGGTGCACGTGGCGAAAGAGATGGAGCGCCAAGGCTTCAAGCTGCCGCTGCTCATCGGTGGCGCCACCACCTCCAAGGCCCACACCGCGGTGAAGATCGAGCAGAACTACTCCGAGCCGGTGGTCTATGTCTCCAACGCGTCGCGCGCGGTGGGGGTGGCCCAGAGTCTGCTGAGCCCTGAGCTCAAGCCCGCCTTCGTGGCCCGCATCGACAAGGAGTACGAGATTGCCCGCGAGCAGCACGCCCGCAAGCAGCCGCGTTCCAAGCCGGTCAGTCTGGCCCACGCCCGTGCCAACCGTCATCAGCTGGACTGGGTCGGCTATGAGCCACCCAAGCCCCGGGAGCCCGGCGTGCAGACCTTCGAGGATGTGCCGGTCTCGGTGCTGCGCCCCTACATCGACTGGACGCCGTTTTTCCTGAGCTGGGAGCTGGCGGGTAAGTTCCCCCGCATCCTGGAAGATGAGGTGGTGGGGGAGGAGGCCACGCGCCTCTACGCCGATGCCAACGCCATGCTGGATCAGCTGGAGCAAGATCGGAGCGTGCGCTGCGCTGGCATCATAGGCCTGTTCCCCGCCAACGCGGTGGGCGACAGCATCGAGGTCTACACCGACGAGTCGCGCCGCGAGGTACGCAAGGTGTTGCATCATCTGCGCCAGCAGAGCGAGAAGCAGGGCTTCCCCAACTACTGTCTGGCAGACTATGTGGCGCCGAAAGAGAGCGGCAAGCCCGACTGGATCGGCGCCTTCGCGGTGACCGGCGGCATCGGCGAGGAGGCTATCGCCAAGGCCTACAAGGCGGAGCACGACGACTACAACGCCATCCTGATTCAGGCGGTGTGCGATCGCCTGGCCGAGGCCTTCGCCGAGTACTTGCACGAGCAGGTGCGCAAAGTGCACTGGGGCTATGCCCCCAACGAATCGCTCAGCAACGAAGAGCTGATCCGCGAGAACTATCGCGGCATCCGCCCGGCACCGGGTTACCCGGCCTGCCCGGAGCACACCGAGAAGGGCAGCATCTGGGAACTGCTGGGGGTGGAGCAGGCCATCGGTATGAAGCTCACCGAATCCTACGCCATGTGGCCGGGGGCGGCGGTGTCGGGTTGGTATTTCTCCCACCCCGACAGCAAGTACTTCGCGGTGGCGCAGATCCAGCAGGATCAGGTGGAAGATTATGCCCAGCGCAAGGGGATGACCCTGGCCGAAGCCGAGCGCTGGCTGGGGCCGAACCTGCATTAAAGGGGTGGCAACCGGGTCAATCCCGCTTGATCCTGGATGAACAACGGCGGCATCCTGTACTGGGGGACAGACCAGTCTAGTGCCGCCGTTTGACAAGCTAGTGACAGCGGGATGGCAGCGCAGGTTTCTGTGTGGTTTGTCTTGTTGTCAGGAGAAACAATTGGCGTTGTCTTGCCGCTGTGGCACCTTATACTCTCCCGCCCCATCCTGCCCAGGCACTGCCTTCTAGCGGAATTGTCATGAAGATCGCCATTTTATCCCGTGAGCCCAACAACTACTCCACCCGCCGTCTGGTCGAGGTGGCGCAGGCGCGCGGTCATCAGGTCGAGGTGCTCGACACCCTGCGCTGTTACATGAACATCGCCTCCCACAACCCCTCCATCCACTACGAAGGGCGGGAACTGGAGAGCTATGATGCGGTGATCCCGCGCATCGGGGCCAGCATCACCTTCTACGGCACCGCCGTGCTGCGCCAGTTCGAGATGATGAACACCATGGCGCTCAACAGCTCGGTGGCCATCTCCCGCTCCCGCGACAAGCTGCGGGCCATGCAGCTGCTCTCCCGCCATGGCATCGGCCTGCCGGTGACCGGCTATGCCCACAGCACCCACGACGTGCCCGACCTCATCACCATGGTGGGCGGCGCGCCGCTGGTAGTGAAGCTGCTGGAGGGAACCCAGGGTATCGGCGTGGTGCTGTGCGAGACCCAGAAGGCTGCCGAGAGCGTGATCGAGGCCTTCATCCAGACCAACAACAACATCCTGGTGCAGGAGTACATCCGCGAGGCCAACGGCGCCGACATCCGCTGTCTGGTGGTCAACGGCAAGGTGGTGGCCGCCATGCGCCGCCAGGCCCAGCCGGGAGAGTTTCGCTCCAACCTGCATCGGGGCGGCACCGCCGAGGCGATCAAGATAAGCCCGGAAGAGCGGGCCACCGCGGTACAGGCCGCCAAGATCATGGGGCTGGACGTGGCCGGGGTGGATATCCTGCGCAGTGCCCGCGGCCCGCTGGTGCTGGAGGTGAACTCCTCCCCCGGTCTGCAAGGGGTGGAAGCGGCCTCCGGCAAGGATGTGGCCGGCAAGATCATCGAGTTTCTCGAGCTCAAGGCGAGCCGCAAGCACAAGCCGGCGGAGTGACGCCGGGCATACAGCCATTCCATCACACAGGGCGCCTTCGGGCGCCCTGTTGCTTTTGGGCTCGTCGCTCGGCTGGGCGGGTGGTCAGTAGGGGACTTGAACCTGCGGATGCCGCGAACGGCAAGAGAGGTAACAAATGACGCTGGTTGCGGCGTTATCATCTGTTGCAAAATTGCACCACACCAATATCAAACACCATTGCTTAATTATTTTCTGGATGAAGTGACTGGATTGCCGTGCCGCACTTGCCTACAGTTGGCACAAACGCTCTACTTGTCGCCCTTCGCAGGTCGCGAAACATAAAAATTTAATAAAACTATCTGCGGATTTTTTGCACGAATAAACCATTCGTGCCGACTTCCGTCATGATTTGACATTGTCATAGGCAGATTACGCAGCATGAATAACCAAAAATTAACATCCAGAGACATAGTCGCGTTGGGCTTCATGACCTTCGCGCTCTTCGTCGGTGCCGGCAACATCATCTTCCCGCCCATGGTGGGGTTGCAGGCCGGCGAGCAGGTGTGGGGCGCCGCCGCCGGCTTCCTGTTGACGGCGGTCGGCCTGCCGGTGCTCACCGTGGTGGCGCTGGCCAAGGTTGGGGGCGGTGTGGATGCCCTGAGTGCACCCATCGGCCGCAAGGCCGGGTTGCTGCTCGCCACCGTCTGCTATCTGGCCGTGGGACCGCTGTTTGCCACCCCGCGTACGGCGACCGTCTCATACGAGGTGGGGCTGGCGCCGCTGTTTGGCGACGATGGCTCGGCCCTGCTGATCTACAGCCTGGTCTATTTCAGCCTGGTGATCGGCATCTCCCTCTATCCGGGCCGGCTGCTCGATACCGTGGGCCACGTGCTGGCGCCGATCAAGATCCTGGCGCTGGCGGCGCTGGGTCTCGCCGTTCTGCTGTGGCCTGCCGGTTCGGCCATCCCTGCCGTCGAAAGCTACCAGCATCAGCCTTTCTCCAACGGTTTCGTCAATGGCTACCTCACCATGGACACGCTGGGAGCCATGGTGTTTGGCATCGTCATCGTCAATGCGGCCCGCTCGCGCGGGGTGAGCAGTGCCAAGTTGCTGACCCGTTACACCGTACTGGCCGGCCTCATCGCCGGGATGGGTCTGACGCTGGTTTACCTCAGCCTGTTCCGCTTGGGCTCGGTGAGCGGTGAACTGGTACCCCACGCCCAGAATGGCGCCGAGATCCTGCACGCTTATGTCCAGCACACCTTTGGCAACATGGGCAGCGGCTTCCTGGCACTGCTTATCTTCATCGCCTGTCTGGTGACGGCCGTCGGCCTGACCTGTGCCTGCGCCGAGTTCTTCGCCCAGTACCTGCCGCTCTCCTACCGCACTCTGGTGTTGCTGCTGGGCGGCTTCTCTATGCTGGTTTCGAACCTGGGGCTGAGCCACCTGATCCAGCTCTCGGTGCCGGTGCTGACCGCCATCTATCCCCCCTGCATCGTGCTGGTGGTGCTGAGCTTCACCCTGCGCTGGTGGGGCAACGGCACCCGGGTGGTGGGGCCTGTCATGCTGATCAGCCTGCTGTTCGGCCTGATCGACGGGCTCAAGGCCTCGGCCCTGGCCGGCCTGCTGCCTGGCTGGAGCCTCGCCCTGCCCCTGAACGAGCAGGGACTGGCCTGGCTGCCGCCCTCGCTGTGTGCCCTGCTGCTGGCGGCCCTTTGGGATCGTCTGCAGGGTCGCCCACAGGTGGCGTCTGTCAGCAAGAGCGCGGCCTGAATGCAAGACCGGCCTTTTGGCCGGTTTTGGTGGCTGAAACAATGAACAAGGCGCCCTCGGGCGCCTTGTCGTTTTTACTCCCGCATCGCCAGTCTGGCGCTGAAGATGCCGCCCTCCAGCCGGGTCTCTATCTGCCAGCCCAGCTTCTCGCAGATGCGCTGGATGATGGTGAGGCCGCAGCCGTAGCCGAGGATCTGATCCGGCGCGGCGGCGGTGGGGTTGCTGATGGTGAGCACGGGGCCGGCCAGCTCGATGTCGATGTGTCCCTCGGCGTAGCTGAGGGCATTCTTCAGCAGGTTGCCGAGTGCAATGGCGAGCAGGGAGAGGGGGGCCAGCGCCTCGCTCTCATCGTCCAGCTGCAACCGGATATCCAGCTCCTCCCGCTGCAGCAGCGGGGCGAGGCGGGCCAGCTCCTGGCGAATGAGCGGCGCCACCTGCTGGGGCGGGCGCTCCACCGGCTCCTTGCGGCCCAGCAGCAGAAAGGTCTCGGTGAGCAGCGCCATCTCGTCGGCGGCGGCGCGGATGCGGGTGGTGGCACGGGCGGCGGGTGCGGGCAGATCGCTCACCTTGCCAAGCAGGGCGGCCGAGCCCTGGATCACCATGTTGGGGGTACGCAGCTCGTGGCTGGCGAAGCGGCTGAACTCCTGCTCGCGGGCAAACACGGCGGCCACCTCCTGCTTGCCGGCCAGCAGCGCCAGCTCTATGTCTCTGAGCTCCTGCCAGGGGGCATCGGGCACGAAGTCGGCCTGATCCGGGGTGAGGTGGGCGACCCGCTGCTGCAGCCGCTGCAGCGGCCGGGTGATGTGGCGCACCAGCCAGATGCCAAAGCCGATGCAGCCGAGCAGCAGGGCCAGCCCGATCAGCCGGGTCGCCAGGTGCAGCTGATCCTCGTAAGGATCCAGGTAGTCATCGGCATCGTCGTTGAAGACCAGGTAGAGCAGCCCCTCACCGGACGGGTGGGGCCGCACCAGGAAATGCTTGTCCTCATCCCCCAGCACGTGTTCGTAGAAGCCCGAGCTCTGGTAGGGCTTGAGCCAGACCGGCAGGCGGCCGGCCTCGGTCCAGTAGCTGGAAAACTGGCGCGGGCTGGGGGCGGGGGCCGCCATGCCGAGCCGCAGCCAGTCGTCGCTGTAGCGGGTCACCTCGGCCTCCAGCCAGTGGCGCAGGCTGAGCTCCTCCATCTTGTCCTCGGCCACCACCATCAGCAGGCTGATGATGACCAGCAGCAGCAGGCCGGCGCCGCTCAGGGTGAGGATCAGGCGACGGCGCAGGCTGGGCAGGCTCATGACGGCCTCCCTGCGGGCAGGTCCAGGCAGCGCTGGCGGCCCATCATGGGGTCACCAGCCGATAGCCCTGGCCGTGCAGGGTTTCCAGCATGGGGGTAGGGAAGGGTTTGTCGAGGGCGTTGCGCAGGGCATAGATGTGGCTGCGCAGGGCGTCGGAGTCGGGTTCCTCGTCGCCCCAGACGGTGTCGAGCACCTCCTGGCGAGTGACCAGGGCGGGGGCCCGGCGGGCCAGCAGGGTGAGGATCTGGAACGGGATCTTGCCGAGCTTGAGTTCGACCCCGGCCCGGGTGGCGCGGCCGCTGGCGGGATCCAGGGTCAGCTCGCCTACGCACAGCGCCCCCATATCGCTGCGCGGGCCGCGCAGGGCCAGCGCCTGCAGCCGCACTTCCAGCTCCTCCATGGCGAACGGTTTGACCAGATAGTCGTCACCGCCGGCCTTGAACCCCGCCAGCTTGTCGTCCAGGCTGTCGCGGGCGGTGAGAAACAGCACGGGAGTCGGGATCCCCTGCTCCCGCAGGCGGGCCACCGTGCTGAGGCCGTCGAGGCGCGGCATCATGACGTCCATGATGATGACGTCGAAGCGCTGCTCGGCCAGCAACTGCAGGGCCGCTTGGCCGTGGTAGGCGCAGTCCAGCCGGTGGCCCGCCAGCTCCAGATAATCCATGATGGTTTCCGCGACCTGGGGATTGTCTTCCACCACCAGTATTTTCATGCTTTGATCTCCTGGTCTTGACCGGCATTTCACGGTCATCTCACACCGGATAAGGCATCCTGTGTGGCAGTGTAACCCCGAGGATCCCCGATGAAGAAGTCTCTCTGCACTCTCCTGCTGCTGATCTTGCTGCCATTCGGCGCTGCGCAGTCGGCGGAGTTCAAATTGACCGGCCGCACCACCTGGCAGCTGGGCCAGCTGATGGTCAACGGCATTCCCTTTGTGCTCGACGAACAGACCCGCTTCAAGGACGGACTGAGAGAGGACGATCTCGGCGGTACCTGGGTCGACCTGGAAGGGGTGGTCGAGGGCGAGCTGCGGCTTATTCGGGAGGTCGAGAAGCTGGAGGAGGATGACGAGATGGATCTGGAAGGGCCGGTGGAGCAGGGGCGGATCTGGGGTTATGTCACCTCGGACGACAGCCTGGCCCCGTTCGAAGGGCGCTGGCTGGAGCTGGAGTGCAAGTTTGACGGCATGCGCCTGAGCCGCTGCCGTGAGGATGACTGAGCCAGGCCGGCGTGGTGCTGGCGGAAAAATGGTACAGCTGGGTCCATAGTTAAACCTCGCACGGTTTGACCATGGGCCTTTTGTTATGACACGTACTTCCCTCCTGCTGCTGACACTGCCGCTCTGCGCTCTGGCCGCCGATGGCGAGCTCTGGCTGGTGGAGCTGGAACACAACGATGGCCTGCGCCTGCAGTTTCAGGGCGCCGAACTCGAACTCGGCAACGCCGCACTGAGCGGGGTGGCAGGCAGTGATGAGCTCAGACCCGGCATGCGTCTGGCCATCCTCAGCCGTGACGGAGTCGCCGAGCGGATCGGCATGGCCGACGCCCTCGCCGGATTCTTGCCGACCAGCCAGTGGCGCCGGGCCGAAGCCTCGCTGCTGGCGGTTACGGGCCGCGCCCTGCGGCTACAAGGGCTTGGCGTGCTGGCCTTCGATGACGATACCCGCTGGCTGAATGGCAGCCCGGCCGATCTGCAACCGGGCCGCAAGCTGGTGCTCAGTCGTAACGAGCAGGGCCGCCTGACCGAGATCCTGATCGCCAATCCGGAAGATGAATAAAAAGCAGCGCCACGGGGGCGCTGCTCTGCTGTTTATTGAAAGTGGATGTTTTCGAGGGGGATCTGGATGGCGTTCCAGGAGGTATAACAGGGCTTTGTACTTGGATAGGTAAACTCGAAGAGTTTTTGCTTGTCCTTGTTTATTCCCTGAATGATGGCACGGGATCTGTTATCTGCAGCTGCATAGTTGATAAGAAGATCCCCTTGAGTTGCCAGCCTGTCTTCGTAAATGCTGGAACAGATGTCGGAGTAAATTCCATCGTCAAAACTCCAGGTTACCTGAGCCGTTTTATTCTGATTGTCGATCGCAAAGATAGCCGTCTGGCTGGTGGCCAGGTCTATGCCAGCCGGTGTCCCGGCAGGGTTGTTGAAACTTCTGCGGCCATTGTTAAACAGCATCAGCTTGCCATCTTTGGTCATGGAGACGGCATGCTGCCCTATCGGAGTCTGCCCGGAGGAGAGTGACAGCGCAAGCTTTTGCAGGGAAGGGTAGGAGTACCAGTGTTTGGTCTCGTCCCCCAGCAACCAGATCAGTTTGCCGGTGGCATAGTCCAGTTTGACGACAAAATTCTCCCGACTTGAGATCACCAGAGTATCGTCGGCCGGGTCGTAGGTGGCCGCGTTCATGTGGAACCAGTCCACGCCATCTCTGACAAAGTTGCTGGGGTCGTCTCCCTCTTGCAACATGTACTCAGAAAAGATTTTCCCCAGATCCCATTCTTTGATTATTTTGCCCTTGCTATCTATTTCACTTAAATATGACTCTATTTTCAATGCTCCGCTGGTCGTGCCATCCAGCTCAATCAACACACCTGTTTTTCCTTGATCAATATTATGGTGGAAATAGGCATCACTACCCATGGCCGTTCCATCAACAGTAAATGAATCCATTTTTCCATAGAGGGATAATGTATCGACGGCTTTGTTTTTTGTACTGCCAGTCAGGAAGATATTGTTCAAAAAAATAGATGATCCTGAAGCTCTTTTTATGTCAGCATCCCAACGAACCTCACCATCTATATCCATGATGATGGGAGATTTTTCTGACCCTTTTAGATAAAAATAGCTATAGGTCGGTGTTGCTCTCGGCTTGATGCTGATGCCTACGTCGTCATAAATTCCTATGCTGTCTACATAGGCTGCCGTTGCTATTGTCTTCTTAAATGAGTAAGTACTGTTATCAGTGAATTGTATGTTGATCGTCAGTTCATTGAGGTAGTTGCTATAAAGACCAAATACAGGAATTTGTATCCTGTTACTTGTCGTGTCATATAGACTGTTGTTTGACAGGTAGTTCCAGTCATAGGTTGCGGAGACCGACTTGGCATGATTACCCTCTTTTGTTTTTATATTAAACGAGATGTTTTTTATTTTACTTGTATCCAGGCCTGTCAGATCCAAGGCGGAGATAAATACGGAAGCATGAATATCATCTTCGATGACTTGTGTCGTTGGATCATAATCAAGCTGTTCCGCCAGTGTTTTGCTGCTGCCACCACTACCATTGCAACCATATAGCCCGGTGCAGATGAGGATTAACAGAAATGCGTGCTTCATCATCATAAACATCATCCTTGTGTTAATGAACTGCATCCATTGTAGTGAAAAATCCATGGTTGGGCTGGAAAGTGGGCCTTACATGCAGGCGCCATCTCTAGCCGTCTAGCGACACCGGGCTGAGAGCGCCAATCCGGAAAACCTGAACCGTTACATTGGTGGCAGGCCAGAGTGGTGGGACCGGTGACACAGAAGATCTCGATCCTCTCCGTATCATCTGCACTCAAGAGCAGTTTGCCGACAAATCCCACCGATCTGTAACCGAGTTGGCACTCAAGCGTGAGGAAGCAGGTCGGGTGGCCGGGTCCTGATCGCCAATCCGAAGGATGAACTGGAATAAGGATCATTCCGTCTAATACCATTGTATCGATATTGCTAATTTAGAAATATCATTTTTACGTATATTCATGGGGATGAATAAATGACGAATGAAATAGTAGAGTGAACGCTCTGATATTATTATCGTTAATATTGAAAGCCCTCAATTTATTATTTTATTAATATTATACATGCATTGAAATGTGGTCTGGATCGCATATTGAAGCCAATGTGACTGATATTGTCGTACTCACATGTCACCTGCTGATATATAAGCGCTGGTGAATGTATGTCAATGTTCAATATATTGGGGTTGCTATGCAAAAACTAAAAATAACTGGCTTGTCATTGATCATATCCGGCCTGCTGATGGCACAGGCTCACGCGGCAGAACCCGTCTATCCAGACCAGCTGCGCCTGTTTTCACTGGGCCAGGAGGTATGTGGCGACAAGTATCGCCCTGTTACTCGAGAAGAAGCCCAGAGCGTTAAAAGCAATATTATCAATATGATGGGGCAGTGGCAAATAAGCGGTCTGGCCAACGGCTGGGTAATAATGGGGCCGGGATATAATGGTGAAATTAAACCTGGCTCGGCGTCCAATACCTGGTGTTACCCGGTCAATCCTGTCACCGGAGAAATACCAACCTTGTCAGCCCTGGATATTCCAGACGGTGACGAGGTGGACGTGCAGTGGCGACTGGTACACGACAGTGCGAATTTCATTAAGCCAACCAGCTATCTGGCGCATTATCTCGGTTATGCCTGGGTGGGTGGCAATCACAGCCAATATGTCGGTGAAGACATGGACGTGACCCGTGATGGCGATGGCTGGGTGATCCGTGGCAACAATGACGGCGGTTGCGAGGGGTATCGTTGTGGCGAGAAGACGGCCATCAAGGTCAGCAATTTTGCGTACAACCTGGACCCTGACAGCTTCAAACATGGTGACGTGACCCAGTCTGATCGCCAACTGGTCAAGACGGTGGTGGGCTGGGCGATCAACGACAGCGACACCCCGCAATCCGGCTATGATGTCACCCTGCGTTACGATACTGCCACCAACTGGTCCAAGACCAATACCTATGGCCTGAGCGAGAAGGTGACCACCAAGAACAAGTTCAAGTGGCCACTGGTAGGGGAAACCGAGCTCTCCATCGAGATTGCTGCCAACCAGTCCTGGGCGTCCCAGAACGGGGGCTCTACCACCACCTCTCTGTCGCAATCCGTGCGGCCGACGGTGCCGGCCCGCTCCAAGATCCCGGTGAAGATCGAGCTCTACAAGGCTGACATCTCCTATCCCTATGAATTCAAGGCCGATGTCAGCTATGACCTGACGCTGAGTGGCTTCCTGCGCTGGGGCGGCAATGCCTGGTATACCCATCCGGACAACCGCCCGAACTGGAACCACACCTTCGTCATCGGGCCGTACAAGGACAAGGCGAGCAGCATTCGTTACCAGTGGGACAAGCGCTACATCCCGGGTGAAGTGAAGTGGTGGGACTGGAACTGGACCATCCAGCAGAACGGCCTGTCTACCATGCAGAACAACCTGGCCAGAGTGCTGCGCCCGGTGCGGGCGGGGATCACCGGCGATTTCAGTGCCGAGAGCCAGTTTGCCGGCAACATCGAGATCGGTGCTCCGGTGCCGCTCGCGGCAGACAGCAAGGTGCGTCGTACCCGCAGCGTGGACGGCGCTGGCCAGGGCCTGAGGCTGGAGATCCCGCTCGATGCGCAAGAGCTCTCCGGGCTTGGCTTCAGCAATGTCAGCCTGAGCGTGACACCAGCTGCCAATCAATAACGACTGCGTGTTGTGGCAATAGAACCGGGCCTCTGGCCCGGTTGTTGTTTGTACTGGTCAGGCTTGTTAAAGGCTTGTACTTTCCATTTCCCCACTTATACTGGCGCCATCTTGTCGGAGTGCTGACCGTCGAACGACGCTAAGCTGAGACCGTTAATTCGGGATCCGTGGAACCTGATCAGGTTAAGACCTGCGAAGGGAAACAAGGGTAACTTGCGGGTTACCGCGCCGGGGCAAACCCTCGCTCAGCAGGAGCAGGGCCCCACCCATCAAGGGCACCGCCCACGATGGTTCAGGCGCACAGAGGGGGAGGCCGTCCCGTCCGGTTGTCCATAGGGCGCCGGGTTTCCAGACTAGGGAAACACCGGGATGGCAGAGCCGGGAAGATCCATGCCCGACTCACTCCCCCGAGCACACCCCGCCGCAAGTTCATCTTCTCCTCGAACTCCAGACAAGCAAATACCCATAACTTCAACCAGTTAATGTGAGTTTTGCTATGTCTACCAATGTTTCTGATACCACCAAATCCAGCCGCCGCGAGCAGCGCTCCAGCGCTCAGGCTTTTATCGACAGCCTCAAGGGGATGGCTCACCCCAACTCCCGCCGCATCTTTATCGAAGGCTCCCGCGCCGATATCCGGGTGCCGCTGCGGGAAATCCAGCTAGCCGATACCTTCGTCGGCGGCACCAAAGAGGCCCCCCAGTTCGAGCCCAACGAGCCGGTGCCGGTCTACGACACCTCGGGCCGTTACGGGGAGGAGGGGGTCGCCATCGACGTGCGCCGCGGCCTGCCGCGCCTGCGGGAACACTGGGTGCTGGAGCGCGATGATACCGACGCCTTGCCGGGGCTCAGCTCCACCTTCACTCAGGAGCGGCTGGCCGACGAGGGACTGGATCACCTGCGCTTCGAACATCTACCCAAGCCGCGCCGCGCCAAGCCGGGCCGCCGGGTCACCCAGCTCCACTACGCCCGCGCCGGCATCGTCACTCCCGAGATGGAATTTATCGCTATCCGCGAGAACATGGGGCGCGAGCGGGTGCGCTCCGAGCTCCTGCGCACCCAGCATCCGGGCCGTGATTTCGGTGCCCGTTTGCCCCAGAACATCACCCCCGAATTCGTGCGCGATGAGGTGGCGGCCGGTCGCGCCATCATCCCCAGCAACATCAACCACCCGGAAGCTGAGCCGATGATCATCGGCCGCAACTTCTTGGTGAAGATCAACGCCAACATCGGCAACTCGGCGGTCACCTCCAGCATCGAAGAGGAGGTGGAGAAGCTGGTCTGGTCGACCCGCTGGGGCGCCGACACCGTGATGGATCTCTCCACCGGCCGCTACATCCACGAGACCCGCGAGTGGATCCTGCGCAACAGCCCGGTGCCCATCGGTACCGTGCCCATCTATCAGGCGCTGGAGAAGACCAACGGCATCGCCGAAGACCTCACCTGGGAGCTGTTCCGCGACACCCTGCTGGAGCAGGCCGAGCAGGGGGTGGACTACTTCACTATCCACGCCGGCGTCTTGCTGCGCTTCGTGCCGATGACCGCCAAGCGCCTCACCGGCATCGTGTCGCGCGGCGGCAGCATCATGGCCAAGTGGTGCCTCTCCCACCACAAGGAGAACTTCCTCTACCAGCACTTCCGCGAAATCTGCGAGATCTGCGCCGCCTATGACGTGGCCCTGTCGCTGGGCGACGGTCTGCGTCCGGGCTCCGTCTATGACGCCAACGACGAGGCCCAGTTCGCCGAGCTGCGCACTCTGGGCGAGCTGACCAAGATCGCGTGGGAGTACGACGTGCAGGTGATGATCGAGGGGCCGGGTCACGTGCCGATGCACATGATCGAGCGCAACATGACCGAGCAGCTGGAGCACTGCCACGAGGCGCCGTTCTACACCCTGGGCCCGCTCACCACCGACATCGCGCCGGGTTACGATCACTTCACCTCCGGCATCGGTGCCGCCATGATCGGCTGGTATGGCTGCGCCATGCTCTGCTACGTGACCCCGAAGGAGCATCTGGGCCTACCCAACAAGGAAGATGTGAAGCAGGGGCTGATTACCTACAAGATCGCCGCCCACGCCGCCGATCTGGCCAAGGGGCACCCGGGCGCCCAGATCCGTGACAACGCCATGTCCAAGGCGCGCTTCGAGTTCCGCTGGGAGGATCAGTTCAACCTGGCGCTGGATCCCGACATCGCCCGCGCCTACCACGACGAGACTCTGCCGCAGGAGTCCGGCAAGGTGGCCCACTTCTGCTCCATGTGTGGCCCCAAGTTCTGCTCCATGAAGATCACTCAGGACGTGCGTGACTACGCGGCGAAGCTTGAAGCCGTGGAGATCAAACTGGTCGGCATGGATGGCCAGCAGGAGCAGGTAGTGGCTCAGGTAGAGAGCGGCATGGCTCGTATGGCCGAAACCTTCAAGGAGACTGGCGGCGAGATCTACCATCAGGCGGCGGCGCTGAAACAGGCCGCAGGGGAGGAGGCGTGAGCAGCGAGCGCGGGGCTGTCAGCCCCGCCGACCTGTCGCCCGTGACCGACTCGCGACCTGTGGTCTGGACCATCGCCGGTTCCGACTCCGGCGGCGGTGCCGGCATTCAGGCCGACTTGCACACATTGCACGACCTCGGCGTGCACGGCTGCTCGGTCATCTCAGCCATTACCGCCCAGAACTCGGTGGCGGTGAAGATGGTTGACCCCGTGCTGATGCAGACCTTCACCGCCCAGATCGACGCCCTCGGCGTCGATCTGCCGCCCGCCGCCATCAAGATCGGTCTGTTGCCGACCCGGCTGCACGTGGAGGTGCTGGCCCGCCGACTGGCGGCCACCCCGGCCCCCTTCGTGGTCTACGACCCGGTGGCCATCGCCAGCACCGGCACCCCGATGGCGGAGCCCAATATGCTGGCGGCGGTGCGCGAGCAGCTGTTGCCGCGCCTCTCCTTGATCACCCCCAACGGCCCCGAATTGGAAGCCCTGACCGGACTGCCGGTCAGCAGCCCCGAGCTGGTGCGCCTCGCCGCCCGCCGCCTGCGTGAACTCGGCGCCCGCGCCGTGCTGGTGAAGGGGGGTCATCTTGAGTGGAGCGGCGATCTGTGTCTGGACTACTACCAGGACGAGACCCGCGAATTCTGGCTAGGGGCGCCGCGCCTCGATACCCGCCACGGTCACGGCACCGGCTGCTGCTACGCCAGTGCCATCGCCGCCGTGGTGGCGCAGGATTATCCGGTGGAAGACGCCATCACCCTAGCGCGCGCCTACCTGCAACAGGGGCTGGCTGCGGCGCAAGGAGTGGGCGCAGGCCCCGGCCCCATCGCCCATCTCGGCTGGCCCGCCGATCTTGCCCATTTCCCCCGTGCCGTATTGGCGGGTTCAACCCTCGATCGCCGCTTCGGACTTTATGAGACAAGCAGTGCCCGCCTGCCGCAGGGCCCCTTCGCGCCAACTGAACACAACCTCGGTCTCTATCCGGTGGTGGACTCGGTCAAGTGGCTGCGCCGCCTGCTGGGGCAGGGGGTCAAGACCATCCAGCTGCGGATCAAGAATCTGCCCGCCGCTCAGGTAGCACCGGCCATTCGCGATGCGGTAGCGCTCGGTCGCCGTCATGGGGCGCGGCTCTTTATCAACGACTACTGGCAGCAGGCCATCGAGGCGGGCGCTTGGGGCGTGCATCTGGGGCAGGAGGATATGGAGACGGCTGATCTCGCCGCCATTCAGGCGGCCGGGTTGCGCCTTGGCATCTCCACCCACGGCTACTTCGAGCTGATGCGGGCCCGCGAGCTGGCCCCCTCCTATATCGCGCTGGGCCATATCTTCCCGACCAACACCAAGGCGATGCCTTCGCGCCCGCAGGGGCTGGTGCGGCTGCACCGCTACCGCGCCCTGATGGCGGAGTGGCCGACGGTGGCCATCGGTGGCATCAGCGAGGAGCGGGTGGCGGCGGTCAAGGCGAGCGGGGTCGGCAGTATCGCGCTGGTCTCGGCCATCACTGCCAGCGACGACTGGCAGGGGGCGACCGAGCGGCTGCTCGCGGCCGTGGGGGCGGGGGATGAGCCGCGCTCGGCGCAGCTCATGACCGACATGCAGGAGGCGGCCCATGCTCTCTGATGCTGAGTATTTGCGATACGGCCGCCAGCTGATGCTGGCGGAAGTGGGCGAGGTCGGTCAGGCGCGGCTGAAAGATAAGTCCGTGCTGATCGTGGGCTTGGGCGGGCTCGGCTCGCCGCTCGCCCTCTATCTGGCCGGGGCCGGGGTGGGCACCCTGTGGCTGGCCGATGGCGATACAGTCGATTCCAGCAACTTGCCGCGCCAGATCCTGTTCGATAGCGAGGCGGTCAACCACTCCAAGGCGGAGCTGGCCCGCGAGCGCTTGGCGGCCCACAACCCGCTGGTGGAGCTGATCGCCATCAACCAGCTGCTCGATGCCGCCAGCCTGCCGGAGTTTGTGGCCGAGGTGGATCTGGTGATCGACTGCTGCGACAACCTCGCCACCCGCCAGGCCATCAACGCCGCCTGCGTGGCTCAGGGCAAGCCCTGGATCTCCGCCGCCGCAGTCGGCTGGCAGGGGCAGCTGATGGCGCGCACAGGTACGGATCACGCCTGCTACGCCTGCCTCTATCCGCAGGATACGAAAGTCAGCCAGAGCTGCGAGACCAGCGGCGTCACCGGTCCGCTGGTCGGGGTGATGGGCTCCTTGCAGGCGCTGGAGGCACTGAAACTGCTGCTCGGGATGCCGAGCCCGGTCGCTGGCACATTGCGCCGCTTCGATGCGTTGACCCATCAGTGGCAGACCCTCACTCTGGCTCCCGACCCCGATTGCCCGGTTTGCGGGCAGCGCCGATGCTCGACACACGATAAGGAGATCACCCCATGACCCTCACCATTCGACTCAACGATAAAGCCCAGCCGCTGGCGGCAGGGCAGAGCGTGGCTGACCTGCTGGCCGCGCAGGGGGTCAACCCCCAAGGGGTGGCGGTGGCCCTTAACGGCGCCGTGCTGCCCCGTGGCCGCTGGGCCGAGACCCGTCTCAATGACGGGGACGAACTTCACCTCTTCACCGCCATTGCGGGAGGCTGACCCATGATGCTCGCAGTCCCATCTTCGAGCGCTCTGCTTTGCGGCGGGGCCTCATCTCTTCTTATCGCAGTGGCAGGAGGCTGACATGCTGACAATTGCCGATCACACCTTCTCATCGCGCCTCTTTACCGGCACCGGCAAGTTTGCCCGCCCGGATCTGATGGCCTCCGCCATCGAGGCGAGCGGTTCCCAACTGGTCACCATGGCCATCAAGCGGCTCGAACCGGGCAAGGCCCACGACGATATCCTGAGCCCCTTGCTGCAACTGGGGGTCAAGCTGCTGCCCAACACCTCCGGTGCCAAGACCGCCGCCGAGGCGGTGTTTGCCGCCCACCTCGCCCGCGAGGCGCTGGGAACAAACTGGCTGAAGCTGGAGATCCACCCCGATCCGCGCTATCTGCTGCCCGATCCCATCGAGACGCTGAAAGCCGCCGAGCAGCTGGTGAAAGAGGGCTTTGTGGTGCTGCCCTACTGCGGCGCCGACCCCGTGCTCTGCAAGCGGCTGGAAGAGGTGGGCTGCGCCGCCGTGATGCCGCTGGGCGCCCCCATCGGTTCCAATCAAGGGCTGGTGACCCGGGAGTTTCTCGCCATCATCGTCGAGCAGGCCAATGTGCCTGTGGTGGTGGATGCGGGGATCGGTGCGCCGAGCCACGCCGCCGCCGCCTTTGAGCTGGGCGCCGATGCCGTGCTGGTCAACACCGCCATCGCGGTGAGCGGCGACCCGGTCGCCATGGGCCGCGCCTTTGCACTGGCCTGCACCGCCGGTCGCAGCGCCTATGAGGCAGGCCTTGGCGCCCGCGCCCTGCAGGCCCAAGCCTCCAGCCCGCTCACCGATTTTCTGGGGGCGTTATGAGTCAGGTAATGGCTATCACTGGGGGAGATTCTTCCTCCCCTCTCCCTCTGGGAGAGGGGCTGGGGGTGAGGGCAGAGGCAGATTCGGTGCTTGAAGGGGGCGAGCCCTGCACTCCTCCCCCTCCCAAGGGGGAGGCCGGGAGGGGGTTGGATTTTGCCAATCGCTGGCAGGAGCTGGAGTGGGACGATATCGGCATGCAGATCCGCGCCAAGACCGCCGCCGATGTAGAGCGGGCGCTGGGTTCACCCCGCCGTACCCTGGCCGATTTTATGGCGCTGATCTCCCCAGCCGCCGAGGCGTATCTGCCGCAGATGGCGGCCGAGGCCGAGCGGCTGACCCGCCAGCGCTTTGGCAACACCATCGGCTTCTATGTGCCGCTCTATCTGTCGAACCTGTGCGCCAACGACTGCACTTACTGCGGCTTCTCCATGAGCAACCGCCTCAAGCGCAAGACCTTGAATGCAGAGGAGATTGAGCGCGAGTGTCTGGCCATCAAGGCGCGCGGCTTTGACAGCGTGCTGCTGGTGACCGGCGAGCACGAGCACAAGGTGGGGCTCGCCTATTTTCGCGAGGTGATGCCCATCATCCGCCGCCACTTCAGCACGGTAGGGATGGAGGTGCAGCCCCTCTCGCAGGATGAATATGCCGAACTGAAAAGCCTCGGCCTCGACGCCGTCATGGTCTATCAGGAGACCTACCACGCCCCCACCTACGCCCGCCACCATCTGCGCGGCAACAAGCGGGATATCTCATGGCGCCTCGCCACGCCGGATCGGCTGGGCCGCGCCGGTATCGACAAAATCGGCTTGGGGGCGCTGATCGGTCTCTCCTCGGACTGGCGCGCCGACAGCTACTTTGTCGCCGAGCACCTCGCCTGGCTTGAGCGCCACCACTGGCAGAGCCGCTACTCGCTCTCCTTCCCGCGCCTGCGCCCCTGCACCGGTGGGCTGGAGCCTGCCGTCATCATGTCGGATCGCCAGCTGGCCCAGCTTATCTGCGCCTGGCGCCTCTTCTCGCCCACGCTGGAGTTGTCCCTCTCGACCCGCGAGTCCTCCACCTTTCGCAACGGCGCGGTGCGCCTTGGCATCACCCAGATGTCGGCCGAGTCGCGCACCCAGCCGGGGGGCTATGCCGAGGGGGATGCGGAGGAGCTGGAGCAGTTCGCCATCCACGACGACCGCCCGGTGGGCGAAGTGGCCGCCGCCGTGCGACAGGCGGGGTTGCAGCCGGTGTTCAAGGACTGGGAGCCGTTTTTGGGGAGATAGGGGCGGCCCATGCCCCTTTACCGCTAGCATCCCGGCGTTCAGCCAGACTCCGTGCCTGTGGCAAGCAGGCACGGCTGCGCCGTGCAATCGTAGGGTCGATTAGCCGTCAGACGTAATCGTCCGCTTTGCAGTTTTAGGTGATGATGGATGGCTCGGCTACGCCGAGCAGGACGCGAGGCCGCTGGCCTCGAAGGGGTTTCGCCCGCCCTTCGGGCTTGGGCGAGTAACTTTTCTTTGCGTGGCCAAAGAAAAGTCACCAATCGAGCGGCCACCCCCGCTTATTCGCCCGACTTCGTCTCACCCGCTCGCTCGACATCCTGTCTCGCGGTCTGGACAAGCGGGCTCGCCTCAGCGAATAAGATGGGGTGATGAAGATTGTGCCCGCCATCACTTCAGAGTGTTTATAACACCTTAGTAATATTTATTTCATTAATGAGCTAGCGGCAGATACTATCGTCCATGAGACTTCAATCCATTGAAAAAGGCACTACGAACAGCCCATCGAACAGCGTCGTCAGTTCTTACGCTCTTCCAATGGTCAGGATGGCGCATAACATCACGTACTTCATAGCGGCCATCTTGTGGATAACGGACCTCTAAAAAACCAATTCGGTATAAAAATCGTGCGAGTGCAATATCTGGCTCCCCATGTGAAACTCCCTTTTGTAGCTTTACTTGTCCATTTCCTATCAAGCCTCTTAGATGTTTATAAAGGTTTGACGGAATCCACTCAAGAGGCTTGCCAGTGAAAGACTGCAAACAAATATCGAGACCAACACAGAGTCCGCCAAATTCTGTTTTCAAAAACTCAAGTTGATCTGTTGAATAGTTCAATTCAGCATCTTGTATCACAGATTCAGAAACGGGTAACTCATCTGCACCATCAAGTGAAAACTTCATGAAAGCTCGTAAGCTTCGAGGGGTATACATAGATCTGCGAACAATGTAGCTAAAGGAATCACTGGTGGAGCCATCCCTTAAGGTTACATTTTTTGTGAAGAACACTTGCCACATATCATCAAATGGAATTTTAATACTTTTTGGATAAATATTCAGCGCTATCCCTATGGCTAGTCGGAGTCGCTGCTCTGTCCATTTTTTTAAATCACTAACATCCCAATTGAGATGAACAACACCACTTACTTTGTCTGAGTAATGCCAGCCCGGGTTAATATTTAGCCATAAATCTTGCCGCATAAATAAATGAACTTCGGAGTTCTTATTGTGATGAGTGATTCTATCTGCGGCTTCTATGGCATCCCGAATTAACCTGATGTTGGTTGCCCCACCCTCCTCCTGTAAATTATCAAAGTCATCTACGTAGAGAACAAAACTGGTAGCCTGTGCCACTCGGGAAATTCTTTCTTCACTTTCTTTAATCTGGCTTTCATTCTCAGACGCAACCTGCTTTGCCCAAGGAACTAGAGTTTTCAGTACATCAACAATACGTTCACCGAAATCTCGTTCAGTTATTCCTTTAGTTTTCGCCCATGCGCGTACAGCAATGTCATCATCGCTAGTGAGAAGTTGACCACTCATATCACGGGCGAGTTTTCTACATATCATGTCTGCATATATTTGCATCCAATCTGAAACTGCACCATACCCACGTTCTGAGGCCTTTGCCAAACGTTCTGCATGCAGCGATGCTAGTTCATCCGCAGATGCTTCCACTATTAGCATGCTGGGGTCAGGTTTACGTTTCTCGATACTTGTCAACCGAACTGCTGATTTACCTGCACCTTTTCTGGCAACAGCTACTGTGACGGAAGTGGCTGTTGCAGACGAAAACCAATCTGGTTGTACAAGGAGATTATCGAACCAACTATCTTGAACTGTATCCCGCTCTGCATCAGGAAAGCCTACAAATGACGATTCGTTGCGCCAACGTTGCCGAATAGTCTGAATTTGTGAAGGGGTTAAGCTTCTTATAATTACAGATCCCATTTATCTCTCCATGAATATTAAGCTATTGGCTATATGTCGTAATCTATTGGTCAGTATACAGTCGATTGGTGTTCATATGAAGACAGCTTCCTCGGATGAGAGAGCAATAGAGTAGAGATGCGCATCCATAGGCTGACCATGAAGAAAGATGCGATTCCTTGCCCGGCACTCAAAGGTGGCCCCGGCAGCGATGGCGACGGCTTCGCTGGCGGTGTTGCCGATTCCCATCACGATCTCCAGCCGAAATAGCCCCAACCGTTTAAAGCCAAATTCACGCAGCAGGGCGACCGCCTGCCGGGCGATGCCGCAGCCTTGGCGGGACTGGCGCACCCAATAGCCGATATTGCCGTAGCGATGATGGGGCGACAGCTGGTTGATACCGGCGCCACCCAAGAGCTGGCCGGTGGTGGCGCAGAAGAGGCCCATGTCGTAGGCGCGCCCCGCCGCGCGATCCTGATCGCAGACAGCAAACCAGGCCAGCGCCTGCTCCCGGTTGAACGAGGGAGTGCACCAGCTCATCCAGCTGCCGACCGTTTCGATGGATTCGTGGGCCGCGCAGACAAACTCGTCGGCATCGCCCGGCTCGAAGGGGCGAATAACGAGTGTGGCGTTGGCAAGGGGCTGGAATGTCATTGGCTGTCCTGCGTTGTCAGAGAGTAACGGCGCCCTCCCGAGGGGCGGTTTGGTCGCTGGCCAAACCGGGGGTTGTCCTGAGAAAAGCAGCCGGCCACCTTGGGAGCTGGGGGCAACACGATCCTGTTGAACCTTGAGCAAACCTACCCTAACGGAATCGGGTGGAGCCTTGCCACCCTTTTGTGCCCTCCGCTTCGCCAGTCTCTGTCGCCCTGTGGTGGTGGGCACATCGACCCCGCCGGGGTTTGTCTCTAGCATAAGGAAGATGCGGGGCAGGGGCTCCGCCATGCGGGCGATGGTTGATGCCCGTTTACGGACTTTTGGCGGAGAGAAAAGATGAAGCTGCGTTCCTTGTTGATGGTGGGTGCCCTGCTGCTGGGCGGTTGTGCGGTCAATCCCTACGGTGGCACTCAGGCTCCTGTCAGTGAACCGGACCAGCCAATGAGCCAGCCGGACAAGTCGGTGACCAAGCCGGATGCCGGGGCGCCGCTGCCCAAACCGGTGGCGCCGACCGGGCTGGCGCTGGCCATGGCCGATGCCTTTGTGCAGGCCCCCGAGGTGCGGGAGCTGGCGCAAAGCGGTCAGTCGGTGCTGCTGCTCACCCCGCCCCAGAACGGCACCGGCGAGCCGGTGGATACCCGCGCCATGGCAGCGGCCATGAGCAAGCGGATCCAGAGCAAGAGCGATTTTCGCTTTGTCGGCCCAGGTCAGGTGGCGGCCATCACCGGCCAGCTGGAGTATCAGCAGGGCAGGATGAACCCGGCCTCCCTGGTGCGGCTCGGTCGCCAGACCGGCGCCGGCTACATGCTCTACGGGGATCTGGTGGCCGAGGGCAGCCGCTATCGGCTGTCGATGACCCTGATGGAGCTGCGCAGCGGCGAGCTGCTCTGGAGCGGCAGTCGCTCCGCCAGCCACTGAGGATGCCGAAGGGCTGACAGGTTTGTCAGCCCTTCACGCTTTGGGCGGGGCCAGCAGGTTGAGATAATCGAGCAGCGAGAAAGGGTGTGCAAAGCCCGTCAGCTTGGCCAGCCTGTCCAGCTCTGTCTGTCCTACTTGCTGTAACTGTGCCTGCTGAGCTGGCGTGAGCGTCGTAGACCTTGCCTTGATCAGGGCATCGAGCAAGGCGCGGTCTCCGGCGACTGCCTGATGGAACGCCTTGATCGCCAGTGCCTCTACCTCTGCGGCGGTGCAGCGTTCCATGCTCTTCTCATGCAGGTAGACAAGCACAGTCACCTGCTGCTCTCTTTCCTGCGACCAGAAGCGATCCTCTTTGGGAGGCAACGCGGGTTTGTGGCGGGCCTTGCTTGCCTCACAACGCGCAAACGCTGGATCCAGATCGTGCAATGACAGGGCCATGGCGCTCTGGCTTGTGGTCAGCAACAGACACAGTGCACCCAAGGCCGGGCTGAGGAGCGTGGGTTTGGCTTTGCCCTTGGTGGTGAGTGGCGACAGCGGCCTCATACCTGCTTTTTCAGAAAATAGGTGGTATGCCCCGGCGGCATGTCCGGCAGCTCGCCAAAGACCTGGTAACCCTGCTTCTGGTAGAAGGGCAGCGCCTGGAAGCTGGTGGTTTCCAGATGAAAGTTGCTGATGCCCTTGCTGCGGGCGTACTGCTCCATGGTGGCGAGCAGGCGGCCGCCCCAGCCATCCTGGCGGATGCGCTCGTCAATCCAGAGCCAGTCCACGTGCAGCCAACCCCACTTGAGGTCGGCAGTGATGCCGCCGTGCACCTTGCCCGAGTCATCCTTGATAAAACTGGCGATGTGCTCGCGCAGGTGGGTGCCGGCCTTGCTGATGTTGTAACCCGACAGGCCGATGCGCAGTGCGTCGACATCCTGCTCGGCAGGGGGTTGGGGTGGGGTCAGGTGCATGGTCTCTCCAGAGCCGGGTAAAGGGCCTCTATCCATAACCGTTCAGACTCGATGCGGTCAAGTGGTTGCCCGACCTCAATGGCGATCAGCCGGCCGGGCGGGCAACCCGGCATCACAACTGCGGGAAGTAGCAGGCAGCCATGTCGACCGGGTGATCGGGGCAGCCGGGCAGGTAGAAGTGCCAGCCCGCATCGGTGAAGGCGCGCAACTCGCTCTCCACGAACTTGAGGGCGAGGCTGAGGGCCTGCAGGGCATCGACGCCATAGATAAAGGTCTTGTTGCCAAGGCCGTCCAGCTTCACCTTGCAGCGCCAGTCACCGCCGGCGGACTTGGGGTCCGGCTCTGGGGCGCGGATGGCAATCTTCACGGTCAGCTGTTCTCCCTCGATGCTGATGGCATCGAAGCGGGCTTTCACTATGGCTCTCTTCATCTGGACGATCCTTTTCCGGGGGCCGGCGCCTGTCTGGCCGGTGGCTGATGGTCGGTGAGTCGGCCGTCAGTGGCAGACTCAGGAAGGTCAGCCTAATGGATGCGGGCGTCGCAGACAACGGGCGCAGCGGCTGTCTGTGAGGCAGGGTGCATATCCGAGCGCCGCTGCTCTTTTGAGCTACGATGGGCGGGGCAAGCGCTATTTTCCCGCATTGCTTGATGCGCATCCATGAATGGCGGGATCCCTCGCTGGCTCGGCGCCATTCCCGGCACGATAATTGGGGCAGGCGCCAGCCCGGTGTGCGCCTCTCGTCCTCCGGATCCAAGGAAACCGCATGGCTCTTTCGGTCAAGCAACTATATGAAGTGATGGCCCAGCTGCCCGACCCCGTCTTCATCCTGAGCGAGGATGGCTACTACATCGAATACATCGGCGGTGTGGAGCAGCAATCCTATCAGGATGGCAACCCGCTGACGGGCAAGCGACTGGCCGATGTGCTGCCGGCCGCCATGACCCGCTGGGTGATGGAGCAGGTGACCCTGGCGCTGGATTCGGGCCAGGTGCAGGTGGTGGAGTACGAGCTGGCGGCAGTGGAGGTGGAGGGGATCGACGCCTCGGTCGGGCCGCAGGGGATGCAGCACTTCGAGGGCAAGATTGCGCCGCTGCCCTCCCGCTACGACGGCAAACGGGCGGTGGCCTGGGTGACCCGCAACATCACCCGCCAGTACGAGCTGCAGCAGCGGCTCAAGCTGCAGAGCGAAACCGACCAGCTGACCGGTCTCTATAACCGCCGCTATTTCTTCGAGCACTGCCGGCAGCGGCGGGCGGGGGAAGCGCCCTGCGCGCTGGTGATGCTGGATATCGACCACTTCAAGCAGATCAACGATCGCTTCGGCCACCAGCAGGGTGACCGGGCGCTGCAGCGTTTCTGCGCTTGTGTGGCCGCCCAGCTGCGGGCGGACGATCTGTTTGTGCGCAGCGGCGGCGAAGAGTTCCTGATCCTGCTGCCCGGCATGAGCGAGCCGGATCTGCTGGCGCTGGCGGAACGGATCCGGGCGGCCGTGGCGGCGCTGCCGGCAGAGCCGGCGGCCTTTACCGTCAGCCTGGGCACCACCCTGGTGCGGCCGGGGGAGGAGATCAATCAGGCGCTGGCCCGCGCTGACGAGTGGCTCTATCGGGCCAAGCGGGCCGGCCGCAACCGGGTCGCTCACTGCCCGGTGGCAACCGGCGATCAGAGGTGAAACCGGGGCCGGCGACCCTCTTATATATGGCGGCCAGCCCGGCACCGATATATCAGACGCAGCAGGCACTGTTCGCTGCATAATTAACTGATATTTATAGGCTGATGCTGTTAATATTAACGGGCCACTCTCTGGCCTTATTCAAGTTGTTGAACAACTCACCGAGGTTTTGTCGTTATGTTACCAGACGGAGCTGAATTGATTATCTTGAGGCCGAAATGACACATCTTATTTCCTTTTGAAACAATCCGATTCAAACAGTCATGAATTATTAACCTTGACCTTTATGGCGATTTCAACGATGGTAGCGTGGCATCCCCGTTTCCTCTTGGTGATCATGTTGATCGCAGGCGGGCTTGTTTTTTCTACGATCCGGTCGATATGCCGCTGCATATCACCAGCCTAATTACACGGGCCAATAAAATAAAAGATGACAGATTAATAAGGTGTATATCGCAATGAGTGTTGCTATTGCTGAAAAGAGTAATCCCGCATCAAAGTTGAAATGGGAGAAAAGTGATTCGGTATGGACCATGGGCTTATATGCCACTGCGGTCGGTGCCGGGACACTGTTTCTCCCAATTACCGTTGGCAGTAATTCGCCGGTTATTTTGCTATTTATATTATTGATGGCATTTCCGCTTTCTTATTATTCCCATCGGGCATTGAGTCGTTTTGTATTATCCAGTTCCCACCGGGAAGGGGATATTACCCACGTGGTGGAGGAGCACTTCGGTGCGCGGGCGGGCAAGCTGCTGATGCTGGTCTACCTGATGGCCTTCTACCCCATCATTCTGGTCTACAGCATCTCCATCACCAACGCGATCCAGAGCTTTGTGGTGCACCAGCTCGGCAATGCCGAGATCCCGCGCGGCCTGCTGGTACTGGGGGTGATGCTGGGGCTGCACCTGGTGCTGCTGGCAGGCAAGCAGATGGTGGTGTCGGCCATCAGCGTGCTGGCCCTGCCGATGGTTGCCTTCCTCATCGGCCTCTCCATCTATCTGCTGCCCCAGTGGAGCCTCTCCTACTTCAGCGAGAGTCAGGGGGTGGACTGGCGTGACCCGGCGTTCTGGAAATCCCTCTGGCTGATCGTGCCGGTGATGGTGTTCTCCTTCAGCCACGCGCCCATCATCTCCTCCTTCAGTGCGGCGCAGAAGAAGCGTTGTCAGGCGAGCGCCGACCAGCGCGCCAAGCGCATCATCAAGTGCAGCAGCCTGCTGATTTGCGGCAGCGTGCTGTTCTTCGTGGTGAGCTGCGTGATGAGCCTGAGTCAGGCCGAGATGGCGCAGGCCCGCATCGACAATATTTCGGTGCTGTCGGCGCTGGCGAACAAGTTCTCCAATCCACTGATCGCCTATGTGGGGCCGCTCATCGCCATTCTGGCCATGTCCAAATCCTTCCTCGGCACCTCCATGGGGGTGAGCGAGGGGACGGTGAGCATGGTGAACGGTGCCTGTCAGGGGCTGGGGCTGTCGCTGCGTGAAACGACCATAGCGCGGGTCTCGTCGGTCATTCTGTTCGTGGTGACCGGGGTGATTACCTACCTCAACCCGAACGTGCTGGAGATCATCGAGAAGGTGAGCGGGCCGCTCATCGCGGTGATCCTGTTCCTGCTGCCGGCCTGCTCCATCTATCGTCTGCCCGCCCTCAAGCGTTATCGCGGGGCGAGTACCCTCTTCGTGCTGGTGATCGGGCTGCTGGCCATCTCGGCCCTTATCTACGATCTGCTGTGACGGCGGATCCCGCACAAGTCAAAAAGGGCGACCCATGGGTCGCCCTTTTTCTTGGTGTTGCCGTTAGCCGAGCAGGGTGGAGACGCTCTGGCCGGCCATCAGCAGGCCGATGGCCAGGGCGCTGAACCAGACCAGGGTGGCGCTCACCAGCAGGTAGCCGCTGGCGACGAACAGGCCGTCGCGCTGCAGCATGCCGATGGCCAGCAGCAGGATGGCCCAGGCCGGCATGGCGTTGGTGAAGGGGATGGCCCCGAGCGGCAGCATCAGCAGCAGGGCCGCCAGCATGATCAGCAGGCCGTTGCAGCGGTTGATGGTGCTGCTGCCGGTCAACAGCAGCAGGCGCGGGCGGATGAAGCGATCGATGCGGGCCAGCAGATCCGCCCCCTTGTGCAGGGTCGGCTTGAGCTGCTCGGCGGCGAAGCGGCGCTCCATCAGGATGGCGGGCAGCCAGGGCACCCGGTTGAGGGTGATGCCGATGCCGATGAACAGGATCAACAGGCCAAACGGGGTGCTGACGCCGGGGATGGAGACCGGCAGCAGGAAGGGCACGGTGAGCAGCACGCAAAACAGCAGCATGCCCTGTTCGCCGACCAGGGCCAGCATCTGGCGCAGGCTGATATGGCTCTCCTCGATGGCGTGGGCGGTGGCCCGCAGGGTATCGGAGAGCTTGTTCTGGGGGTCGTTGAGTTGCGCGGCAACCATTCCCTGATGTCCTTCTGGTGAGTTGAATCGGCTCACCATGAGCCGATTGCGCGCCAGCATACGTGGCACAGGTTAATCCGGGATGAATAACCGCAGGCGCGGATGTGCCGTTTGCCGGCAGGGCGCCAGTAGTGGCGACGGAGTGTGATCGCCCCGCTGAAAATCGCTTGATACAGGCCGGGTTTAGGATGGGGGCCAGTGGGCTCTGATATGCTTGACGGGCACTGATGCAGCGCACGGAGGAGCCGTGATGAAACGAGCAGGGATCATGATGATGGGGCTGTTGTTGCCGCTGGGGCAGGCCTGGAGCGCCGAGGGGGAGGCCGCCCTCGGCTGGCAGGTGACGCCGTTCTTCGGCTACAGCTCGGCCATCGACTTCGAGGCCAATGACGAGCCCAAACCGACGCCCGTTTCCACCCGGCTGGAATCCTTGCAGGGAGAGCGCTCCGGCAGCTGGGGCCTGTTCATCAGCAAGGAGGTGGATGACCCCGGCATGATAGAACTGCTCTACAGCCACCAGTCCACCCACCTCTCCCCCGATCAGCCGGATCGCTTGACGGTGGACACCCTCCACTTCGCCGGGGCGCTCACCCTGTCGGACAATCTGATGGCTCCCTACATCGGCGCCGGGATCGGCGCGACCCGCTTTGCCGCCTACGACAGCGAGGTGGCCCCCTCCATGTCGCTGGCGCTCGGGGTACAGCCGCGCCTGACCGAGCATCTGGCACTGCGGGCCGAGGTGCGCGGCTATGGCTCGCTGGTCAACGACAACAGCCAGTTTCTCTGCAACCCGGACCAGTGCGTGTTCAAGGTGCGCGGCGAGCTGGTGACCCAGTGGCAGGCCAATATCGGCCTGACCTTGCGGTTTTGAGCCTGGTGCACCGCAGCGCCGTGTTCCCCCTGCCTCATGCACTGCCCTCGCTGTCGACCCCGCGGCTGCTGCTGCGGGCATTGGATGCCGGAGACAGTGCCGATCTGTTCGCCATTTACGGGGATCCTCTGGTCATGCGTTTCGTCGGCGAGCCGCCGTTTCCCTCCCTCGCCACCGTGGCGCAGATGCTGGCGAGCGTCGCGCGGTTGCTGGCCGCCGGCGAGTCGCTGGAGTGGGGGCTGGTGGCGCGCAACAGCGAGCGCCTGATCGGCACCTGCGGCCTGCACAGCTTTGCGGGGGAGGCTGGTTTGCGTCAGGCAGAGGTGGGCTGCATGCTGGCTCGCAGCCACTGGGGAGCGGGATGGATGGCAGAGGCGCTGACGGCCCTGATCGCCTATGCCCGCCAGCTCGGCATCGCCACCCTAGTGGCGGATATCGAACCGGACAATCTGCCCAGCCAGCGGCTGTTTCGGCGGCTGGGCTTTGTCTGGCAGCAGGCTAGCTGCTACCGTTTGTCGCTTGAGGGGATCACTCCAGACCACGGGTGAGGCGGCTGAGCGGCTCGTTGACGTCGAACAGCTTGAACTGCACCGCGCTGGCGCCCATGGCGAGCACCCGCTGCTGGTGCATGGTGGCGTAGGCGAGGGCGCTCGCCTCATCCTCGAACAGATAGATGCCGCCCGCCTCGCCGGTGCGCGGGTTTTCGGTCCAGATCTTGGAGATGAAGCCCGGCTCCTGGGTGATGGACTCGGCCAGCGGCATGGCCGCAGCGGTGAGGGCCGGCCCCATCAGCTCGGTGGGGAAGTTGAAATGGATCTGCAGCAGGCTGGGCATGGTGAACCTCTCGTGGGTGTTGAATGACGGAGCCCGCATCATAGGAAGCCGGCATCTTGGCTGCAAGAAGGCACATTTTCGTGGCATAGTTACCGCAAAGTAACCACTCGCGAGCCATCCCTTGTCCTCACTGCCCTGTCCCGCCTACCGGGTGCTGCGCCTGCTGGCCGGCAAATGGAAACCGGCCATCCTGTTTCATCTGCGCGCGCAGACCCTGCGCTTTGGCGACCTGCGCCGCAGCCTGCCCGAGGTGAGCCAGAAGGTGCTCACCGCCCAGCTCAAGGAGCTGGAGAGCGACGGCGTCGTCATCCGCACCCTCTACCCCGACGTGCCGCCCCGGGTGGAGTACAGCCTGAGCGCGCTCGGCGTCGCCCTGCTCCCCCTGCTTCAGCAGATGCACGACTTCGCGCTGAGCCACGGCGACCTGCTGGCGCAGAGCGAAGCGGGGGCGGCCCGCGACGAACCCCATCTCGGCGAGCCCAGTTAATCCCGCGCCGGCCAGACCATCAGCCACTCGGCGCAGCCGGTGTGGGGATCCACGCCCTCGGCCGCCACCTGAAACCCTTGCGCGCGATAGAAGTCGCATGCGGCCCGGTTCTGCTGATAGACCTGCAGCCGCAGGGTCGGCAACTGCCGTTTGGCGTGCTCGAGCAGGGCCTTGCCCAGCCCTTGCCCCTGCCGCGCGGGGGCCACGAAGAGGGCGGCCAGGGAGCCCTCGTGCAGGGAGTAGAAGCCCAGTACCTGCTCACCCAGGCAGAGCAGCTGGCTGTCGGCGGCGGGCAGATAGATCTCCCGCATCGGCGCCAGGTTGGCGTGCCAGTAGGCGGGCTCGATGAAGTGGTGGGCCTGCAGGGAGGCCTCCAGCCAGATGGCGAGGACGGCCTCGGTGTCGGCCGGGGTGAAGGGGCGGATCTGCATGGGTGTCTCGTCTGGAATCATCACAAGGGAGGCATGGTAACAGCACAGGCCCGGTCGTCACCCGGCGAGTGGCCAAACTGCTACCCCCATAACAAAACAGGCGACCCGCAGGTCGCCTGTTGCCGTTAGCCGGCGTAGGGGAGGGAGGAGTGGTGCAGGACGATGCGTACCTTGCCGTCGTCCCCCTTCTTGAAGCCCCAGGTCTTGTCGACCGTGGTCTGCTTGTTGTCTCGGTCGGTCAGGTGCACCTTGCCCATGGTGAGGGCCATGTCGCCGTTGATGTAGACGGCGGCGTTGTCGTAGTTGTAGCTCTGCCAGTTCTTGAGGGCGAAGCCGGTGTCGGCGGGATAGGCCTGATTGTTGCCGACGAAGTAGGCCAGTGCCCCTTCCTGATTGATGCGGAAGGTCTGTTCGCCGCCGGCCAGGGTCGGCTTGAACAGCACGGGGCCATGGTGGTAGCCGTAGGCGCCGTCGAGCACGGCGGTGGCGGTGGCTCTGGCCTTGTCGATACCACCGCTGCGGTAGTCGTCGCTGATCTGGATCAGGGCCTTGCCCCAGGCATCCTGCGCGGCCTTGATCTCGGCTTCGGTGATGTTGTTGTTGGCGATTTGAGCGGCGCTGAGGGAGCCGCTGGCGGCGAGCAGAACGAGGACAAGGCCGGATTGCTTGGTGAACAGCATCTTGGTGAGCAACTTCATACGGTCGTGACTCCTGGGTGTCGCGTTTAAGGAGTCCCGGAGTTTATCTATCCGCGATGAATAAAAATTGAACCCCCCATTCAGCCTTGAGTGGGGAGGGATCGGCCTCCCTCCCATCCTCTGTGCCCCTCAGCGGGCCCGCAGCAGCCAGCGACTGGCTGCACCCAGCGTCAGCAGCCGGTAGCCGAGCAGGGAGAGCGCCAGCAGCGCCGGTACCTTCAGCAGCTCCCACCACACCTGTTTGCCCTGCGGGCCGAAGATCATCAGCCACACCACCAGCATCATGTGCAGACAGTAGAGGCCCAGCACCTTGGGGGCCTGGCGTTCCAGCCAGCTGCCCTTGCCCCAGCCCGGATTGGCCAGCAGCAGGCCGAACAGCCCCAGCGCCCAAGGGATCGAACCCAGCAGGAAGTCGTGGCGGTTGAGGGGCACGGCGGCAAAGTGCAGCAGCCCTGCGGCCTCGAGGGCGTAGAGCCCCATCCCCGCCATCATCAGCAGGGCGCAGTGCCTGGCATCCGGCTGCCAGGCGCGCAGGCGCAGCTCGGCGCCAAGGGCCACGAACAGCAGCGAGAAGAAGGGGCCGTTGCGGGTCAGCAGAGCCCACTCACCCCCCAGCAGCGGCGGGCCATAGGAGCCGCCGAGCAGGGCCAGCCCGTAGAGCAGGACGCCCAGCAGCAGGGCCAGCCGGGGCAGGCGAGCCTGCTGGCAGAGCGCCAGGATCAGCACCGCCAGCATCAGGGCGGGCAGGAACCAGAGGTGGATCATGCCGCCTACCCACCAGGCGTTGAGCGGATCCCCCAGCTGCATCTGCCACTGGCTCGCCATGGCCGGCAGGTAGCCCTCGCTCACCGCCGCGAGCGGGTTGAAGGGTATCAGCACGTAGAGCAGGCTCCACGCCAGCCAGAGTCCCAGCAGCGGGCGGCAGTAGCGCAGCGCCACGGTCAGGGGGTGGCCTGCGGCGAGGGCGGGTTGCAGAAAGTAGCCGGCGCAGAGGAAGAACAGCGGCACCGCGAAGCGGCAGAGCTGGTTGATGACGCCCCCGAGCCAGAAGTAGAGGGTGCCGTCCCACAGGGTGGGATCGAAGGGGTTGCTGAAGGGGGAGAGGTGAATGGCCATCACCGCCATGATGGCCATCACCCGTCCGCATTCGATGCTGGAGATGCGCATGCTGCCTCTTGCCGCTTGGGTTGAGGGGCACCCTAGCAGCCGCAGGCGATCCTCATCCAGCCGCCAGGCCGGCAACTGTGACCCCCATCGGCGGCCGGTTACCCTTTGTTACCCGAGGTGCGGGCAAGGTTACCGCCGCCGAGAGACAGATCCCGTTTTGCCGTCGGTAAACGCGCTAGAGCAGGGCCACCAGCACGGTGACCAGGGCGCCCAGCAGCAGCAGGGCGATGCCGCGCGCGGCCGGTCCGTGCAGCTTGTTCCACATCAGCAGGCTGGTGAGGGCCAGCAGCAGCATGGCCAGCGCCGCCAGATCCCCCACCAGCTGCCACGGCAGGCCGATGCCCATGCCACGGTGCAGCCGGTTGAGGCTGGCGGCGAAGTTGGCCTGCTGCAGTTCGGTGCGCACCAGCAATGTGCCCGCCACATAGCTGGCGGCCACGCTCTGACTGAGGGTGACGCCGCGCATCTCCCAGCGGGCCGGCAGGGTGAGCGGGCCGTCGGGGGTGGGCAGGGTCTGGGGCGGGGTGAGCTGGACGCGCCCCTCCTCGAACCCTGCTGGATAGCGTTGTTGCAGCAGGCTTTTCAGCTCATCCGGGCTGCTCAGCGGCGCGCTCAGCACTATCTCTTCGCTGGATTTCTCGGTGTGGGGGCCGGGCAGCGGCAGCACGGCCCTGTGTTGCAGCCAGAGGCCGGTGAGGCCGTAGAGCAGCATCAGGGTGAGGGTGGCAAAGCCGGCCCAGGCGTGGATGCGGCGCACCCACTTGTTGTTGTGCAGGGGGAGTTTTCTGCGTTTCATCGCTCGGTGCTTCATAAAAATCTGGCCAGCGGAAGCTGGCCAGAGGGATCGGGAAAAGGCGGGGATCAGAAGCGGTAGGCGGCGCTCAGATGCAGCTGACGGGGTGTGCCCGGCATGATCTGGGAGGCGCTGGTGGCGCTGACAAAGTAGTCGTGATCGGTCAGGTTCTCCACGCTCAGCTGGGTTTCCCACTGCTGCCAGCGGTAGCCGGCACGGGCGTCGAAGCGGGCGTAACCGGGCAGGGTGGTGGTGTTGGCGTTGTCGGCGAAGCGATCGCCCACCGCGGTCACCCCGGTCTCGCCGAACCAGCCCTGCTTGCCGCTCTGATAGCCGGCGAACAGCTCGCCGTTCTGGCGGGAGACGTTCATCGGCCGCTTGCCTTGCAGATCGGCGTCCGCCTTGACTTGCTCGGCATCCTGGATGGCGATGCCGCCGCGCAGGTAGAGCTCGTCGGTCAGCTGGGCGCGGGCGCTCAGCTCGATCCCCTCGGTGCGCTGCAGACCGGTGAGGATCACCTTGGTGGGATCCAGCGGATCCTTGCTGCGCTTGTTGTACATCTCCAGCCGGTAAATGGAGAGGGTGGTCGCCAGGCGGCCATCCAGCCAGTCGCTCTTCACGCCGCCCTCGTACAGCCGGGTGTGCTGGGGATCCAGGTTGTTGTTCTTGTCACCCGGGGTGATGCCGATCAGCTCCCCGCCCACCGGGGTGAAGGTCTTGCTGTAGGAGGCGTAGAAGGCGTGCTCCTCGATCGGGTTCCACACCAGGCCCAGGCGCGGGCTCAGGCTGGTGACCGAGATGGTCTCCTCCTTGTTGAGGTCGTTGCGGCGGCTGGTGACGGTGAAGTCGTCGCGGCGCAGACCCGCCAGCAGGTGCCAGTCGCCCAGGCTGAGCTGATCCTGCACATAGAGGCCGTAGCCGCGCACCTTGTGGTTGGCGTCGCTGGAGAGCTTCATGGCGCCGTCGTAGGTGGGCAGGGTGCCCGGATCATAGAGGTTGCCGGCCGGGATCGCGGTGGCGTTCTGGTAGAGCTTGGGGGTGCGCTCCTGCCAGTTCTGCTCGAAGCCCACCAGCAGACGGTGCTCGACGGGGCCGGTCTGCAGCTGGCCTTCGGCCTCGGTGTTGCTGATCAGGCTGTTGGCCTTGAGATCCTGCTGCCAGCGGGAGCGGGTCACCTGATCCCCCTTCACGCTGGTGACATAGGTGTTGTCGAACTGGCTGTCGAGGCTGGTATAGCCCAGCTGCTGGCGCAGTTGCCACTGATCGTTGATGTCCCAGGTGAGGCGCGAGCGGGTGGACTGGGCCACATCGTCGATGAAGTCGCGGCGGGTATCGCTGTAGACATACTCCTTCGGCACGTCGGCCGGCCGGCCGTTGACGCCGGGGATGCCGCGATCCGGGGTGCGGTCGTGCTCGTTGCGCTCGTACTGCACCAGCCAGTTCAGCTTGTCACTGATCTCCCAGTTGACGGAGGGGGCCAGCAGGGTACGCTTGCTGGTCACGCCGTTGCGAAAGCTGTCTTTGTCTTCCTGAGCCAGGTTGAGGCGCACCTGCACCTGTTCACCCGCTTCGCCGTTGAGGTCGGCGGCCAGCCGGCGGCTGTCGAAGCTGCCGACCTGGGCGCTGACGCTGGACTCCAGCCCCTTCTGCGGTTTCTTGCTGACCCGGTTGACGATGCCGCCGGTGCTGCCACGGCCATAGAGCACCGCCGCCGGCCCCTTGAGCACTTCGACCCGCTCGGTGTTGCCAAGGTCGCGGGTGTACTGCATGTCGTCGCGAAAACCGTCCAGATAGAAGTCGTTGCTGGCGCTGAAGCCGCGGATGTTGACCCCGTCGAAGCGGGTGTCACCGCTGGCGTTGACGCCGGGGATGCCGGTCAGCGCCTCGCTCAGGGTGGGCTGGCCGAAGGCGGTCAGCTCGCTCGCCTTGACGCTGTCGATGGCTTGCGGCACCAGCTTGGCCGGGGTGTTGGTACGGGTCGCGGTGGCGACCTCTTCATGTTGGCTGCGTTTGCCGACCACTGTCATGGTCTCGTCTTCGGCGTGTGCGCCGGCGCTCAGGGCCAGCAGGGCGACACTCAGCAGAGTGCGCGGGTGGTGAGGTGTGTGCATGTTGCGTGTTGACTCTTGAAGAAGCGACCTGATGGTCTGAACTTATTGATTTGTTTGTAATTATTTTGTTTTCTCCCATTCGGGAGGATGCTAATGATATTGATTTTCATTAGCTGTGCAATAGAAACATGTTTTGGCGATGGGACTGGGTATCGGATGGCTCGCCAGCGACGACAGGGCGCCCTGTCGGCAAGGTGACGGGAGGAAGGAAAAAGGGGGATGAGGGGCTCAGTGGTCGGCGGCAGAGGGCGTGATCTCGGCCAGCTACTTGCCCAGTACCAGCCGCGGCACCGGGTCGGTCTGCAGCGGGATATCCTGCAGCGGGGTGCCCTGCAGGTTGCGGTGGATGATGTTGGCCGCCATCTGGCCGAGGGCCCGATAGCTGCTGATGGTGCCGACGGTGCAGCCGTGCTCGACATAGATCTCGGCGCTGCAGATGGTGGGAATGCCCGCCTCGTTGAGGGCAGCCAGCAATTCGGGGGCGATGGAGAGCAGGTAGCTGTCGGCGGCGAGAAACACGATGCTCTCTTTGGCGTCGTGCTGCAGCCGCTTGAGTTCGCTGGCCAGCCGCCGCTTGTCTGGCGCGATGCGCCAGGTGGTGAGCTCCCACTGGTAGCGACGGGCTTCGCGCAGCAGCAGCTCGCCGGTCAGCAGGGTGTTCTGCTCGCGCGGGTTGAACGGCAGCAGCAACCCCTTGCCGGCGGGCAGATAGCGGCGGGCGTTGGCGAGCTGCAGCGCCATCGGTACCATGTTGCTGGTGCCGGCCACCATCTGGTTTTCCGTCTTGTCGTCGGACAGGAATCCGGCCCCGACGGGGTCGGACACTATGCTGAAAATCAACGGTTTACGGTTGCCCACCAGGCTCTTGACCATGGCCGTGGCGGTGGTGCCGAAGCAGTAGATGTAGTCGTAGTCGGCGAGGGAGGGCAGCAGTTGCTGGCGCAGCAGGGTGGCCAGCACGGTTCTGTCCTGATTGGCGTTGAAGGTGACGAAGGTGGGGTGGTGACCGAGCCGGTTCAGCTTGTCGCGAAAGCCGCGCTCGGCATCGGTCTCGCCGCGCCACAGCACCATGGCGATGGTCAGCGCCTGGACGGGCAGGGCACAGAGCAGACAGCAGCAGATGAGCAGGCGTAGCGGCATGATGATCTCCTCGTCGTGGTTCTGTTGAGCCTAGATCATGGGGAGCAGGGCACGCCGACGCGGATGCAAAAGAGCGCGCCGGCATCAGCCGGCGCGCGCAGTGCAGAGGGGTCCGACTTAGAAGTCGTAGCGGGCCGCCAGCTGGAAGTCATCCTTGACGTTGAGCTTGCCGCTCTCTTTGCTGTCGAGGTTGTTGATGCGGTACTCGCCGATGACGCGCAGGTTCTTGTTGAACTTGTACTGGGCGCCCAGGGTGTAGTAGTCGATGGAGTCATAGTCGGCCTTGCCGTCCTGCTCTACCTTCTGCTTGTTCCACAGCGCCATCAGGCCGAAGCCGTTCTCGAAGTTGTAGCCCAGCGCTCCTTCCCAACCGGTGTGATCCTTGCCGGTGGCCAGGAAGTCGGTGCCGTCCGCATAGCTCAGGGCGGCGTAGACGGCCTTGTTGTCGTACTTGGCGGAGAGCAGCCACAGCTTGGCATCCTCTTCCCCGTTCTTGTCGCGGATCCCCACGTTGTAGGCAGTGCCCAGCGCCAGGTTGAACGGGAAGGTGTAGGCCACGGCGGCGCCGTAGGCGGCATCGCTGTCTTTGCTGGTGGTCTCTTCGGTGTCACCGCCGTCGAACTTGTAGCTGGTGTCTACCTGGAAGCCGTTGAACAGACCGGAGTACTTCAGCACGGAACCGGCACGGTTGGTGGCGAAGGTGTCGGTCTTGGCACCCAGCGCGTCGTTGCCGTAACCGTCGGAGAGAGAAACGTCGGTCCAGTCAGCCAGGAAACCCGGAGCCCCTTTCTGGCGACCGAAGGTGATGTTGCCCCAGTCCGCGCCAACACCGGCGAACGCCAGACGGGTGCGCAGGTTGTCGGAGTTCTCGCTGATGGTCTTCTCGCTGTCGTTGATGTACATCTGCACTTCGTACTGGGCCAGCGCCTTCAGTTGGCTGTTGATCTGGCTGTCGACCTTGGCGCCGAAGCGGACGAACTGGTTGGCGCCCTGCTTGTCGCTGTACTCCTGGGTCCCGTTCGGATGGGTGCTGTCGACCCCTTCCTTCTTGTCACCGAAGAACTGGCCGGCGTAGATGCGGCCGTACAGATCCAGGGTGGTGGTGTCATTCTTGTAAACTTCAACGGCGTGAGCCTGGAAGGCCGCGGTGAGAGCCAGTGCCACTACAGTCAGCTTTTTCATCTTAATCCCTTGTGTTGCAAGCTTTGTTGTAAAAGACGGGGCCATGCTAGGCAGGGGGGATGACAGCGGGGTGACACTCTCGTGAAGTGTCGGTGGCGGTTTGATGTCAAATTGGTGAAAGGGCCGTGTTTTGTGTGACGAACCGCCACTTTTGCGCGCAAAGGTTTGCCCTTGTGGTAGAATGCCGCCCGTTTTCGAGCTCCAAAGGTTGGATATGCGATGAGACGTGAACTGGCAATCGAGTTTTCCCGAGTGACGGAAGCGGCTGCACTGGCTGGCTACAAGTGGCTCGGACGTGGTGACAAGAATATCGCCGATGGGGCGGCCGTTGCGGCCATGCGCCATATCCTCAATCAGATCCAGATCGATGGTGAGATTGTGATCGGCGAAGGTGAAATTGACGAAGCCCCCATGCTCTACATCGGCGAGAAGGTGGGCACGGGTCTGGGCGACGCGGTGGACATCGCGGTCGATCCCATCGAGGGTACCCGCATGACCGCCATGGGTCAGGCCAATGCCCTGGCCGTGCTGGCCGTCGGCGACAAGGGCTCCTTCCTCAAGGCTCCCGACATGTACATGGAGAAGCTGATCGTGGGTCCCAAGGCCAAGGGTGCCATCGACCTCGATCAGGCGCTCGAGCTGAACCTCAAGGCCGTGGCCAAGGCGCTCGGCAAGCCGCTCTCCCGTCTGACCGTGATCACCCTGGCCAAGCCGCGTCACGACAAGGCGATCAAGGAGATGCAGGGGCTGGGTGTGCGGGTGTTCGCCATTCCCGACGGCGACGTGGCTGCCTCCATCCTCACCTGTCTGCCGGACAGCGAAGTGGACATGCTGTATGGCATCGGTGGCGCGCCGGAAGGGGTGATCTCGGCGGCGGTGATCCGTGCGCTGGACGGTGACATGCAGGCCCGCCTGGTGCCCCGTCATCAGGTCAAGGGCGACAGCCCGGAAGTGCGTGCGCTGGGCGAGCAGGAAATTGCCCGCTGCGAGGCACTCGGCATCGACGTGAGCAAGGTGCTCAAGCTGGAAGACCTGGCCAAGAATGACAACGTCATCTTCTCGGCCACCGGCATCACCAAGGGTGATCTGCTGGACGGCATCACCAGCGACGGCGTCATGGCGACCACCGAGACCCTGCTGATCCGTGGCAAATCGCGGACCATTCGCCGCATCAAGTCGATTCACTTCCTGGATCGCAAAGACAGCGTGGTGCGCGACATCATCCTGTAAGCAGGAAGATGGCTGTTGCTGAACGACCAAAGCCCGACACTGTCGGGCTTTTTGTTGCCGGTTGGCAAGGGCACTATTTCATGGCGGGGCCGGGATAACAGTGAGGAAAATCCCCGCCCTTTGCTAAACTGGTTCGCCCTGCCGAGGAAAGCATTACATGGAATGTCGTCAAGGTTGCGGTGCCTGCTGCATCGCCCCCAGTATCAGCAGTGCCATTCCCGGCATGCCCGACGGCAAACCGGCCGGCGTGCCCTGCGTGCAGCTCGATGCGCGGCTGGGCTGCAAGATCTTCGGCCAGCCCGAGCGGCCGGCGGTGTGCGGCGGCTTTCGTCCCATGCAGGACGTGTGCGGCTATCACCGGGAAGAGGCCATCTGGCTCATCGGTGAACTGGAGCGGCTGACCACCTGAGCCCTTGACCCTCTCCCTCGGGGAAAGGGTGGCTGCTGGTTCCCCTTCATCCCCGACCCTTCTCCCACGAGGGGAGAAGGGAGAGCAGCCATTCGGAACAATCCCAATAAAAAGAGGCCGCAACTGCGGCCTCTTTTTATTTCGCGACGAACGGGCGTCAGACGTCGGCCAGCTGCAATGCCTGGCGGTAGTACTCGTTGGCCTTGTTGGTGAGGCGGCGCTTGTCCATCACCTGACCGAGGGCGTGGTAGACGGCGGCGTTAGGCGCCTTCGCGACCTCCTGCTCCAGCAGGCGTTGGGCGTCGTCCAGCTGACCGGCCAGCAGGTAGATCTGGGCCAGCGCCGCATCGACGCCAGGTTGATCCTGGATCTTCTGCAGCAGGGTCAGCATCGGCTGGTAGCTGTCGAGCTTGAGCTTGGGCAGACGGGCCAGCAGCTGGGGCGAGACCTGCTTGCGCAGCGCATCCAGCCACAGCTCGGCGGCTTCATTGTCGGCCCCCAGCTGGCGCAGGCGATCGCCATAGGCGGCCAGCAGATCCGGATCCTGGCGCAGCTTGCGCGGCAGCTCCTGCCAGATCGGGCGCAGGGTCTCGAGGGCGCCGCTGGCGGCGTCGAGGCGACCACGCCAGGCCTGCTGCAGCAGGTCTTCTTCCTGTTTGGGGGTCAGCTTGCCCACCTTGTGCAGCACCGGGATGAGGTCGATGAGGGCAGCCCAGTCCTCGCGGGCCAGGTGCACCTGGCGCAGCTGGTCCAGCACCATGGGGTGGCGCGGGTTGAGGGCATAGACGGATTCCAGCATGGCCAGCGCAGTGTCGTACTGGCCCTGCTCGATCTGCAGCTGGGTCTGGGTCAGGGTCAGCGCCAGCTCGGCCTTGGGGTTCTCTTCTTGCGCCTTTTGTAGGTATTGGTCCCGGCGCACGTCATCGCCACGGGCCTGGGCTGCCTTGGCGGCGCTCAGGTAGTTGAGCAGCGGGGTGTCGCTGTTGCTGGCGCCCTTGAGCATCAGCTTCTCGGCCTGGCTGTAGTGCCCCTCGGCCATGGCCAGGGTGGCGGCCACGGTCTGCTGGTTGGCCTTGCGGCGCCGGCGCGAGCCGTACCAGCCCAGGGTCTTGCGGCGCAGGCCGAATACCCGGCCCAGCAGCCACTCGACAATGAGCAGGGCACCATAGAACAGCACCGCCAGGATCACCGCGCTGGTGACCGAAGATTCAACCGTGTAGTTGCCCAGCGAGATCAGCACATAGCCCTTGTTGCCGGAAGCCTGCGGGCCGAAGATGAGGCCGGCCACCATGGCGGCCACCAGTACAATCAGACGAATCATGGTGCCCTCCTCAGTTGCTGGCCAGAATGCGCTGCAGGCGCTCGGTCAGCACCTCTTCCAGCATGGCCTGGGTCTTGAAGCGATCCGGATAGTTGAACTGGATCTGCTCCCCCTTGAGCTTGTCCAGCTCTGACTGCATGTAGTGGGTGGCGCTGTTGTCGGTATCGAAATACTGGGTCAGCCAGCGCTGGGCCTTGTCCAGGCTGTCGTCATAGAGGGCCTGCTGCTCGCGGTAGACGGCGAGCTGGGCCTGCAGCAGCTTGGTCTTGAGGTTCTCGCGCAGGAAGATCTCCTGCTGCGGGGAGAGCAGGGCCTCCACCGCGCCGTCACGACGGCGGATGGTGATGAAGTTCTCGGTGAACTTGACCCAGTTCTTCTTGAGATTGCTCTCCCACTCGTCCGGGTTGGTGCTGACGGCCTGATCGGGCTCGCTCTTGGCTTCCGGCATGCTGACGGTGGAGAGCGGCAGCAGCTCGATCTGATCGGAGAGGGCGGCCAGCTTCAGGGTCAGGCCTTCGCGGTCGATGCGCGGCATCCCCTTGAGCTGGGCGATGTCTTCGGCCAGCGCCTTGCGGATGGGCATCAGGCTGGGATCGTTGAGCGCCTTGATGCGTTCGTCGGCATTGCCGAGCAGTGTGATGGCGGAGACGAGGTCGTGTTCCAGCCACAGCTTGCGACCGGCCATCCGCACCAGGTATTCGGATTCGGCCAGCATCCAGTCGTTGGGGCGCTTGTCGTTGAGATCCAGCACCCGGGTCTGCAACCCCTTGAGCTCGTCCTGCAGCAGTTGCTGCTGCTTGCCGAGGGCGGCCAGCTGCTCGCCATCCTTGCTGTTGCTCTGGTCAAGCTTGTTCATGGCCTCGGCCAGTTGCAGCTTGAGCTGGTTCAGCTCGCCCTGCTGGGCCACCGCATTCTTGTGGCCGTGCAGATAGAGGCCGCCGGTCAGGCCGAGGGCCAGCAGGATGGCGATGCCGCCGACCACAGCACCCGAGCTGCCCTTCTTGTTGTTGACCTTCTGGCCGGGTTGCTTGTTGTCGGCCACGGAGGCCGCGGCACTCGGCTGGACTTCTTGCTGTTCAGTCATTCCATCTTCCTCAGTTCCAGAGCGGCCGTCAGGGCCTGGTTGGATGCACCCTGGGCAATCGTGATATGGGTAAAGCCCGCCGCCGCGGCCATCTCGGCCACCCGCGGGCTGGGCACCACCAGCAGGCGGTCGTGCAACCAGGGCAGCTGTTGGTCCGGGACCAGTTCCAGCAGCCGTTGCAGCAGTTCACCGCTGGTGACGAGCAGGCTGTCGAGCCCGGCCGCCTGCCAGTGGCGAGTCAATGCGTCCCCGTCCAGTGCGGGGTAGTGGCGCTCATAGGCCGCACAATAGTGCACCAGTGCGCCGCGTGAGGCCAGCGTCCGGGCGATGAGATCCCGGCCGCCATTGCCGCGCAGGATCAGCACCTGTTTGCCGTTCACCTGTTGTAGGCCGGGCAGGGCCAGCAGCCCTTCGCTGCACGGATCGTCCGGGCTCAAGGCCTGGATGCCCACCTCAGCGAAGGCATCCGCGCTGGCCTGGCCGACCGCAAAGTAGTCAATATTTGGCCAGGTCTGACCAGTTTGCAACAGAAAATGATGAGTGAAATGAACCGCATGCACGCTGACGGCGATGACGATGTCGGCCTGGGGCAGCAGTTCGGGCAGGCGGTGCAGTTCGCTGCCCGCCACGGTTTCCAGCAGCGGGCAGCAGAGCGGTGCGTGACCGTGCTGGCGCAGCAGTGCCGCCAGCTCGGCGGCCTGGGCGGCCGGGCGCACCACCAGCGGGATCATGCCCGGTAGACCTCGGCCAGGATGACATCGGCACCATCGGCCAGCAGACGCTGGGCCAGGGTGTGGCCGAGGGCCTCACCGTCGGCCAGCGGGCCGCGGATCTCGTCGCGGATGACGCGGCTGCCATCCGGGCTGCCCACCAGGCCGCGCAGCCACACTTCTTCCCCCTGCACCAGGGCGTAGGCCCCGATGGGGACCTGACAGCCCCCCTGCAGGGCGCGGTTCATGGCGCGCTCGGTCAGTACCCGGATCCGGGTCTCGGGGTGTTCGAGCGGTGCCAGCAGGGCGTGCAGCTCGTGATCGTCGAGGCGGCATTCGATACCGACCGCGCCCTGACCGTTGGCGGGCAGGCTCTGCTCCGGCTCGATGAAGGCGGTGATGCGGTGCGCCATTTCCAGCCGTTTCAGGCCAGCGGCGGCGAGGATGATGGCGTCGTATTCACCGGCGTCCAGCTTGGCGAGACGGGTGTTGACGTTGCCGCGCAGGTCGCGGATCACCAGATCCGGGCGTGCCGCACGCAGCTGGCACTGGCGGCGCAGGCTGGAGGTGCCGACCACGGCTCCCTGCGGCAGCTCATCAATCTGGCCGAAGCGGTTGGAAACAAAGGCATCGCGCGGATCTTCGCGCTCGCAGATGGTGTGCAGGCCGAGCCCCTCGGGGAACTCCACCGGTACGTCTTTCATGGAATGAACGGCGATGTCGGCCCGTCCCTCCAGCATGGCGGTTTCCAGCTCCTTGACGAACAACCCCTTGCCGCCCACCTTGGCGAGAGGGGTATCCAGGATCTTGTCACCCTGAGTGCTCATGGGTACCAGCTCGACCTGCAACTCGGGGTACAGGGCTTCCAGCCGGTCTTTGACGAAGTTGGCCTGCCACAGGGCCAAGGGGCTCTTGCGAGTGGCAATTTTCAGGGTTCGGGCTGCCATATCAATCAGTTGTTTCATCTTTAGAAGGAAAACGATCTTACCACCCTTTGCAGGGGCTTTCATGGCGCAGCCCGCAAAAGCGGGCTCAAGCTCAAAAACGGCCGCTGAAAATGATTTTTATTAAGTCTGGCTTTCCAGTTAATTTGTTGAAATTACAGTTCTTTATTGCTTTCGAATGATACTGTTTAGTGACTTGTCATAAATAATCCGGCGATTGTGTGCGGGCTTGTTTACCACCGCTGTTTGCATTGTTAACATGATCACACTTTTTTGACGTCTCCCCGTTTTGGTGCGTCATTTATTACCTCGGTATAGGCAGGGCATTGCTGGTAAAACTCGACACGCTGGTGGCGCGCTACGACGAACTCAATCGTCTCAAGACGCAACGGGCGCTAGGTCTCATGAGTCGCTACGGGCAGCAGGTTTTTCAGCTGCTACCTGTCATGCTGCACTTCAATCACCCCCTGTTGCCCGGTTATGTGGCGGGGGATGTGCCGCACGGCATCTGGAGTTTCACCGCCAATGACGCCCAGCAGGCCTTCATCGAGGACCTGTGCCAGAACGCCAACTGCCTGAACGGCCTCACCACCCATGACAAGTCGATCCAGGGGCTCTACTCCATGGGCAGCACCTCGTCCATCGGCCAGTGCTGCCACTCGGATCTCGACATCTGGGTCTGCCACGTGGCCGGTTTGTCGCAGGAGCGGCTCGAGCTGCTGGATCTCAAGTGCCAGCAACTCTCCAAGTGGGCCGAGCAGCGCGGGGTCGATCTCAACTTCTTCCTGATCCCTGAGGACAAGTTCCGCCAGCGCAACGATGCCCAGATGCAGGGTGAGAGCTGCGGCAGCGCCCAGCACCTGCTGCTGCTCGACGAGTTCTACCGCAGCGCCATGCTGATCGCTGGCAAGCGGCTGCTCTGGTATCTGGTGCCCAGCGAGTATGACGACCACTACGACGACTACGTCAACGGCCTGTTCGCCCACGGCAAGCTGAGCCAGGATGACTGGCTCGATCTCGGTGGCTTCAACCGCATTCCGGCCGAGGAGTACTTCGGCTCCGCCCTCTGGCAGCTCTACAAGGGCATCGACTCCCCCTACAAGGCGGTGCTCAAGTCGGTGTTGATGGAGGCCTACTCCCACGAGTATCCCAACACCCGTCTGCTGTCGGTGACCAGCCGCGACTGGTTCCAGCACAACGAGGGGATGCACTACCGGCTCGACAACTACTGCCTGATGCTGGACAAGGTGACCAACTACCTCAAGTCCATCGGCGACATGCAGCGGCTCGATCTGGTGCGCCGCTGCTTCTATCTGAAGGTGTGTGACGGTCTCAGCCACCCGAAGGAGGAGCACTCCCCGGCCTGGCGCCGCGAGCAGATGACCCAGCTGGTGGCCTACTGGGGCTGGAGTCAGGAGCGATTGCACCATCTGGATCATCGTCAGGAGTGGAAGGTCGAGGACGTCAAGGTGGCGCACGCCGAGCTGCTGGAAGCCCTGATGCAGAGCTACCGCAACCTGATCCAGTTCGCCCGGCGCAACAACATCAGCGAGTCCATCAACCCGGAAGACATCGGCATCCTGTCGCGCAAGCTCTATGCCGCGTTCGAGAGCCTGCCGGGCAAGGTACAGCGCATCAACCTCAAGATTGCGCCGGACTTGAGCGAGCCGGATCTCAGCTTCGTGCAGGTGCCGCACGGCCGCTTGAACCGCGCCGGCTGGTATCTCTACAAACATTCGCTGGAGCCGGCAGACATCATCGGCCGGGCGCCGCTCGAATATAACGGCTACATCAGCAAGCTGGTGTCGTGGGCCTATTTCAACGGTCTGTTGACGCCCCAGTCCCGAGTGCACCTGTTCAACCAGGGCTCGGATCTGCACATCGACAACCTGCACCAGTTCTGTCGCGATCTGTCCGGCACCTTCCCGGTCAAGTATCCCCGCGCCACCAACCTGGCCCTCAGCCGGCCGTGCGAGATTCGTCAGCTCTCCATCTTCCTCAACCTGGAGACGGACCCGACCAGCCACTGGGTGGGCCAGGTGATCGAATTCGACGCCAACGCCGCCGACGTCTTCTCGTTCGGCCGCAACCAGGAGTGTCTGGTGGGCTCGGTGGACCTGGTCTATCGCAACTCCTGGAGCGAGATCCGTACCCTGCACTTCCAGGGGGACGAGGCGGTGGTGGATGCCCTCACCACCATACTCGGCAAGATGCATCAGGATGCCGCCGCCCCCGAGATGATCGAGGTGTTCTGTTACAGCCAGCACTTCCGCTCCCTGGTGCGGACCCGTTTCCAGCAGCTGGTGGCCGAATGCATCGAGCTGCGCCTGGCCCGCGACAAGCAGCAGCTGGTCAAGACGCTGGCGCTCGGCAAGGAGAAGTACGGCATCTTCTTCGAGCGGCGCGGGGTGTCGGTCAAGAAGCTGGAGAACGCGGTCGACTTCTATCGCCACATCTCCCACAACAAGCTGGATCACCTGCCGCTGCGTCTGGACAAGACCCACAGCCAGCATCTGCCCGGCATCGTCGACGCCTACGCCAGCGAGGGGCTGGTGCAGTTCTTCTTCGATACCCGGGATGCGGGCACCAACATCTATATCCTGGACGAGGCGAACCGGGTGGAGATCTACCAGCACTTCGCCGGCAACAAGGATGAGCTGGTGCAGGGGGTGAACCGCTTCTATACCTCCAGCCACGAGCGCTTCAGCGACGCGGGCCAGTTCAGCAACTTCAACCTGCCCCAGTACTACGAGATAGTGCAGATCAACGGCGAGCTGGAGGTGATCCCCTACCGCAGCCAGGGTCAGCTGCGTGACGCTGGTCAGGGGCGCGAGCTCGGCTCCGCCGCGGGCGCGGGGTAGTGCAGGGGCCGATCCGGCGTGCGCGCAAACGCCCCGGTCTCGGCCCCCTGCTGCACAGGATCATCGCTCATATAGAATGAAAACGGCCTGCATCTGCAGGCCGTTTGGCTATCCGCGGTTGGCTCAGCCCGCGAGGCGGGCCAGCAGCCACTGACGGATGTCGTCGAGTTGCGGGCGGCAGATCTCGTGGCGCATGGGGTACTCGTGCCACTCGGGGGAGAGCCCGGCCGCCTCCAGCCGGTTCTTGGCGTCCCAGCCCATGGAGAGGCTCACCACGTCGTCATAGATGCCGTGCATGTAGCAGATGGGCAGGCTGCGGGCGGCCTCGCTCATCTCGCCGAGCAGGGCGTCGGGCGCCGCCAGGTAGGTGGACATGCAGAGCAGGCCCGCCAGTTGCTGCGACAGGCGCAGGGCGGTGAAGGAGGCAATCACGCCCCCCTGGGAGAAGCCGGCCAGCACGATGCGCTCGGGGGCGAAGCCCTCCGCCACCAGCTGCTCGATCAGCGCGGCGATGCGGGCCGCGGACTCCCTGACGTGGGATTCCACGGCGCGATCTGCCGGGTTGTCGAAGCTCTTGATGTCGTACCAGCCGCGCATCTTGTAGCCCATGTTGATGGTGATGGCGCGCTCCGGCGCATCGGGCAGCAGATGACGCACCGGCAGGTCGGCGGGCAACGCCAGCGCATCCACCAGCGGGGCGAGGCCGGCGCCGGAATCTCCCAGCCCATGCAGCCAGATCACCGCGTGACGGGCGCCTTCAGGGTGCAGATCGATCATGGCGGGCTGCACCATCATGGGAACTGGACGGGTTCGCCCGCCTGGGTGGTACAGGCCTTGCTCAGCAGCGTCTTGAGCTCGTGACCGAAGCGGTTGTCGATCCAGCTTTCCCCTTGCAGCTCGAAGTGGAAGCCGTTCTCGCGGGTGGCGACCCAGATCTGGTGCAGGGGTTCCTGCTTGTTGATGATGACCTTGGTCTTGTTCTCGAACGACAGGGTCAAGACCCCGCCGGCACGCTCACAGTCAATATCCGGATATCCTGCGTCGACGGTGTCCTCCACATATTGGAAAAAGGCGTCGGTCAGGGCGTGATACTCGTGATCCTTCATCGGTTTATCCTGTTGCTTTTAACAATGTGAGTGCGATTATAGAGGGCCAAAAATTTTTTCGCAGCGAACCATTATGATTACCCAGCTTACCAAGTGTCTGCTTGCCACTCTTCTGTCTCTTGGTTTGGCCGCGTGTGGCCTGACGGGACCGCTCTACATGCCGCCCCCCGAGCAGCCCCAGACCCAGAGTACACCGCAAGCACAGACGCCTGCGACCGCCGAGGCTGCCCCAGAGGCCGCGCCGCAATAATTTAGGAAGGAACCGCCCCCTTGGATCACTTTAACTACGACGCCGACGGCCAGCTTCAGGCTGAACACACCTCGCTGCAACAACTTGCCGAGCAGTACGGCACCCCGCTGTACGTCTACTCCCGCGCCACCCTTGAACGCCACTGGCACGCTTTCGACAAGGCGGCGGGCGACATCCCCCATCTCATCTGCTATGCGGTCAAGGCCAACTCCAACCTGGCGCTGCTCAACCTGCTGGCGCGCCTTGGCTCAGGCTTTGACATCGTCTCCGGCGGCGAGCTGTCGCGGGTGCTGGCGGCGGGCGGCGATCCGGCCAAGGTGGTCTTCTCCGGGGTGGCCAAGAGCGAAGCCGAGATGCGCCTCGCGCTGGATAAAGAGATCCTCTGTTTCAACCTGGAGTCGGAAGCCGAGCTGGAGCGTCTGAACCGGGTGGCGGGCGGCATGGGCAAGAAGGCCCGGGTGTCGGTGCGGGTCAACCCGGACATCGACGCCGGTACCCATCCCTATATCTCCACCGGCCTCAAGCAGAACAAGTTCGGCATTCCCATCGAGCAGGCGCCCGCCATCTACCGCAAGGCGGCGGCCATGGCCAACATCGAGATCGTCGGGGTGGACTGCCATATCGGCTCCCAGCTTACCGAACTCAATCCGTTCATGGAGGCGGCCGACAAGCTGCTGCGGCTGATCGACGGCCTGGCGGCGGAAGGCATCCACATTCACCACTTGGACGTAGGCGGTGGCCTGGGGGTCAACTACGGCGCCGAGCAGCCACCCCATCCCAGCGAATATGCCGAGGCGCTCAAGCAGAAGCTGGCGGGCCGGGATCTGACCCTGTTGTTCGAACCGGGCCGCGCCATCGTCGCCAACGCTGGCGTGCTGCTGACCCGGGTGGAGTACCTCAAGCCGGGCGAGACCCGCAACTTCGCGCTGATCGACGCCGGCATGAACGATCTGCTGCGTCCCTCGCTCTACGGCGCCTGGATGAACATCATCGAGGTGGACAGCCGCACCGCCCACGAGCCGGCGCTGTACGACGTGGTCGGCCCGGTCTGCGAGACCGGTGACTTCCTCGGCAAGGAGCGCACCCTGGCGATCGCCGAGGGCTCCCTGCTGGCGGTGCGTTCCGCCGGTGCCTATGGCTTTACCATGTCCTCCAACTACAACACCCGTCCCCGCGCCGCCGAAGTGCTGGTGGATGGAGCGCAGTCGTTCCTCATCAGAGAGCGCGAACAGTTGGCCGATCTCTGGCGCGGTGAGCATTTACTGCCCTGATTGTTAATGGATTTCTCTAAGCGTTCCTCCAGGTGAGAGCGTGAACAAGGGTACAGGAACGCACGATGTTGATAGATTTTTCCAAGATGCACGGGCTGGGGAACGACTTCATGGTGGTGGATGGCGTCACCCAGAAGGTGTTTTTCAGCAATGAGGTCATCAAGAAGCTGGCGGATCGCCACTTCGGCATCGGCTTCGACCAGCTGCTGCTGGTGGAGCCGCCCTATGATCCCGAGCTCGACTTTCACTACCGCATCTTCAATGCCGATGGCAGCGAGGTGGAGCAGTGCGGCAACGGTGCCCGCTGTTTCGCCCGTTTCGTGCGCCTCAAGGGGCTGATCAACCGGGATCGCATCGCGGTGAGCACGGCGCGCGGCCGCATCGTGCTGCAGCTGGAAGGGGAGAACCAGGTCACGGTCAACATGGGGGTGCCCCAGTTCGAGCCGGGCAAGATCCCGTTCCGGGCCCAGAAGGCGGAAAAAACCTACCTGCTGCGGGCCCAGGAGCATACTGTGATGTGCGGGGCCGTCTCCATGGGCAATCCTCACTGCGTCATCGAGGTGCCCTCGGTGGCCGATGCGCCGGTGGCGACCCTGGGTCCCATCATGGAGCGACACGAGCGCTTTCCCGAGCGGGTCAACGTCGGCTTCATGGAGATGGTCAACGCCAGCGAGATCAAGCTGCGGGTGTTCGAACGCGGGGTGGGCGAGACCCTGGCCTGCGGCACCGGCGCCTGCGCCGCCGTGGTGGTGGGCATCAGCCAGGGCAAGCTCAAGGAGCGGGTCACCGTCACCCTGCCGGGGGGCAAGCTGACCATCGCCTGGAAGGGGCCGGGTCAGCCGGTCTACATGACCGGGCCGGCCGAGCACGTATTTGACGGTCAGATAGAGTTATAGGCACGGGCGGGGAGGCCCCCGCTCTGCCAAGCACTAATGTCGGGGCCCTGTGCCCCTTTTTCGGATGGACCAACCAAGTTATGAGCGAACTCAAACGGCAGGAACCACTGGTGGATGAAGCCACAGTGCTGGAGTACCTGGCCCGTTATCCCGAGTTTTTCCAGCGCCACGCGGCCATGCTGGACCGGATCCGCATTCCTCACGAACGCAAGGGCACCGTCTCGCTGGTGGAGCGCCAGCTGGACAGACAGCGCGAGCGCATCGAGCAGCTGGAGCAGGAGATCACCGAGCTGATGGGGATCGCCAGCGAGAACGAGCGGATTTTCCGGGTCTATGCCGATCTCTACGGCGAGCTGTACGGCTGTCAGAGCCTGTTCGAGGTGAGCGCCGTGATGGGCAAGGCGTTCGTGCAGCGGCTGCGGCTGACCGGCCTGCGGCTCTGGCTCAGCCCGAAAAAATTCCAGTTGAGCGGCCCCGAGCAGAAGTTCATGGCGGAGGGCCGACAGCTCGAGCAGCTGCTGGGTCAGCGCCTGCCGGGTCAGGATTACTACTTCGGCCGGCTCAACCAGAGCGAGAAGCAGGCGCTGTTCGGCCACGACGTGCTGGTCAACTCGGTGGCCCTGATGCGGCTCGGCGATCTCGGCGTGCTGGCCTTCGCCAGCTCGGATCCGAGCCACTTTACCCCCCACAACGACACCCTGCTGCTGGGCCAGCTCGGCCGCCTGCTGCAGCTGCGTCTGCCCGAGCTGGCGCGTGGCTAAGACGCTGGCCAGATCCCCCGCCAAGGCGCCACCAGCCGCCGAGCCACTGCTGGCTGCATTGGCCGACGAGCTGGCGGCCTTCATCGAATACCTGCGGGTCGAGCGCCAGCTCAGCCCGCACACCCGCAGCAACTACCAGGCCCATCTGGAAGCCATGACCGCCGAGCTGGTGAAGCTCGGGGTCGACGACTGGGCCCGGCTCGAGGCGAGTCAGGTACGCAGTCTGGTGACCCGGATGCACAAGGCGGGGCTGGCGCCCCGTTCGCTGGCCACCAAGGTCTCCGCCCTGCGCAGTTTCTGCGACTGGCAAGTGCGTCAGGGCCGACTGGTGGCCAATCCGGCGCGCGGCATCGTCACCCCCAAGCAGGGGCGGCCGCTGCCCAAGAACCTGGATGTGGACGAGATGTACCAGCTGCTCAACATCACCGACGAGCAGGATCCGCTGGCGGTGCGGGATCGCGCCATCATGGAGCTGATGTACTCCTCCGGTCTGCGGCTGGCCGAGCTGGTGGGGCTCAATCTGGCGGACGTGAAGCTCGACGAGCGTCAGCTCAGGGTGACCGGCAAGGGCTCGCGGGAGCGGGTGCTGCCGGTGGGGCGGATGGCGGTGGAGTGGCTGCACAAGTGGCTCAAGCTGCGCCCCCTGCTGGCCGGCGATGAGCTGGAGGCGCTGTTCGTCTCCAAGCGCAAGCAGCGGCTGTCGGCCCGCTCGGTGCAGGAGCGGCTCGACGGCTGGGGCAACAAGCAGGCGCTCAACGCCCACGTCCATCCCCACAAGCTGCGCCACAGCTTTGCCACCCACATGCTGGAGTCCTCCGGCGATCTGCGGGCGGTGCAGGAGCTGCTGGGTCACGCCGATCTCTCCACCACCCAGATCTACACCCACCTCGACTTCCAGCACCTGGCCAAGGTGTATGACAGCGCCCACCCGCGGGCGAAGCGGGATCCCGCAGCGCCGGACGACGAATGAAGAGAGCCGGGCATGCCCGGCCTCGACAAGAGGAGATACCATGCAGTTCTATCGCCGCTGGCAGCCGGTGGCCGCCATCTCGTTTGACCTCGACGACACCCTCTATGACAACGGCCCGGCCATCGAGCGGGCCGAGCAGTGGATGCTGAGCCACCTGCGCAGCGAATACCTGGCCACCGCCATGCTGGACAAGCCGCGCTGGCAGGTGCTCAAGCACAACCTGCTGCTGGAACAGCCGGCACTGCGCCACGACGTCAGTCTGGCACGCCGGCATGGCATTCAGGCCGCGCTGATGGCGGGGGGGATGGCACAAGGGTTGGCAGAGCGTGAGGCAGCGTCGGTGTTCGCCGGTTTTCTGGCCGAGCGATCGAAGATCGAGGTGAGCGGTGAAACCCACGCCCTGCTGGCCCGGCTGGCCGAGCGCTACCCGCTGGTGGTCATCACCAACGGCAATCTGGATCTGAGCAGGGCTGGTCTCGCGGATTACTTCACCCTGGTCTGCAAGGCTGGCCTCGGCAGCAGGATGAAGCCGGCGCCGGATATGTTTGTAGAGGCGCAGACGGCTCTCAAACTGGCGCCCGGCCAGATCCTGCACGTGGGGGATCATCCACAGACCGACGTGCTGGGTGCCCGGCTGCACGGCTTCAAGGCCGCCTGGCTCAACGAGCGCGGTCAGCCCTGGCGACAGCTGCAACTGCTGCCGGATGTCGAGCTGACGACACTGGGCGAGCTGGCCGAACTGCTGCTCTGATCAGACCTCCACACCCGCCGGTTCACTGCCGACATGCATCTCATATCGGCCGATCATGCACCGCAGGCAGCAGCCATTGTTGGGTCATGCCGGAGTGGTCACTCGTTGCGGCAGATCAGCCCGCGCAAATCGTAAGGCTCGGGCTGGTTGACCCGGCAGTAGCTGATGCCGGCGGGCAGCGCCTGCTGCAGGGTGATGGCGGTCTCCCGATAGTGGCAGACCAGATAGAAGGGGCGAGGGTTGCGGCGATCCAGACTCCAGTAGTGCAGCGCGTCGCTGTCGCCGTTGTCCGGCTTGAGCTGGGCTCGCTCATCGGGGTCGCCGTCGAACAGGGCCAGGTTGTCCAGCCGGTGGCTGAGGGGCTGGTGTTGTTCCCCCAGATCGTTGCGGGTGACGGCCTGCCACCCCGGGCTGGCCCCCAGCAGTTGCTGGCGGGTTTCAATGGTCGCGGGGCAGTCAAATTGCAGGGTGGCGCTCAGGGCCAGTGCGGTCAACAGCATGAAATGCATCTCTGGTAGAAAGCCTGAGCCGCCATGCTACGTCATCGACCGCCAAACAGCGCCATCAGTTTGTCCAGCAGATCCCGTGGCGGGGTGATCTGCTTCATGGCTTCCGCCTCCCGCGCCAGCAGCTCCTGCTGCTCCTGCTGACGGGCGCTCAGCACCTTGTAGAGCGGCTCGAGCAGGGAGCCGCGCTGGGCCACCAGCTCCTGGAACATGGCCTGATTGATGCGATAGGTTTCGACGGTCCCCAGGGCCCGCACCGTGAACGGGCTCGGCTCGCCGGTGAGCAGGCTCAGCTCGCCGAAGAAGTCGCCGGCATTGAGGGTGCCGAGCGGCAGCTCGCGCCCTTCCACCTCCACCAGCATCTGGGCATCCCCCTTCACCAGTACGAACAGCCAGCCGGAAACCTCCCCCTGGCTCAGCATCCGATCGCCGTTGACGAAGGGGGCGAACTTGACCTGATCCGCCAGCCGCAGCAACTCCTCCTCCTGCAGCATGGCGAACAGCGGCAGGCGGCGCAGGGTGTCGGTGCGCTCGGCGGTATGCCGCTTGTGGCGCTGATCCTTGTGATCCTGATCCGTGGTCATGAAGACGTTGAAGATGGGCGGGGTGAGGCGCCGGTCGTTGCGGCGCAGGGCGGCATCGATCAGGGTGCGCACCGCCGAGTCGGTGGGATCGTCCACCGCCAGATCGGTGAGCCAGTAGCGCACCGCGTAGCGGGCGATGCCGTTCTCCACGTTCATCAGCAGGCAGTCCGGCTGCGGGCTGGCGGAGACGTGGCGGATGCGGGTCTCCCGCAGGGACTGTTCCACCAGGGCAATGATCTGGGTGGGCAGGGTATCCAGGGTGATGTCGAACCAGACCCAGCGGCGCCACTGCAGGGGGGCATTCTGCCGCCGTCCGAGCACGGTGAAACGCTGCTTGAGCAGGTGGCTGTTGGGGATCACCACCGTCTCCCAGTTGCGGGTCTCGATGGTGGTGGCACGCCAGTTGATCTCCACCACCCGGCCCTGGGTGGTCTCCACCTGCAGCCAGTCGCCGATGGCGATGGAGTTGTCGAGCTGGATCGAGACGCCGGCCAGCAGGTTGCCCAGGGTGTCCTGCATGGAGAAGGCGATGACGGCGGTGATGACGGCGGAGGTGGTGACGATCTCGCCGAGGGCCATGCCGGAGGCGTAGAGGCGGAACAGGCACCAGCCGATGTAGCCGACCGTGATGACGATGTCGGCGATGATGCGCGGGATGCGGATCTGGCACAGGGGCAGCAGAAACTGGAACAGCAGGATCCCCCAGATCTTCACCAGCACCAGCCCGGCCAGCAGGCTGGAGATCTCCACCAGCCAGTGGTGGGGCAGCGGCAGGCGAAACCAGCCCCCCTCGAACTGGATCAGCAGGATCACCACCAGGCTTATCATCACGAAGCCGAGCTCGCTCACCAGCTCCCGCCGACGGCCGGGGCTGCGCAGGAAATGGGTGAAGAGCAAGAACAGGGTCAACAGGGTCCAGAACGGGTGTTCGCCAATCCACAGCAGGGTAGGTAGCGCAACGAGGTTATCGCTAAACATAGCAGCCCCTTATCATTGGTTATTTCCAGCATAGTTGGTTTCAACCCGCTAAATGGGTGCGGGGCGGGGGCAATTTATTTATGCTGGGCGCCGGTCTGACGAGGGAGTGGTACGAGTGCGCACGCTGAACAAGATGGTCTGGATTGCCGGGGCTTGGTTGCTGACGGGCTGTGATCAGCTGGCCGACAAGTATCGGGTCGAGTTTCGTGATGGCTCCTGGCGCGAGATTGCCATCACCCCCTTCGCCGACGAGGCGCGCTGGCGCGAGGGCTGCGCCACCGGCGAGGTGCTGAGCGACATGATGCTGCCGCTCAAGCGCGGCAAGACGGTCAACGGCCGCGAGCAGCTGTTGATCGGCGGTGAGCTGTTCGAGTTGGACGACAGCGCCCTCTATCGCAGCAACGGCATGGTGTTTGGCCACACGCCGGATCACATCCAGCGCGGGCTGAAGGGGCTGGAGGTGTGCCGAACCCTGCGCCCGGATCGCGGTGCGCTGCCCAAGCTCAAGGCGCGCGGGTTCGGCGACTAGCCGGCTGTCAGACGTCGCTCAGGCGGGCCCGGCAGGCGTCGCCAAAGGCCTCGAAGATCTTGATGGAGTGAGGGTTCTCGCTCGCCTTCCACTCCGGATGCCACTGCACCGCCAGCAGGAAGGGGGAGAGGGCGGGGGCGTGGATCGCCTCGATCAGCCCATCTTCGGCATGGGCCAGCGGCTCCAGCCCCTTGGCCAGCGTCTTGATCCCCTGGCCGTGCAGCGAGTTGACCGGGATCGACGGTTGTCCCATCAGCTCCGCCAGCCAGCTGCCCGGCACCAGCTCGACCTGATGGCTCTCGCCATACTGATCGTCCACCGGATCGTCAGCATCCTCCCGATGATCGTCATAACCCGGCTCGCTGTAGACCTTCTGGTGGATGTCTCCCCCCAGCGCTACGTTGATCTCCTGCATGCCGCGGCAGATCCCAAGGATTGGCAGGCCGCGGTCGAGGGCGGCCCGCACCAGCGGGATATCGAACAGATCCCGGTCCCTGTCTTGCTGCTTCTCCGGGGTGAGGTTCTCCTGGCCGTAGAGGGTGGGATCTATGTTGGAGCCGGCGCCGCTCAGATAGACGCCATCCGCCAGATCCAGATACTGCGCCAGATCCTCGGTGCCGCAGCAGGTGGGCACCAGCAGCGGCACGCAACCGCTGATCTCCACCAGCGGCTTGATGTATTTGTGGGTCATCACCTGATAGGCGTGGCCATTGCGGGGCTGGGCGCCCGTGGTCATCAGTACGACGGGTTTACGCGGGGTGTGGGGGCTGCGAGTCATGATTCACCTTGGCTGTCCTTAGCGGTCCTGCGCCTTGGGCAGGCCCTTGCCGTCGTCAGCGGGGCAAGGGCATGCCTCAAGGCATGGTCGTGGGATCGGAGGTGCGTTGCACAGCCAGAATCGTCGGTCAGCCTGGGCAACGACAGCCTGGATCCTGATCCCAGTCTGCCAAGGCCGTTCAATATGTCAAACGAAATGATGCCAACATGTTAAATATATTCTGCGCTCGACTGGCTTGAGTCCCATTTAAAGGGGCTTGTAGCGAAGGGGGGGAGAGGGAAGTGCATTGGTGTGGTGGATATATTAAACATGCCGCGCTGACGGCCGGATAGCAAAAGGGGCCCGCAGGCCCCTGGTCGCGTCAGGCGTTCAGGATGAAACGCTCGATCACTTGGGCGACCCCGTCTTCATCGTTGCGCCCCGTAGTGTGCTGGGCCAGCGCCTTGATGTCGTCGGTGGCATTGCCCATGGCCACCCCCAGCCCGGCATACTCGATCATGTGGTGATCGTTGCCCGCATCCCCCACCGCGATGACCTGGGAGGCATCCAGCCCCAGGTGCTCGGCCAGGGCGGCGACGCCGGTCCCCTTGTTGCTCTGCTTGTTCATGAACTCGAGGAAGTAGGGGGCGCTGCGCACCACGGTATAGCGCTGGTAGAGCTCGGCCGGCAGCTTGGCGATGGCGGGGGAGAGCAGCGGCTCGGGATCGATCATCATCACCTTGAGGATCTGCTCGTCGGCGGGCAGGGTGGCGAAGTCCAGCAGCTTGATGGGCATGTCGATGAGGCGGGATTCGTGCTCGGTGTAGGGGCTGACCCTGGGGCTGATGAGCCCCCGGCTCACCGAGAAGCCGTGCACGTTGACGCCCAGCTCGTCGGCCAGGGCGGCGATGGCGCTGGCATCGCTGCCGGTGAGCAGCTGGCTGCGGATGATGTGCTGATCGGCCACCTGCTGCACCAGGGCACCGTTGTAGCAGATGACGTAGTCATCCTGACCGGTGAGGCCGAGTTCCACCAGATAGCGGCTCATCCCCTCCAGCGGCCGGCCCGAGGCCAGCACGACGGTGACGCCCTTGGCGCGGGCGGCGGCAATGGCCGCGTGGGTGCGGGGGGAAATCTGGCCCTGGGAGTTCAACAGGGTGCCATCCATATCCAATGCGATCAGCTTGTACATCTCTCACTATCCTGCGGTCTGGCTGGCCCGCCCGATGGGGCCAATGGGAGGCCGAGTGTAGCGAAATTCGCCGTCCGGATCACGACTGACGGGTCACTCTTGCGTCACTTGTGGGGTTCGTAGGGGGTCAGCTGCAGCTGATCTTCACGGATGGCAAAGTGGATGGGGCCGTGTTCGATGTCGACCCGGTAGTGGTGGTGGGCCATCTCCACCTCGACCCCGGGGAAGGCGTGCTGGGTGGCGATGATGTCCATCTCCGCCATCAGCTTCTGCAGCTCCTCCTGGGCCGCTTCCAGCTGTTCATCCAGCAGCTTGCTCTCCTCGAGACGCTGGGTCCGGATCAGCTTGATCTTCTGCAGGGTCTGGGGATTGCGCTTGTCGCTCGGCAGTTGCAGCAGCTTGAGCAGCAGCTCCTGTAGCTTGTCCAGCTGCTCCCGGCACTCCTGCTTGCGCTGGCGCAGCGCCTGCTCCTGCTCCTTGTGGGTGAAGTAGCCGCCGAGGATCTGCAGCCGGGTCTGGTTGTGGGCCGAGGCCCCCAGGATCGGCGCCATGATGAGGCGGTTGGCGATGCTGATGCCCCCCAGCAGGTGGCCCTTGCGCATGCCGCTGTCACCCACCTTGAGATCCTGGCCGCTGCGGCTGTAGCAGTGGCTGAGCTGGGTCAGGATGTGGATGTCGCCGCCGGCCTCCAGCTTGGCGTACTGGGCGTAGCTGGCGTGGATCTCGCCCTGGGCGTTGAGGTGGCAGAGGAACTCGTCACTCTGTTCGCTCTTGCGCCCTATGATGCCGTTGCGCACCGTGATGGTGCCGCTCGATTCGATGTAACCCCCCTCGACGAAGCCGCCGATCACCACGTCGCCGCTGGTCTTTATCTTCATGCCGGGGGTGACGTCGCCCGCCACGATCAGCGCCCCTTCGAAGATGACGTGGCCGTGGCGGATATCCACCTGCTTGACGCTCAGCACGTCGTCCACCTTCATGCCGTTTTTCTCCTGACGCGGCAGGCCGGGGCGGCTGGCCAGCAGCAGATCGGGGTCATCCGGCGAGAGGAAGGTGCCCTCGCCGGCCACCATGGGGCTGTCCTTGCCATGCTTGGCGGGCAGCTCCTGGCCGGTGACGGTGAAACCGGGCACCCCCTGGGTGGCGGGGTGGCGGCGCATCAGCTGGGCGCCGGCCTTGACGGTGAGGATGGTGCCGAGGTCGCGCATGTCGACCCGGCCGTGGTCCAGCTCCTGAGGCTTGAGGATCCGTTCGGCCGGGGTCTCCACCAGTCGCTCGAAACGGGTGTCCTGACCGTTGACGGCGGCCTTGCCCTGCGCCACCGGCAGCCTGAGCAGGGTGCCCGGCGTCGCCTCCTTGGCGGCCAGCACGGCGGCGGCGATGAGCGGTGCCTGCACCCCCTGACTTATTTCGCTGCTCTGGATCGCCTGCTCCAGCTGTTCACTGGTGAGGTATTTGCCGCCCCAGTCGGCGGTGATCTGGGCGGTGGCGCTCATCCGGTCCTTCTCCACCACCAGCAGGACGCTGGCATCGTGGCGCTGGGCGATGGGCACCGGGTTGCCGGGCAGGGGGGCGGTCGGGTTGCTCAGCAGGGTGTTGAGCAGGCTGATGGCCTGCTTGATCCCCTCCGTCAACGGTTGATAGCGGCGACAGTTGGAGGCCAGCAGCAGCGTCTGGATATCGCTCTCCGAGATGGGGTTGGTCAGCCCGGGCACGATGCGCAGGCAGGCGTATTCCATATCGGCTGACAACAGTAACCACTCTTTGCTTAACACCCGGATCCCTTCCTTCGTCCGCATCCCAATTGGAACGGCTGCTTGTTTTCAGTTAATCGGCATTTTGTTAAAAATGCGAATCATCAACATGGTGCTGGTCTGCAGTATCCAGACATTTCTCCTTTTTGGTCAACGAGCTAAGCACAAATGGGTGAACTGGGACGAGGAAATGAAAAGTAACAGGGAGTATGCTGACGGCACCATGAGCCCGTCTGCCAGCCGCTATCGGCTGTCGTTTGGCGGGTGAAGGGAGTGCCCCCGGGCGGATCCGCCACCGTGAGAGGAGTGTCGACCTTGCGTCATTGTCTGCTGCCCCTGGCCCTGACGGGCCTGCTTAGCGCCTGCCAGCCACAGGCATCCACCACGGCCCTCGGCACCCTGGAACGAGACCGGGTGCTGCTGACCGCCACCGCCGGCGAGATCATCCGCGCTCTGCCGGTGGCGGAGGGCAGCCGGGTGGAAGAGGGCACCCTGCTGGCCCGGCTCGATGACCGGCGTCAGCAGGCGGTGCTGGCCCGAGCCAAGGCCCAACAGGCACAGGCGCGGGCCGCCTTGGCCCGGCTGACCAATGGCGAGCGACCGGAAGACATCGCCGCCGCCCGCGCCAGCCTCGACAAGGCGCAGGCCAACGTCAGGGAGAGCGAGCGCAACTTTGAGCGGATCGACCGGCTGGTGCGCCGCAAGCTGGTGAGCCCGGCGGATCTCGACAAGGCCCGCGCCCAGCGCGACAGCGCCCTGGCCGAGCAGGACGGTGCCCGCCAGCAGCTCGACAAGCTGGCGCGCGGGGTGCGGCGCGAAGATATCGATGAAGCACAGGCCGCCCTGCTGGCCGCCACCGCCGAGGTAGCGCTGGCCGAGCGGGAGCTGGCGGATCTCTCCATCGTCGCCACCCGCAGCGGCCGGCTCGACAGCCTGCCCTATCACCTCGGCGAGCGTGTCGCGGTCGGCGCCGTGCTGGCCGCCATCCAGGCGGACGAGGCGCCTTACGCCCGGGTCTATGTGCCCGAGCCCTCCCTTGCCGGTTACCGGGTCGGCCAGCCGGTGCGGGTGCAGGTGGACGGGGTGGCGGAGCCCTTCATCGGCTGGCTGCGCTGGATCTCGAAAGAGCCCGCCTTTACTCCCTACTACGCCCTCAACGAGCAGGACAGGGCCCGGCTGGTCTATCTGGCCGAGATCGATCTGCCGGCGGGGGCGCAGGATCTGCCGAGCGGCCTGCCGCTGCAGGCCGAACCCGCCGCGCAGGGAGAGGGCCATGAGTGAGCTGGCGATCCGGGCGCTGGGGGTGAGCCGCCGTTTCGGCGATTTCCTGGCGGTGGACGGGCTGGATCTCTGCGTGCCCAAGGGGCAGATCCACGGCTTTCTCGGCCCCAACGGTTGCGGCAAATCCACCACCCTGCGCATGCTGACCGGCCTGCTCACCCCCTCGGCAGGGGAGGTGGAGGTACTGGGGCTGCACATCCCTCGCGAGGCCGAGACTCTGCGCCGGCGGATCGGTTACATGACCCAGAAGTTCTCCCTCTATGACGAGCTGACCGCCTGGGAGAACCTGGAGTTCATGGGCCGGATCCACGGCATGGGCGGCGCCGTGCTGGCTGCCCGCCTGCACGAGCTGCTGGCCACCTATGAGCTGGCGCCGCTGGCCCGGCAGCGGGCCGGTGCCATGAGCGGCGGCCAGAAGCAGCGGCTGGCGCTGGCGGCGGCGGTGATCCACCGGCCGGCGCTGCTGCTGCTGGACGAACCCACCTCGGCGGTGGATCCGCAGAACCGGCGCGATTTCTGGGAGAAGCTGTTCGATCTGAGCGAAGGGGGCACCACCATACTGGTGACCACCCACTACATGGACGAGGCGGAGCGCTGTCATCAGCTCGCCATCATGGAGGCGGGCCGGGTGCGCGCCCAGGGTGCGCCGCAGGCGCTGATGGACGCCATGAGCACCCGGGTGGTGGAGGTGCTGGCCGCCGATCTGCGGCTGCTCAAACAGCAGCTGGTGCAGCTGGCGCCGGTGCGCTCCGCCGCCCAGCTCGGCCAGCGCTTGCGGGTGCTGGTGGACAAGGAGCTGGCGGAGCCGGTGGCCTGGCTGCAGCAGGCCTGCCCGGCGCTGGCCGGGGCCAGCCTGGCGCTGGTCAGACCCAGTCTGGAGGATGTGTTCGTCAGCTGCACCGGTCAGGATCCGAGGGCATGAACAGTCTGCGACGGCTCTGGGCCATTACCCAGAAAGAACTCAGGCAACTGGCACGGGACAGGCTCACGTTTGGGATGGTGGTGATGATCCCGCTGATCCAGCTGCTGCTGTTTGGCTACGCCATCAACACCGATGTGCGCCAGATCCCGGTGGGGCTGGTGGAGATGAGCCAGAGCGTGCCGGGCCGGCTGCTGGTGGAGGCGGTGAAGGCGAGCCAGGTGGTGCACATCAAGCAGCAATACGTCGGGGTACAGCAGGCCGAGGCGGCGCTGACCCGGGGCGAGGTGCGCGCCGTGCTGGTGTTGCCCGCCGATCTGAGCCGCCGGCTCAGTGCCGGCGAGACGGCGGGGCAGTGGCTGGTGGATGGCTCGGACACCATGATCGCCGGAGCCCTGCTCGGCCTTCGCAACATGCCGCTCTCCGATCTGAAACCCGACCTCAAGACGGCCCCCCCTACCTTCGAGACCGTGCTCTACTTCAACCCGGCACGCCGTTCGGCGGTCAACATAGTGCCCGGCCTGCTCGGGGTGATCCTCACCATGACCATGATCATGTTCACCTCGGCGGCCATAGTACGCGAACGGGAACGCGGCAATCTGGAGCTGCTCATTACCACCCCGGTCGGCTCGATGGAGCTGATGCTGGGCAAGATCCTGCCCTATATCGGGGTGGGGCTGATCCAGGTGGCCATCATCCTCGGGCTCGGTCACTTCATCTTCGACGTGCCCATCAACGGGGCTCTGAGCCAGGTGCTGCTGGCGACCTTGTTGTTTATCGCCGCCAGCCTGACCCTGGGGCTGCTCATCTCCACCCTGGCGCAGACCCAGCTGCAGGCGATGCAGATGACGGTGTTCATCCTGCTGCCCTCCATCCTGCTGTCGGGCTTCATGTTCCCCTACGAGGGGATGCCGCTGCCGGCCCAGTGGATTGCCGAGGTGTTGCCGGCCACCCACTTCATGCGGCTGATCCGGGGCATAGTGCTGCGCGGTGGCGAGCTCGCCGAGCTGCTGCCCGACGTGCTCTGGCTGGCGGGGTTCACCCTGCTGGTGCTGACCCTGGCCGCCCATCGCTTCAAGAAGAGCCTGGATTGATGCCCCGCGAGGGGTGAGAACCTGGCTGCTGCTGGCCGTTAGCGGCTGGCGGTGCGGGCCAGGGTGCGGTAGTCGCCGAGCACCGGCAGCCCCTGCAGCTGGCGGCGCAGCATGTCGAGGGCGGCGAAGGCGAGGATCCTGCGACCGCTGTCGGGATCCGGATGGCTGACCTTGAGGGTCTGGCCGTGCAGTTGCCCGTCGACACAGAGCAGCAACGGCACGCCGTCCGGGCCCGAGTTGCCTATGGTCAGGCTGAGGGGGGCTGCAGGCGCCGCCAGTTGCGCCAGCTCGTGGGCCAGGGCGTGGCTGAAGCCGGCCGTCAGGGCGGGATGCGGGTGGCACATGGCCAGCAGGGCGCCGCGGCTCTCCCCCTCCTGCAGCGTCAGCGGTTTACCCCCCAGCAGATCCAGGATCTGCCGCGCCGGCTCCTTATCGCCCCGTCCTACCAGCCAGGGCTCGATGGCGGCGAGCAGCCGCGCCTCGGCGGCGTTCATGTCCGCCGCGCTGGCGCCGTGGCCAATAAGCTTCAGCTCGATGAGCGGCATGGAGGAGCGATAGCCGAGCTCGATGCCGGCGGGCCAGGGCGCGGCATCCAGCATGTCGCTGAGGGCCGACTCCGAGACGCCGAAGGTATAAAAACGGCGCAGTTCGGTGTCGGTCTGCTCGCCGGCCAGTACCTTGAGGCGCGGCATGATCTGCTCGTGCACCATCTGCTTGAATTCGAACGGCACGCCCGGGGTGAAGAAGAGCCGGCTTGGGCCCTGGTGGCCTGTGGGGGTGACAACAAAGCCGCAGGCGGTGCCGACCGGGTTGTCGAGGATCTCGCACCCCTGTGGCAGCCAGGCCTGTTTGGCGTTGCTGGCGGGCATGGGCCTGCCGCGGCTGGCGTAGCGCGCTTCGATGGTGGCGAGCCAGTCCGGGAACAGGGTGAGCGGCTGGTCGAAGGCTTCGGCTGCCGCCTGGGCGGTGAGATCGTCGGCGGTGGGGCCGAGCCCGCCGCACACCAGCACCACCTCGGCGCGGCTGGCGCTCTCTGCCAGCACGGCCTTCAAGTCCTTGAGGTTGTCCCCCACGGTAACGCGGCGGCGCACCTGCCAGCCCTGCTCCAGCAGCAAGGCGCTGAGCCAGGCGGCGTTGGTGTCCACCACCAGGCCCGTCACTATCTCGTCTCCGGTGCTGATGATTTCGATGCGCATGGCGGGCTCCTCGGGGCTGACGGCTGGACTGGGGCGGCCACCAGGGTGGCCGGGACAATCAGGGCTTGGTGTGTTCGAAGTAGTAGCTGATGCGGGTGCGCGGGTTGAGGTACTCAAACACCGCCGGCGGCAGCCGCTTGGGATGGATCACCTTGGCGATGGAGAGCTCGGCCTGTTGCAGGTCGATGATGGCCGCCTCCTGGCGCGGGATGCGCGGATCGTACACCAGCACCGAGGGGTAGAGCAGGCGGGAGGCGTTGACCGACATCACCAGCCCCACCTGGCCGTTGGAGAGCTGCACCACGCTGCCGGGCGGGTAGATCCCCATCAGCCGGATCAGCATGCTGAGATACTCAGGATTGAACTGGGCCTTGCGCTGCTTGTAGAGGCCGCTCAGGGCCGAGTAGGGCACCTTGGCCTGCATGTGGCAGAGGTTATCGTACTCGTTGATCAGCGACACAATCTGGGTGAGCGGGTCGAGCTGCCCCTTCTTGAGCCCCTCCGGCCCGCTGCCGTCCAGGTATTCGTGGTGATGCAGCACTATGCCCTTCGCCTCGGCCGGGAAGTCCTTGGCCAGATTGAGCAGATCCAGCCCGTAGCGCGGGTGCTGGGCCATCAGGTTCTGCTCCGGCTTGGTGAGCGGCTCGGTCTTGCGCAGGATCTGGCTCGGGATCTTCAACTTGCCGATGTCGTGGAGCAGGGCCCCCATGCCGACCTGGCGGATCTCGTCGGCCGACATGTTGCACTCCTTGGCCAGCAGCATGCTGAGCACACTGACGTTGAGGGAGTGGAAGTAGAGGTTGTTGCCATCCTCGCTGTCGGAGACCAGGTGCAGCACCATCTCGTCCACCGACAGCAGCTGCTCGGTCATGGCGTTGATCAGCTCCTGCGCCTCGCCGATGGCATTGAGGGGGCGGGACTGGATCTTGCTCATCACGTTGCGTACCTGGGCCAGCGACTGCTGGAACTGCTTCTCGCACTGCTGCAGATCGCGGCGATACTGCTGCAGCTGCTCGATGCGGCGCTCCTTCTCCAACTGCATTTCGGCCTGACGCTGGGAGGTATCCGGCGCCTCCACCGGCTGGGCCTGGATCTGGTTCAGCGGTTTGGGCGGCGCATCGCTCTTGTCGGGGATGATGGTGACGAGCTTGAGACCGAGCCGGCGAATGAGCTCGATCTCCTCTTCATTCTTGAGTTTGAAGCTGGAAAACAGGAAGGGGTGTTCGCGCCAGCCAAGTGGCAGAGAAACGTAATTGCCGACTTGCAGCCGGTCTACTGAAATCTTGATACCTGTCATTGTCTTGGATGCGAGAGACACACTGAGCCGTATGCTAGTCAAAGGTGGGGGTGAATACAAAAGGTATCTGATGACAGGGTGGGTGCTTTATTATAGGCTTCTGGATGTCCAGACATATTTACCGATGCAGTACAGGGAGTAAGCATGCCGATCAAGATCCCGGATCAGTTACCCGCCGCCGAAGTGCTGGGGCAGGAGAACATCTTCGTGATGACGGAATCCAGGGCCGTCACCCAGAACATCCGCCCGCTGCGGGTGTTGATCCTCAACCTGATGCCCAAGAAGATTGAAACCGAGATCCAGCTGATGCGGATGCTCTCCAACTCGCCGTTGCAGGTGGACGTGGATCTGCTGCGCATCGACGATCGGGAGTCGAAGAACACGCCCCAGGCGCACCTGGAGAACTTCTATCACGACTTCGAACAGGTACGCGGCAACAACTACGACGGCATGATCATCACGGGGGCGCCGCTCGGGCTGGTGGAGTTCGAGGAGGTGGTCTACTGGCCACGCATCGTCGAGATCATCGAGTGGTCCCATCAGCACGTGACCTCCACTCTGTTCCTCTGCTGGGCGGTGCAGGCGGCGCTGAAAGCCCTGTACGGCATGGAGAAGCAGACCCACGGCGAGAAGCTGTCCGGGGTCTATCGCCACCACCGGCTCGACGAGCACGAACCGCTGCTGCGCGGCTTCGACGATGAGTTCGTGGCGCCTCACTCCCGCTATGCGGCGTTCGACGGGGATCTCATCCGCGCCCACACCGATCTGCAGATCTTTGCCGAATCGGCAGAGGCCGGGGTCTATCTGGCGGCCACCAAGGATTGTCGTCAGGTGTTTGTCACCGGTCACCCGGAATACGATGCGCTGACCCTGGATGGCGAATTCCAGCGGGATCTGGCCGCCGGGCTTGAGCCCGTCATTCCGGTCAACTACTACCCGGACAACGACCCGACCCGGACCCCGCGTGCCAGCTGGCGCAGCCACGGTCACCTGCTGTTTTCCAACTGGCTCAACTACTACGTCTATCAGCTCACCAGCTATCGCGTCGAGGATATCGGCAAGGTGTTTACCTATCAGCAGAACTCGCCGTCGAGGTAGGAGCTGACTCAGTCGCCCTCGGCCAGCCGTGCCGCCAGCCCGTCGAGCCACTGGCGGTGGCAGGCCAGGGTGAAGGCCTTGGGCCGGTGGGCCTGGATGGCGGCCATCGCCTCCTGCTGGGGCTGGCCCAGACTCATCAGCAGGGCCGCCGCCACCAGCCCGGTGCGGCCGCTGCCGCCCTTGCAGTGGATGACCAGGTGCTTGCCGTCCCGCAGCAATCCGATTAGGGCTGGCAGAGCCCGCCGCCAGGTGGCCTCGAAGGCGGCATCGGGAGCCTGATCGTCTTCGATGGGCAGCTGGAACCAGCGCATGCCGGCGGCCTCGATCTGCTGGCCAAGCGTGCCCAGTTCGAGGCGGGCCAGTTCGGCGTCGGTCATCAGGGTCAGCACGCCGTGCGCCCCGGCCAGCTTGAGCTGGCCCACTGCCAGCGGCAGCGCCACCTGCTGGGTGCCGGGGCAGGGGGTCAGCAGCAGCTGGCCATCGACGCGGGGGACTTCCTGGCTCCAGAAGGGGTGAGACGGGTGCATAAAGATCCTTATGACGCCAGCAACGGCGAAGCAAGCCGGGCCTGACCCGGTTTTGAGTGCGCCAAAGCATAGGGGGCGCGGTCCCGATGTCAATCTGCGTTGTGTTCGGCCCGGTTTACGGGCAGAGTCTAAAAAATTGAGCGGTTCAAGGAGTAAAGATGAGAAACCTGGATCAACTGGATTTGGATATCCTGGCCCATCTGTTTCGCGATGCGGGCATGACCAACAAGGATCTGGCCGCGCTGGTCGGGGTGGCGCCGTCCACCTGTCTGGAACGGGTACGCAAGCTGCAGCAGGACGGGGTGCTCAAGGGCGCCCACTGCGAGGTGGATTACCAGGCCCTCGGCGGTCACATCCAGGCCATGGTGTCGTTGCAGCTGGCCCGCCACAGCCGCCAGATCATCGATGCGTTTCGCGACGCCATCCTGGCCCTGCCCGAGGTGATCAGCCTGTTCCACATGGGCGGCAAGGATGACTTTCTGGTGCATCTGTGCGTCGCCGACACCGAGCATCTGCGCAACTTCGTGTTCGATCACTTCACCTCCCGCGAAGAGGTGGTGCACCTGGAGACCTCGCTGGTGTTCGAGCACAAGTTCAGCCGCTCGCTGCCCTGCTTCCTCAACACCTGACGCCCCGCCAGCCTCCTACAAAAAACCCGCCAATCGGCGGGTTTTGTTTTATTGCGCTCAGTTCAGCACGGTGCGGGTATCCGGCGCCGTCCGGTAGAGCCCCTGCTGGTAGGCGAGGCTGCCCCACAGCGCCAGGCCGAGGGCGGCATCCTTCATGGTGGCCGGCTGCGGCGCCGGGGTGAGCGTCTCTGTCGCATCCTCATAGATGAAGCCTTCTGGCGCCCGCTCCGGCTGCAGGATCACCACGTTCTTGCCGCGCATCAGGGCGAAGTTCTTGTCGTACTGCATGATGGCGCGCCCCGGCCAGTCGGCGGGCATGCGGGTCAGATCCTTGCCGAGCATGGGGTAGTCGGCGCTGATCCCCATCAGGGAGAGCAGGGTCGGCGCCATGTCGATCTGGCTGACGATGCGCGGATCCTGTCTCGGCGCTATGCCGTCACCCACTATGACTCCCGGAATGTGGAAGCGGGGGATGGGCACCAGGCTGGCGCCGCTGACCCGGCTGTCGTGATCGGCGATGACCAGGAACAGGGTGTCCTTCCAGTAGTCCGACTGCTTCGCCTTCTTGAAGAACTCGCCGATGGCGTAGTCCGCGTACTTGGCGGCGTTGTTGCGGGTCTGCTTGGGCTGCTCATAGAGGGCGATGCGATCGTCGGGAAACTCGAACGGATCGTGGTTGCTCGAGCTGAACACCAGGCTGAAGAAGGGTTTGCCCTGTTTGCTGAGCGCCCGGAAAGTCTCGTCGGCCTTGGCCATCAGATCTTCGTCAGAGGCGCCCCAGGAGCCCTCGAACACCGGGTTCTTGAAGTCCTTCTGCTCGACGATGGTGGTGAAGCCGTTGCCGAGGAAGAAGCTGCGCATGTTGTCGAAGTGGCTCTCGCCGCCGTAGATGAAGCTGGTGTCGTAGCCCCGCTGCTTGAGCAGATCGGCGATGGTGAAGAAGTTGGTCTGGCTGCGGCCGAGCTTGACCACGGCCTGGGCCGGGGTCGGCGTGAAGCCGGTCAGCACCGCCTCGATGCCGCGCACCGAACGGGTGCCGGTGGCGTAGAGCTGCTCGAACGCCCAACCCTCTTTCGACAAGGCATCGATGTTCGGGGTGAGCGGCAGGCCGCCGAGGGAGCCGACGAACTGGGCGCCCAGGCTCTCCTGCAACAGGATCACCAGGTTCTTCGGCTTGCCGCCGTAGCTGGCCTCGTTGAAGGTCTGGCTGGGCAGGGTGTCAGAGCTGAATTCGTGGGATTCACGCCCGCTCTCCTGGCGAACCAGATCCAGAATGCGCTGACGGGGCAGCTCGCCGTAGAACTGGCCGGCATCCTCCTCGGCCCGCATCTGCTTGATGGCGAAGAACAGTGAGTAGGAGGAGTTGACGGTCAGCGCATTGACCAGCGGATCGCTGGCAAACGCCACCATGGCCGGGTTGAGGGCACGGTGACCCAGGCTGGAGCGGGCACCGAGAAAACCGATGGCCAGGATCAGCAGGGCGAAGGCGGGCCGCCAGTACCAGCGCGGGAAGCTGATGCCGCGCAGCAAGCGGCCGCTCAGCCACCAGCCGCCAGCCAGCGCGGCGCCGCTGAACAGCAGTGCCAGCAGCAGCTCGCCCTTGCGGCCGGCCCACAGCATGGCGAACACCTCTTTGGGATAGATGAGGTATTCGATGTAGAGGCGGTTGGGCCGCACCCCGTACTCGGTCACGAAGGAGGGGGTGGAGATCTCCAGGAAGAGCAGCAGCCAGAGTCCCAGGGTCAGCCAGACCCGGATGAACTGCAGCCAGGCACGGCCCACGGTATGGGGGCCGGCCAGCAGCAGGGTGAACACGGCGGGCACGCCCCACAGCCAGCAGAGGGTGGCGAAGTCGACCCGCAGCCCCTGCAGCAGCATCTCCTGCCAGCCGGCGACGGCGTCGACCCGCTCCAGTTGCCAGAGGCCGAGCGCGAGCCGGCTGATGGAGAGAGAGACTAGCGCGATCAATGAAAAAACGGCGATGGGCCAAAACGGTCCCAGCCATCGTCTGATAGTGGTCATTGTTGTTCCTACAAGCCTGTTTGCACCCGTCCACGGGCGCATTGTTTTTATATTGCAGGGTTATGACAGCGGGCCCGGGGAAAGGTTGCGTGTAGGTGCTGTTTAAAAGGATGTTTTGGCACGATTTATGATTTTTATGTGAGGGCGCGCAGGGATCGAAGACAGCATAAACGGCTGGAAAAACTGTGATCCTGCCGGCAAAGCGGTGCGGGGGGCTTATCTATAATGGCGCCGAATTTTCTCAATCGGAGCCGAAGGGATGCCGGTCTTTATCGATGTGGAATATTTGCAAGGGTGGAGCCTGTTCGTGGTGCTCTCGGACGGTACCACGGGGGCGCTGGATCTGACCCCCTGGCGCACCCAGCCGCTGTTCGCGGCGCTGGATTCGGAGCGGCGCTGCGCCCGGGTCTTCATCAATCGCCACCACCAGCTGGAGTGGCCCGCCGGCTGCATCCTGTCGGCCCACGAGGTCTATCACCTGATCAAGCCCATCGACGAGCGGGAAGCGTTCAGCTAACTCCCTGTTTTTGTGAACCACTCCAAGATTCCTGTAATGGGAATGTTTGAGCGTTTGCCTTCCTCACCCAATTTGGGTAAAACCTGCGCAACATTTTGCCAACCCTAGCTTGGCTTCGCCTCTGAGGGCTTGCCGCCACCGCGCCGCAGGCCTTTTTTGCAGCCTGACGGCAAACCTTCCAGCAACTGAATGGTTTGTCGATTGAAATTAAAAAAAACAAAATAAACAAAGAGATAAGGAAAGAGTATGGCTTGTCATATGCGCACCCCGCTCGCCCTGCTGGTGGGCGGTTTTGCCTGTCACGGCGCTGCCGGCCAGGAGCCGGTCCAGCAACTGGAGCCCATGGTGGTGGTTGCCAGTCGCCCCGCCAGCACCCTCGAGGTGACCCTGGATCCCAAGAAACCGGGCTCCCCCATGCCGGCGGCCGACGGTGCCGGTTACCTCAAGAACGTCACCGGCATGAGCATGGTGCGCAAGGGGGGGCTGGGCGGTGATCCCGTGCTGCGGGGGATGGGCATGTCCCGCCTCAACGTGCAGATGGATGGCGGCATGCTGGCCGGTGGCTGCGGCGGCCGGATGGACCCCCCCACCGCCTACGTTTTTCCTCAATCTTTCGACCGGATCCGGGTGCTGAAGGGGCCGCAATCCCTCGAACAGGGGGCGACCCTGGCGGGTACCGTGCTGTTCGAGCGGGACAGGCCAGAGTTCACCGCCCCCGGCGTCAAGGCCGAGGCATCGGCGCTCTATGGCAGCTTTGGGCGCGACGACCAGATGCTGGATGCCACAGTAGGAGCGCCGCAAGGCTATCTGCGCGGCCAGTTCACCCACTCCGACAGCGATGACTATCAGGACGGCCACGGCGACAAGGTGCGCTCTTTCTACCGGCGCGAGAACGGCACCGCCCAGCTTGGCTGGACGCCCAGTGAGCACACCTGGCTCGAACTCACCGCCGAGCGCAGCAACGCCCGCGCCGCCTATGCGGATCGCACCATGGACGGCCCCATGTTCGACCGCGAATCCTTCGGCCTCAAGCTCAGGCAGGAGCAGATCAGCCTCCACTGGCAGCGCAGCGAGCTGACCCTGTGGGACAATGACATCGACCACATCATGGACAACTTCAGCCTGCGTCCGAACAGCGGCATGAAGATGCTCTCCAACCCGGACCGGCGCAACACCGGCGGGCGCTGGGCCAACGACATCGCCCTGCCAGCCGACTGGCTGCTGACCGCCGGGCTCGATGCCAACCGGGATCAGCACAGGGCCCGCAGCGGGGTGGATTACGCTAGCCAGCCGCGTCAGCGCACCCTGCGCTTCGAGCAGCAGGGCGGCTTTGCCGAGCTGGGCCGCCAGCAGGGGGCCCACAGCTACAAGGGGGGTTACCGGCAGGACAGGGTCGAGACCACCCGTTACGGCGCGGGGGAGCAGACCCTCTACAGCGATACCCTGACCCTGGACAGCGGCTTTGGCCGCTATGAATACCAGTGGTCGCCGGCCTGGTCGAGCTACCTGGCCTGGGGCCAGGCAAAACGGGCGCCGGACTACTGGGAGCGCAGCAAGGACAGCGTGCCCTTCACCCTCAACCCGGAGCGCAGCCGCCAGTGGGATGCGGGGCTGGCCCTGCGCAGCCGCGAACTGGATCTGACCCTCTCCCTCTTTAGCGCCGACATTCAGGACTACCTGCTCTATAACAACAAGTCGAACAAGGTACGCAACATCGACGCCCAGACCCGCGGTGGCGAGCTGGAAGGGCGCTGGCAGTTTGCCGAGCAGTGGCGCCTCGATGGCGGTCTGGCGGTGGTCTACGGCGAAAACCAGAGCGATCACCAGCCGCTGGCCCAGATGCCGCCGCTCGATGGCAAGCTGGCGCTGGGCTGGCAGCCGGCCGAGGCGTGGAACCTGACTCTGCTTGGCCGCGCCGTGGCCGCGCAGGATCGGGTCGATGTGGGCTCCGGCACCGTAGCCGGCCAGGATCAGGGGGAGACGCCGGGCTTCTTCACCATGAACCTGAGCGCCGCCTGGCAGTTTCACCCGGGCTGGCAGCTGGCAGCCGGGGTCGACAACCTGTTCGACACCTTCTACTACGAGCACCTCTCCAAGTCGGTGCACGCCAGTCAGGCCGGGCTGGGCTACGAGCAGGTGGGGCGGATTCCGGAGCCGGGTCGCGCCTACTGGCTCTCGGTCAGTTACCGTTTCGCCTCGGCCGGTGTGCTCTAGGTCGGCGCGCCAACCGACTGAGCCAGGTAACGTTTTCAGTCACAGACCGGTGCGGGCGGGGCCGCTATCATGGCCCCAGTGTGGCGCTTTGGGCGCCAATACCACCACAGCGGGAACATAACAATGAAACAAGGAACGTTGCGCCATGGCGGCCTCATCGGGGCCGCCCTGTTATTGACGGCTTGCGGCAGCGGAGGCGGGAGCGGCTCCAGCGAGCCCCAGCAGCCCCCGGTCACCAACCCGCCGCCGGCCACCGCCAGCCGCGCCTGCTACGGCAATGATCAGCCAGCCTGCAATCTGCGCACCTATCAGGTGATGGTGGAGTCGTTCGTCGACGGCGACGGCAGCGCCAACTACGGCGTCGGCTACGGCCCCTCCCAGCACAACGGCGATCTGCAGGGGATCATCGACAGCCTGGACCACATCAAGAGCCTCAACGTCAACGCCATCTGGCTCACCCCGGTGTTTGACTCCTGCGCGGGGCAAGGCGGTGACGACAAGCTGGATGCCACCGGCTACTTCGCCTGTGACTTCTTCAACGTGGACCCCAACTTCGGCAGCAACGTCCAGCTCAAGCAGCTGGTGGACGGTGCACATCAGCGCGGCCTCTACGTCTTCCTCGACGGGGTGTTCGGCCACGTCAACAAGGTGGGGGTGAGCAAGCCCTCGCCAGAGGGACGGTTGCCCGCCCTCAAGAGCGGCGGGGCCGGTTATCCCGGTCAGCTGGTGGATTACAGTCAGCCCCAGAGCCTCGCCTACTTCAAGGAGGTAGCCCGCTACTGGGTCGAGCAGTACGGCATCGACGGCTGGCGCCTCGATCAGGCCTATCAGCTCGGTCTCGACGACTGGCGCGCCATTCGCAGCGAAGTGGAGCGGGCTAGCGCGGCGCGCAAGGCCGCCGGCCAGCAGTGGGGTACCCTCGGCTACATGGTGGGCGAGGTGTGGAAGGGCGCCGACGAGATCCGCGCCCAAGCGTATGGGCCGAGCGACAACCCGGCACTCTCCTCGGCGTTCGACTTCCCGCTGCGCTACGGCCTGGTGCAGGCGCTGGCGGTGGAGGAGTCCGGCAAGGGCGGGCAGGGGGCCAGCGTGCTCGACGCCAGCTGGAACAAGGTGGAGAACTACCCGAACCACGCCATGCCCAACCTGATGTTGGGCAACCACGATCTGGTGCGCTTCGGCGATCTGCTGGAGCGCGGCAACTTCAATCCGGCGGACTACTGGCAGCGCCACAAAGCAGCCTTCAGCTTCCTGGCGGCCCGCTCCGGCCCCATCACCCTCTACTACGGCGAGGAGTTTGGCGACGAAGTGCCGGGCTTTGCCCAGCAGATGGGTGGCGACTGCGCCGCGCAGGGGCTCTGTGACGATCACGTGGCCCGCAGCGATGGCAAGGTGCCAGGTGCCACCGGCTTCGTGCCGAGCAGCGAGCAGAGTGAGCTGAAACAGTGGCTCAGCCAGCTGCTGGCCCTGCGCGCCGCCCACCCCGCCCTCTATCAGGGGGAGCGGGTCAAGCTGGTGGCCGAGGGAAGCGTCTATGGCGACATCAAACAGACGGCGGCGGAGCAAGTAGTCTACCTGCTCAACGTCTCAAGCACGCCCCAGAGTTACGCGGTGCCTGTCGGCAAGCTGCGCAGTGCCAGTGCCCTGGTGGATCTGCAAAGCGGCGAGAGCCTGGCCATCGGTGGCAACAGCGTGACGGTGGACTTGCCGCCGCTGAGCGGCCGCTTCCTGCTGGTGCGCTAAGCGAGGCTGGCAACAAAAAGGGCTCCGTTATGGAGCCCTTTTTTCATGGGGGAAGTTACTTCTCGATGCCGCTGCCGAGCTCGTCCTGATGGGGGGCGGCCTGCCCGTGGCCATTGCCGTGGCGCCAGCTCTCCAACCGGTTGTGGACCCCGCGGCGCAGGCTCTTGAAGCTGGTCTCCAGGTAGTCCACCCCCACCAGGATGGAGAGGGTGACGCCGGTGAGCAGCAGTGCCTGGTGCAGCATCTGCATGCCGATGAGGGCGCCGAGGGCGGCCAGCATCCAGACGGTGGCGGCGGAGGTGACCCCCAGTACCTGGCCATCCCGGGTCATCATCACCCCGGCGCCGAGAAAGCCGATGCCGGTGATGAGCTGGCCCAGCACCCGCGCCTGATCGGCGCTCTGGGGGCTGACGGCGGCGCCGATAGCAAGAAAGCAGTAGGTGCCGAGGATGATGAGCGAGGAGGTACGGATGCCGACCGGCTTGCCGCGCAGTTGCCGCTCCAGCCCTACCAGGGTGCCGCACACCAGACAGACCAGGATGTTCTCCCAGCCAAGGGGCGCTATGTCCCACCAATCAGTCGTCATCATATCCACCTCTGCTATCGATGCTTGTTATCCGGCCGCGCTCTGCCCCCGGTTTTCCAGCCGCTGGCGGAAGGCCCGGGCGAGGCGCTCGTAGAGGTCCTTTGCCTCTCTGTCCTCAATATCGCCACGTATCCAGGGATTGTCGATGATTTCCAGCAGCACGCAGTCACGCCCCTGCTGGCGCAGATCGACCCCGAACAGGCCGTTGCCGAGCTGATGGACGGCGCGGCGGGCGGTTTGCAGCACCCGCTCCGGCACCTCGTTGAGCGGCAGCGCCTCGATGCGGCTCATGTCGAGGGGGTGCTTGCGGCGGCGGATGCGGTTGCCGGGCTCGGGGCGGAAACGGCGGCAGGCAAACAGCGGCGAGCCGTCGAGAAAGCCGATGCGCCAGTCGAACTCGGCGGGGATCCGGCTCTGCACCAGCAGCAGGGCGGAGCGGGCCAGCCCCTCATCCAGCAGGCGGGCCAGTTGCAGCTCGTCGCTGGCCATGGCCAGATCGCGTCCCTGCGCCCCGTCGGGCACCTTCACCATCAGCGGCAGGCCGAGCCGCTGCACCAGTTCATCCACGTGGTGGCGGCCGCGGCGGGTCACCACCATGGTGGGTGGCATGGGCACGCCGCTGCGTACCATCAGCTCGTAGAGGTAGAGCTTGTTGCTGCAGGCGAGGATGGCGCGGGAGCTGTCGATCACCGGCATCTTGAGCTGCTCGGCGCGGCGGGCAAATTCGAAGGTGTAGTGGCCGACCGCGGTTTCGGAGCGCAGCCAGAGGGTGTCAAACTCCGGCAGCCGTTCGATGGCGGACGGCGCCAGGATCTCGGCCCGGATCCCCTGCGCGGCGGCCGCCTGGATGAAGCGCTCCAGCGCCAGGGCATCGCTGCTGGCGCGGCCGTCGTTGGGGTCGACCAGAATGGCGAGCTGATAGAGCGGCGCCGCCTGCTCCTCGTCGCCGGTGCCCACCAGTGCCTGGGCGTGGTGCAGCATCAACTCTTTCTCGCTTGGGCTCAGTTCCAGCGGTGACAGGCTCTGCTGCTGGCGCACCGACCAGCCGTGGCGGCCGCGCTTGAGGGTCAGCTCCTGCAGCGGCAGCTGGCTCAGGCCGTAGTAGTAGCGGGCCAGCCCCGCCAGCTCGCTCTGCTCACACTGGCCGAAGATGGCGCGCACCCGGATCCGGTCCTCACTCTGCTGGGCCAGCCAGCCCTGCAGCTTGCGCCACAGCTTGGCCGGCGGCTGCTGGGGTTGCAGCTGGCTGATGGCCTGCAAACCCGGCAGGCAGTGGTGGCCGCGGGCCTGGGCCAGCAGCGAGCAGTAGTAGCCGGCACTGAGGTGCTCCAGATTGCGGCAGAGGTTGATGATGCGGGGGCGGCCGCCGGTGGTGGGCACCCCGTGTTGCAGGTAGGTGCGGGCGGTCAGCAGATAATCGGCATGGCAAGGCCAGTCGCCCGGCTCTTCGACGATGACGTAGGTACTCATTTTTTCGGCTCCACAGATGAAACTGCCTTGAATGGCAGGATCCCCAGTGGGCTTCGATGCACCGACAAGCACGACAATGGCGCGAGGGGAAACAAGAGGTTACAGTGCCTAATATGCCGTCTTGGTAACTTGTGATACAAGTCGCATTTTTGGTGATGAAGATAAATAACCGAACAAGGACTCCCCGTGTTGACCGTGCGCGCGGCCCGGACCGATGATCTGGGCGCCATCGTTAAGCTGGAACGCTACTGTTTTCCCCCCGAAGTCGCCTTTGGCCGCAGCCGCTGGCACTATCTGCTGACCCACGCCAAGGGGCGTACCCTGCTGGTGCTGGACCAGCAGGAGCAGCTGATGGGCTACCTCTGCCTGCTGGAGCACAGGGGCTGGGATCGGCTGATCATCCAGACCCTCGCCATCCGCTGGACCATCCGCCGGCAAGGCTGGGCCCGCCGCTTGCTGGAGCAGGTGATCCAGGAGGGCAAAGAGGCCGGCTGGGGGGCGATCCGGCTGGAGGTCGGCGATGCCAATGAAGAGGCGCAGGCCCTCTATCGCGAGCTGGGTTTTCGGCCCAGACAGAAGCTGCCGGACTATTATGGTCACGGTCAGCACGCCCACCGGCTGGTACTGGCGCTGAAGCAGAGCTGAGAGAGGAAGAGGGGATGAGCTGCGACAACTGCCTCGCCACCGCCATCAAGGCCAAGCTGGGGCGCTGCCCGGTCTGCGCCGGCCAGACCTTCGTCATCGGCCTGGTCGGCTGGCTGGTCTGGTGGTGGTGTGGCGCCGACACCTCGGTCAACGCCCTCACCGGCCTGCTGTTCGCGCTGGGGGGATCGGGCCTGTTGCTGCTCCACCTGCTGGTGTTTGTCTGGCGCAGGGCGACCGGACGTGAATTGAGCGATGAATGAATCAGATTGATTTCAAACAGATAAATAACAATAGCGCTGTAGATATGGAGGTTCAGATGATAGCAATGGTAACGGGCGCCTCGTCCGGGTTTGGTGAGTCCATCAGCCGTCAGCTGGTGCAGGCGGGCTACCGGGTGATCGGTACCGGCCGCCGCGGCGAACGGCTGGCTGCGCTGGCCGACGAGCTGGGTGCGCAGTTCCTGCCGCTGGTGTTCGACGTGCAGGACAAGGCGGCCACCCGCGCCGCCATCGACGGGCTGCCGGCCGAGTGGCGCGAGGTGGATCTGCTGGTCAACAACGCCGGGCTGGCGCTGGGGCTGGAGCCGGCCCACAAGGCGGATCTGGAAGACTGGGAGCAGATGATCGCCACCAACATCAGCGGTCTGACCCTGCTCACCCGATTGCTGCTGCCGGGGATGGTGGCGCGCAATCGCGGCCACGTCATCAACATCGGCTCCATCGCTGGCACCTACCCCTATCCGGGCGGCAATGTCTACGGCGCCACCAAGGCGTTCGTGAAGCAGTTCAGCCTCAACCTGCGCGCCGATCTGGCGGGCACCGCCATCCGCGTCACCAACGTGGAGCCGGGCCTGTGCGGCGGCACCGAGTTCTCCAACGTGCGCTTCCACGGTGACGATGCCAAGGCGGCCACCGTCTATCAGGGCGTGCAGGCGATCCAGCCACAAGACATCGCCAATACCGTGCTCTGGGTGAGCCAACAGCCGGCCCACGTCAACATCAACAGCATCGAGATCATGCCGGTGGCGCAGACCTTCGGCCCGCTCAATATCAGCCGTCGCTGATGGTTGCAGCTGACGAAATAAAAGAGGCTCCCAAGGGAGCCTCTTTGCGTTGGCGAGCCGATTACAGGCTCATGATCTTCTTGAACTCCTCCGGCGAGTACTTCTGCTCGGTGCGCTTGGTGAGATCCGTCATCAGCTTGTAGCGCAGCTCTTTGGCCATCTGATAGGTCTGCTCCAGCTGGCCATAGGAGTAGTCGGCGGCCAGCCCGATGGCGGTAGCCTTGTCGCCGGCATAGGCCTGCTTCAGGCTCTGGTCGAGCAGGGCCACCTCCTGGTAGAGCTTGCTGCTCTCCTTGCTCCAGACGCCGCGCAGCAGTGGCAGGTACTTGTCCGGATCGGCGCTGGCCAGCGCGGTCAGGCTGCGGAACTGCCAGTAGGCGGAGTCATCGGAGTAGCTGTCGCTGCCGCTGCGATAGGGCAGGGGGTAGGACTCCAGAGTATTGTAGAGCGGCACCATCACGGATTCGGCCAGCACGCCGTAGCTCTGCCAGATGAGCCCCTGCAGCTCTTTGGGCATCTCCTTGCGCAACTGGATGACGTGGGATTCGAGTTGCCTGTCGATGCGGATCGGCCGCTCCGCCTTGCCGGCCAGCGGCGTGCCATCATAGGTGGCGCTCAGCAGCCTGGCCACGTCCGGCACGGCGATGGGAGCATCCGGCTTCATAAAGAGCGGATATTGCGCCTGCCGGGTCGGCTGCGGGTGGCTGGCGGTCAGCATTTTCTGGCCGAGCCACTCCCGATCCACGTTGTAGGGGTCGGCAATGACCCCGAACGCCTTGGCGAAGTTGAACTCTTTCGGGTCGGCGTTATCCAGCAGCTTGTGCTCGCGCACGAACTCCAGCAGCTTGGGCGAGTGCAGCACATCGGCACCGTCGAGATTGACGCCGTGGATGCGCAGGCCGTTGGCCACCATGGCGTAGCTGTCGTCCGGCACCCGCACCGCGATCCAGTGGTGGCCGGAGCCGATCTCCATCAGCCAGGCCTCGTTCACATCCGCCAGATAGAGGCTGTTGCCTTCCCCGGCGCCATATTGCTCCACATAACGGCCGAGCAGTGCGACCCCCTCTTTGGCCGTTTTGGCCTGCGGCAGGATCAGGGTCGGGATGATGGCCTCGATGACCCCCTTCTCGATCAGGGGATCGGCTTTCTGGGCCTTGTCGTTGACCTCGGCGCTGGTGGTGGCCGAGATGGCGACGTTGAACTCGTTGATGCCGCGCTCTTCATAATATTTGCCGGCCGGGTCGCTGGTTGTGGCATCCCAGTCACGAATGGCTGAGTAGGCGAAGAAGGCCTTTGGCATCGGCACTTCCAGCCCGTTGCCCAGTTTCCAGATTGTGCCCTCGTTCTGCTGGGCGGGCCGGAAGGCCAGGTACTTGTTCCAGTTGTTGACGCCAAAATCCTCGTTTCTGGCGATCATCACGCTGCCATCGGCACTGGCGCCTTTGCCGACGATGAGGCCGGTACAGGCGTCGGCACTGGTGCCAAGCAGGGTGAGCAGGGTGGCGGAGAGAAGACTCAAGGTGTGTTTTTTCATGGGATTGCCCGAAGCGTAACTGTGAGTGAAAGCCAGGCGGTGGGATGCAGGTCTGCCGCAGAGCGATCGGCCGCCGATACGCTGCCGGGGGATCGTGCTGCTCATGGTCGATGACGCAAACATTTCATCCATAACACTGCTTGCTGGTCGTTTTGTGCGCCGAAATTGTATGCCTCGCTGGTTGTTTGTTTTGTGATCCATGAGTCGTTCCTTTGCTTTGTCTGGCAAAGCGTGAAAAAGGCAGCGATATGCACCAGAAGCTGCCGATTGGGCAGCGTGGCGTCATGATTCTGACGTCGGGATGGCCATGGATCAGCTCGCGAGCCCGTGCGAGCCGGGATCTGCACCAATCTGGCAAGTTGGCCTGCAACTTGCTGGTTTTATTGCCAATGATGGGGCCTGCCGCCTCATGCCATCGAATCAGCGACCTCGTCATGCCGGATCGGCATGCAGACTGGAGCCCCCATGGATATCAAACCCTACAGCCAGCAGCTTGCCCAGAGCGCCTCCAACAACCGCGCCCTCGCCACCCTCAGCAGTGCCGACAGCGGTCAGGGTGGCGGCTGGGAAGATCTGGTCAACCTCTCCTCCCAGCGGATCACTGGCCAGGCCCAGCAGGCGCTGACCTATGAACACCTGGCCAAGAACAGCAAGCTGCCGTCGGCGCTCGACATCGGCTCCGACAAGGGCGGCGTGATGCAGCAGCTGGTGGACAAGGCGCTCGGCTTTGATCGCAAGAAGTTCAACGAGATAGAAGAGAAGCTCAAGACGATTGCCGACAACAAGCAGCTGACTGCCGAAGAACGGGCGGAGCAGAGCAAGCCGCTCAACGAGCAGCGGGACGCCATGTTGCAAGATGCGATGGACCGCCTCACCGGCAAGAAGAGCAGCAGCAAGGAAGAGACCAAGAGCGCCTGAGCGGCGGGATGACTCGAACGGCAATCCATGGTCGGTGGGGGCAATCACTTGCCCCTGTCCGGGCACCATGAGCGGGTTGCCGATGCGGCGCCGCACGGGCCGCTGTGCGCCGCCACCACTGCAGCAAAAAAGGGAGGGCGGCTGCCACTCCCTTGGTGACCGGACGGCGTCCGGCCGCTGCATCGGCTCAGGCCGTCGCTACTTCTTCTCGGGCAGGATGCCGATTCCCACCGCCTGGGTCTGCACGGCCTTGATCTGGTCGCCCTTGGCGATCAGTGCAAACTGGGCCGGGTTGTGTACCTTGAGCACCAGGGTGTGATCCACCCCTTTCACCGTGATGGTCTGCTGCCCCTTGTCGACCGCGATGACGTCGCCATAGAGAGTGACCTTTTTGCCGATCCCGGCGCCCGGCTTCTCGCCTGCCTCGGCCTTGCCGGCCGCCACTTCCACGATGCGTTTTCTCACCCCGGCGGTGCCCTTGAGCAGCTCCAGATCCAGCATCTGCAGGTAGCGGAGTGCCACCACGTCGCCCACCTTGAGGTTGGCCAGGTTGGTGACCTGCTCGCCGGCGACGATGTCGAACGCCTCGCCGGCGGCATTTTTCAGGCTGACCTTGCGGCTGGCCATATCGATGGCGGTGACCGTGGCCTGGGCCGAGACGGCCTCCACCAGGTTGGCCTTGCCAGGGGCCGTGGCGACTTCGGTTGCCACCTCGGCAGCCTGCGCCAAACAGGTCGAGAGGGAAAGCAAACCGGCAATCCATGCATGCTTGAGTTTCATGTGTCAGACCTTATGAGCAAAAGTGTGAAGAGGGTGGGAGCGGGGCGCTGAGCGTTGCGCACCCGGTTCCCAGAGAGACCATAGCAGAGCGGCAAAGAAACAGGGGGCGCCGCACGACTTCCTTCCGGCGCCCCGCCCCCCGCTGCGCAATCTGATAGCCGGCTCCCGTTTTTTGACCTGCCGGAGCCACAGGCGCACAATTCCCCTGCATGCATTCAACCGAGGGCTCTGCCGTGTACAACTTCCAATATGCCAATCCTACCCGCGTCTGTTTCGGTGAAGGCCAGATCGCCAAGCTGCCCGAACTGATCCCGACCGGTAGCCGCCTGCTGGTGCTCTACGGCGGCGGCAGCATCAAACAGAACGGGGTCTATGAGCAGTTGACCCAGGCGCTGGCGGGACGGAAGTGGCTGGAGTTTCCCGGTATCGGCGCCAACCCCCAGTATGATCAGCTGATGGAGGCGGTGGCCCTGGTCAAGCGCGAGCGCATCGACTTCCTGCTGGCGGTCGGCGGTGGTTCCGTGGTGGATGGCAGCAAGTTCGTGGCCGCCGCGGCCTGCTTCGAGGGGGCGGATCCCTGGGAGATCCTGCTGCACAAGGCCCCCATCAAAGGGGCGCTGCCGCTTGGCTGCGTGCTGACCCTGCCGGCCACCGGTTCGGAGAGCAACCCGGCCGCCGTGGTGAGCCGCGGGGAGGCCAAACTCTCCTTCATGAACCCGCTGGTGCAGCCGGTGTTTGCTGTGCTGGATCCCACGACCACCTACAGCCTGCCGCCGCGCCAGGTGGGCAACGGGGTGGTGGATGCCTTCGTCCACATCATCGAGCAGTACCTCACCTTCCCGGTGGGGGGCGAGGTGCAGGACCGGCTGGCGGAAGGGCTGCTGCAGGTGCTGGTGGACAACGGCCCGCGCGCGCTGGCGGAGCCCACCAACTACCAGGTGCGCGCCAACCTGATGTGGGCGGCCAGCCTGGCGCTCAACGGCCTCATCGGTCGCGGCGTGCCGCAGGACTGGTCCACCCACGCCATCGGTCACCAGCTCACCGCCCTGCACGGGCTGGATCATGCCCAGAGTCTGGCGGTAGTGCTGCCCTCACTGCTACGGGAACAATCGGCCCAGAAGCAGGAGAAGCTGGCCCAGTTTGCGGAACGGGTATGGCACTCCAGCCGCGAGGACAAGGCGCTGCGCATCGAGGAGGCGATCATCCGCACCGAGCAGTTCTTCCAGCAGATGGGGGTGGGCACCCGGCTCGCCGACTACGGTCTGAGCGAGAGCTGCATCCCCGGCATCTGCTCCAATCTCAAGCGTTTCGGCCTGACCGCGCTCGGGGAGCAGCAGGACATAGATCCGGACAAGGTAGCCAGGATCCTGTCCCACGCGCTTTAAGTCAGGGGACTCGCGCCTCGCAATCAGAGTGGCGCGGATCCTTTCCCACACGCCCTGATCATCTGGCTGTCGAGCAGAAAAAAAACGCCCCGATGATCGGGGCGTTTTGCATGGTGTCGCCGGGCCCGGCCGTTTATCCGGCGCTGCGGTCCAGTTCGCGCTCCAGCGCCGCCGCCTTCTGGCGGGCCGGGTGAGTGTTGAGGCGCTGCCAGTAGGCCTGCAGATGCGGGAACTGGGCCAGCTGGCCGCTTTGTGCCAGCAGATCCACCAGGAAGGAGTTCATGATGTCGGCGCCGGAGAGGCGATCCCCCACCAGATAGTGGCGATTCTCCATCACATCGTTGAGGTAGCCCAGCACCTTGGCACACTCCGCCTTGGCGTAGTCCGGCAGAAAGCGCATCGGGCTGCCGTCCTTGCGCACGAACATGTCGAGCAGCAGCGGCAGAATGCCCGAGCTCTCGGCGAAGTGGAGCCACTGCAGGTACTCGGCATACTCCGGGCTATCTTGAGCCGGTGCCAGCCGATCCGGGGCGTGGCGGGCGATCAGATACTCTGTGATGGCGCCCGATTCCGCCAGCACCCGGCCGTCGAACTCGATGACCGGCGACTTGCCGAGGGGGTGGATGGCCTTGAGCTCGGGCGGTGCCAGAAAGCTGGTGGCATCGCGCTGATACGCCTTGATCTCATAGGGCAGGCCCAGCTCTTCGAGCAGCCAGATGATGCGTTGGGAGCGGGATTTGTTCAGGTGGTGCAGGACTATCATGGAAACCTCGACGCAGTGACGGAAGGCGGTGATACGCAGCAGCGCGGTGGCAGGTTCACCGCTGGCCAAAAAAGAGCGGGCTTGATGCCCGCTCGCTCAACACCTGACTTATGCCTCCAGCGCTTGATCCAGGTCCGCCAGTATGTCCTCGATGGCTTCGATCCCCACCGACAGCCGGATCATCTCCGGTTTCACCCCGGCCTTGCCCTGCTCTTCCTCGCTCAACTGGCGATGGGTGGTGGAGGCCGGGTGGCAGGCCAGCGACTTGGCGTCGCCGATGTTGACCAGCCGCTTGAAGATCTTGAGTGCATCGTAGAAACGCACCCCCGCCTCATAGCCATCCTTCAGGCCGAACGAGAGAATGGCCGAGGGGCGGCCGGCCATGTATTTCTCCGCCAGCAGATAGTGGGGGTGACCCGGCAGACCGGCGTAGCTGACCCAGGCCACCTTGGGGTGATGCTTGAGGTGGTTGGCGACCCGCAGGGCGTTGTCGACGTGGCGCTCCATGCGCAGGCTCAGGGTCTCCAGCCCCTGCAGCAGCAGGAAGGCGTTCATCGGTGCCAGCGCGGCGCCGGTATTGCGCAGCGGTACGGTGCGCGCCCGCCCGATGAAGGCGGCCGGGCCAAAGGCCTCGGTGTAGACCACCCCGTGATAAGAAGGCTCGGGTTTGGTCAGCTGGGGGAAGCGCTCGGCGTGATCCGCCCAGGGGAACTTGCCCGAGTCGACGATGACGCCCCCCAGCGAGTTGCCGTGGCCACCGACGTACTTGGTCAGGCTGTGCACCACGATGTCGGCGCCGTGTTCGATGGGTTTGCACAGCACAGGGGTGGCGACCGTGTTGTCGACGATGAGCGGCACGCCGCGGGCGTGGGCCACCTTGGCGAAGACCGCCAGATCGACGATGTTGCCCGCCGGGTTGCCGATGCTCTCGCAGTAAACCGCCTTGGTCTTGTCGTCGATGAGGGCGGCGATGGCCTCGGCGCTGTCATCCTTGGCGAAGCGCACCTCGACCCCGAAGCTCGGCAGCATGTGGGCGAACAGGGTGTAGGTGCCGCCATAGAGCTGAGGGGTGGAGACGATGTTGTCACCGGCGGCGGTCAGCGCCTGGATGGCGTAGGTGATGGCGGCGGAACCCGCCGAGACCACCAGGCCGGCGATGCCCCCTTCCAGCGCGGCCATCCGCTGCTCCAGCACATCGTTGGTGGGGTTCATGATGCGGGTGTAGATGTTGCCTGGCACCGCCAGATTGAACAGATCCGCCCCGTGCTGGGCGCTCTCGAACTCGTAGGCCACCGTCTGGTAGATGGGCACGGCAACGGCCTTGGTGGTGGGGTCGCTGGCAAAGCCGTGGTGCAGGGCCAGGGTCGCATCTTTCATCACACACTCCTTGTTGGATGTTGCTGGGTAGCAGTTATAGATGGATAGACGTCCAATCTATCAGGCCCAGCGCCGATGTAAACCACCCAATCCGGCAAAGCAATTGCGCCCGCTGGCGAACTGCGCCCTCCCTTGCGCGATCCGGGCGAGGGGGATCGCTCAGAGGCGGCGGCGATACTCCCGATCGTCGATCTGCTGCATGTCCCACTGCATCAGGCGGTTGAGCTGGCTCATGGGATCCTCGATCAGAGTCAGCGGCCTGGGCAGGATCCGCTTGAAGTAACGGCGCAGGATCTGCTGGAGCCGGTTCGGTTTGATGGGGTTGGCGTGGCTCATGATGGTGTTCCTCTGCTGTGGTTCTCACGTTCGCCAGCAGTATTGAGCTAAAATGCGGAAGTAAAAACTGATGACTTTCAGCAACAGGATTTCCTCTTTTATGCCCACCAGCCGCCTTTACCAGCAATTCCAACGGCTCGCCCAGCAGCTTGGCTGTGACGAGCGGGAGATCAGCCTCGCCGAGGTGGCGGATCTGCTCTGCTGCACCCCGCGTAACGCCCGCCTGCTGCTGCGACGCATGCAGGATCAGGGTTGGCTCAGCTGGGCGGCGGAGGCCGGGCGGGGGCGGCGCTCCCGGCTCACCCTGCTCGACAACCAGGAGAGCCTGACCCGGCGCCGGCTGCGGGATCTGCTGAGCCAGGGCCAGCTGGCGCAGGCGGTACGGCTGGCCGAAGATCGCCTCGATCTGCTCACCCCGCTGCTGATCGAGCAGCTCGGCCAGGCCACTCGGGAGGGGCGCCAGATCCTGCGGGTGCCCTACTACCGGCCGCTGCCGCGCCTGCTGCCCACCGGCCCGCTGCGCCGCTCCGAAATCCACCTGAGCCGCCAGATCTTCAACGGCCTGACCCGGCGAAATGAGGAAAATGGGGAAATCGAGGGGGATCTGGCCCACCACTGGGAGTGTCTGGGCCCCTGCCACTGGCGTTTCTATCTGAGGCCGGCGGTGCGCTTTCACCACGGCCGCGAGCTGGTGGTGGAGGACGTGGTGGAGAGCTTGCTGGCCTTGCGGGATCGCCCGCTGTTCACCCATCTGGCGCGGCTGGAGAGCCCCTGGCCGCGCACCCTGGATCTTCATCTCGACAGTCCGGATCCGCTGCTGCCGCACCTGCTGGCCGAGCCGGTGGCGGCCATCCTGCCGCGCGAGCTCAAGGGGGAGGCGGGCTTTGCCCTGCAACCGGTGGGCACCGGCCCCTACCGGGTGACCGCCAACGACCCGCTGCAACTGTGCCTCGAGGCATTCGACGACTACTTCGGCCTGCGCGCCCTGCTCGACGAGATCGACATCTGGATGCTGCCGGAGCTGGCGGAGCGGCTGGAGAGCCACCTGCAGCTGGGGCGCGACAGCCCCGAGCTCGGCACCATGCGCGGCGAGTCCGAGCTGGAATCCGGCTGCTACTTCCTGCTGCAGGACGACAGAGCCACATCCTTGCAGGATCCTACCCTGCGCCAGTGGCTGGCCGGCCTGCTCAACCCCATCGCCCTGATGGCGCGGGTCGCCCCCGAGCTGCAGCGAGGCTGGACCAGCGCGCTTGGCCTCTTGCCCCACTGGCGCGAGGCGCAGCCAGCCCCGCTGCCGACGCCGAAACAGCTGCCGCGCCAGCTGGTGCTGGCCTGCTTCAACCAGCACCTGGAGTTCAACGAGTGTGCCAACGCCATGAGCAGCCTGCTGGCAGAGCAGGGGATCCGGCTCGAGGTGCGCACCCTGGATTACGGCCGCTGGGTGAGCGGGGCGGACGAGGATGTGGATCTCTGGCTCGGCACCCTCAACCTGGAGCACGAACATGCCTTCGCCCCCTACGCCTGGTTGCAGGGCACTCCGCTGCTGCGCAAGGTGTGGGGCAGCCAGCAGCGTCTGTGGCAGGGGCTGACGCAGTGGCGTGCCAGCGGCGAGGAGCCGGGGCCGCGCGCCCTGCTGGCAAGCGTGCAGCAGCAGGGCTGGTTCGTGCCGCTGTTTCACCACTGGCTGGAGCTGGAGAGCCGGGTCGGCGTGCACGGGGTGCGGATGACTGCGCTCGGCTGGTTCGATTTTCGCAGCGCCTGGCTGCGCCCGGAGCTGGCCGTCGGCGCCGGCGACACGACGGGGGAGCTTGAGTCCAAAGGCGGGCCGCGTTAGCCTGAGCGCGGTCCAACGACAAGGAGTCGATATCCATGCTGGAAATGCAGATCCAACCCCGTTTTCAAGAGACCGATGCCCTCGGCCACATCAACAACACGGTGCCGGCGGTCTGGTTTGAATCGGCCCGCGACCCGCTGTTTCGCATCTTCTCCCCCGAGCTGGATGTGCACAACTGGCATCTGATCATCGCGGGCTACACGGTGCAGTTCAAACGGGAGCTGTTCTACGGCCAGCAGGTATTGATCAAAACCGGGGTCCGCCGCATCGGCTCCAGCTCCTTCACGCTCTGGCAGGAAGCCTGGCAGGGGGACGAGCTGGCGGTGACCGCCGAAACCACCCTGATCCATTTTGACTACCAGTCCCGCCAGTCCATCCCCCTGAGCGATCGCCACCGGGAGGGGCTGCGGGCCTGGCTGATAGAAAGCTAACCTTGGCCCACCGGCCAATCACAGGACACTTATGCGCAATACCGTGATCGCCCTGAGCCTCGGCTTGGGACTGGGGCTCTGCTCCCTGCCTTCCGTGGCGGCCTCCCTCGCCGAGCAGTTCTCCCTGATGGAAAAGGGGGCCGAGAGCGCCCTCGATACCCGTCTGTTCAGCCACGATGGCGTCGACATCAAGGCCTGGGTGGATGGCGCTCCCGTCATCATCGCCGTGCCCATCATGAACGAGCAGGGCAAGCTGGAAGGGGAGAGCCGCTACTACTTCAAGGGCGGCAAGCTGTTCGGGGTGAAGGAGCCCGCCGCCCAGTTCGCCTTTGACGACAGTGGCAAGCTGACCCAGTGGCTGGACGAGAAGGGGCAGCCCGCCGAGTTCGTCAGCAAGATGAGCATGCAGCAGCGGGAAGTCTGGCTCACCAAACGGGCGGCCGAGCTGGGTCAGCTGTTTGCACCGAGCGCCGCCGAACAGAAGGCGGCCAAGGGGGGTGTCAAGCTCAAGGGGGCGGAGCTGGCCCACTGGCTCTGCAACGGCAAGCTGCTGGCGCTGGCCGGGGGTGACAAGGTGACCTTCGAGCAGGCCAAGCTCAAGACCCGCGCCGAGGGCATCGAGGGCGAAGTCTCCCTGCGCCAGGAGAAGGGGTGGCAGGATCTGAGTCTCAAGTGCGAGGTGCAGGGACCCCAGGTGACCCGCCTCACCTGGCTGCCGCTGCCGGGGGCCAACAAGCCGCTGTAAGTACGGTAGTAGCAAAGCGAGGGGGCCCAGATTCGGGCCCCCTTTTTATTGCGGTGACGGCTCGCCCAGCCTGAGCCGGGTGAGGGCTTCCACCCGTCGCCACTGGTCGGGCTCGAACCAGCGCGCCAGGATCTCCGGCTGCTGTTCGGCCCGCCGCTCGGCGGGCAGGGGCTTGAGTTCGGCCAGATAGCCGGCCAGCTGTTGCTCGAACCCCTGCTGGCTTTGCGTCAACTGGTGCAGCCGGTCCGCCGCCTCCGGCCCCAGCTGCTCGCGCAGCACGGCATCACGCTCGGCCGCCGGCAGCCGCTCCAGACTCTGCAGGTCGCCGAGCAGGCGGCTGTTGGCCTCCGCCTCCCGAAACCACTGGGGCTGCTCCGCCAGCCAGAGCTCGAGCTCGCTCGCCAGCAGCGGCTTGTCGGCATCGCCAGCCTCCGCCAGCGCCTTGCGGCGCAGGGTCCACTGCTCCATCAGCCGCTCTTCGGCAAACAGCTGCTCCTGCTCGGCCGGGGTGAAGCTCTGCTGGCGCAACTGCTCGCGCTCGTCGAACAGCACCTGCAGGCTGGCCAGGCCCGGATCGGTCGGCACCGTCAGGCTGCCTTCGGCGGCGAGAAAGGCTTCATAGCGGGCCTGCAGTGAGTTCTCATCGGGCGAGGAGGTTACCTGCCTAGCCAGGGGGGGGCTCGACCCGGCCTCGTCCACCGGGGGAGCGGCTGGGGTGGAGTTCGGGGCGGGCCACAGCTGCCAGCCGCCCAGCAGCAGGGCCGCACCCAGCGGAGCGGCCATCAGCCATGCCTTGTTCATAACCCCAGTCTCTGCAGACGGTTGGCGTGCTGGCGATAGAGGCTGATCGGGTCGGTCTCGAACAGGTGGCGAATGCCGAACGACTGGTTCACCTCGTCCAGGTGGTTCATCCGGTAGTCAGTGCCGATCACCTTGCCGAGGTGGCTGCTGCATACTCCGACCAGGCCGTCGTTGGGCTCCTTGAAGAAGCTGCCGGTCAGCGCCAGCGCCGGATCCACCGGATCCAGGATGTTTGTCATGGTGCCGCGCCCGCTCCAGGAGAAGTAGTAGACCCCGTTGGCGGCCTGCATGGGCCCTTCACCGCAGTACTGGTTGGGCAGCCCCTCCGGGTAGCGCTGGTTGAAGCGCTGGGCGCCGGCGCTGGTGAGGGCGTCGAGGGCGGCGAGGGGATCCTGCGGCAGCTGGCTACCGCCGGAGAGCAGCGAGATGACCCCGGACAGGGCGGAGGCGGCGGCTACCGCCAGCTTCTCGGCCACCGAGCCTGGTGCCACGTTGGCGCGCACCAGATCGGCGATCTCCGAGCCGTAGTTGACCCCGCCCACACTGGTGGCGGAGGCGACCAGTTCGGGGGCGACCGAGGCGACGTAGCGAATGGTGGGGCCGCCGTGGGAGTGGCCGATGAGGTTCACCTTGTCGGCTCCGGTGATGGCCAGCACCTGCTGCACCTGCTTGAGCAGCTGCTCGCCGCGCAGTTCCGAGCTCTGGGTGGCGGAGACCTGGGCCACGTAGACCCGGGCGCCATCCCGGGTCAGTGCCTGGGGGATGCCGTAGAAGTAGTCGACCCCGAGCAGCTTGTCGAAGCCGAACAGGCCGTGCACCAGCACTATGGGGTAGCGGGTCTGGGTATAACCTGCCGCCTGGCCCAGCATGGGCAGGGCGCACAGCAGCACCAATAGCCATTTTTTCATCTTGTCCATCCTTGTGAATAAGGTTGCCGCAGCGGCAACCACCGGCCTCATGCCAGTACCGACCAGCATGACGGAGCGAGACGTTTGCATCTGTGCAAATGATCACCAAACAGACAGATTCAAAAAAGCCCTACCCATATGGGCAGGGCTGTTGGCGGTGCCGGCACAACTATCCCTTGTGTTCGCCGCCTACATAAGTTAAATAATAATTATTATCATTTGTGGTGTTGAGGATCATGGCGGCGAGCTGGGTAAGAGGATGGGTGGGGACGGAGGAGAGCGACAGCAGCATGGTGCACTGGAAGGTGCAGACCATGAGCGGCAATCGCCACTTCGATGCCGGTGAACACGGCAAGGCGCTCTCCTGCTATCAGCAGGCGCTGTGGCTGGCCCGCCAGCAGTTTGCCGGCTGGCCCGACGTGGACGAGGCGGTCGCCGCGCTGGTGGTGGCCCACCACAATCTGGCGGATCTGCTGGTAGCCATGGCGCGGCCGGAGCGGGCTGCCGACCTGCTGTGCCACATCCACGACTGCCTGCTTGCCACCAGCCAGTCGCCGGCCAGCCCCGATCCTTTGCGGGATGCTGCCCTGCGCCACACCCGCAGCACCCATGCCGAGCTGCTCGCCTTCCTGCGCAAACACGGCAACCACGACGGCATCCGCCGCTGCCTCGGTCAGTGCCTGTGCCAGACCGGGTCCGCCCGCCAACTGCATTAATCACAATAAACAGAGGTGACCATGAGCCATACCCTGCCAGCCCTTGCCTATGCCTATGACGCGCTGGAACCCCACATCGATGCGCTGACCATGGAGATCCATCACAGCCGTCACCATCAGACCTATATCAACAACCTCAATGCTGCCCTGGCCGATCTCCCCGAGCTGGCGGTGCTGCCGGTGGAGGAGCTGCTTGCCCGCTTCGACAGCCTGCCTGCCAAGGTACAGGGGGCGGTGCGCAATCACGGCGGCGGTCATGCCAACCACAGCCTGTTCTGGCAGGTGATGAGCCCGCAGGGCGGTGGCGAACCGGCCGGCGAGCTGGCCGCGGCGATCCTGCGGGATCTGGGCGGGTTGGAGGCCTTCAAACAGGCCTTTACCCAAGCGGCGCTGAGCCGTTTTGGCAGCGGCTGGGCCTGGCTGGTGGTCGATCAGGGCGGCAAGCTGCAGGTCGTGAGTAGCGCCAACCAGGACAGCCCCCTGCAGGATGGGCTGGTGCCCATTTTGGGGCTGGATGTGTGGGAGCACGCCTACTACCTCAAGTACCAGAACAAGCGTCCCGACTACATAGCCGCGTTTTACAAGGTGATCGACTGGAACGAGGTGGCGCGGCGTTACGTGGCGGCGCTGGCCTGATCGCCGGAAATACCGAGCCCAATGAAAGAGACCCGCCTGTTGGCGGGTCTCTGCTATTGAGGGGGCAGCGCGCTGCTGGTTGGCGGCGCCGCACTGGCAGCCGGTTTATCCACGGGCGTTGTCTCGCTCGGCACGGCGGCACTGGTGGCCGGGGCGCTGCTGGCTGGCGTTGCCGCACTGGCGGCAGTCGGATTATCCACGGGCGTTGCCTCGCTCGGCACGGCGGCGCTGGTGGCCGGGGCACTGCTGGTTGACGCCGCCGCACTGGTGGCGGTTGCAGCGCTCACTGCCGCTGCCGGCTTGGCCTTCGGCTTATGAGGGGGCGGTGCAATGGGTAGGCAGGGCTGGCTCGCCCCTATGGTGCTCAACGCCTGGCAGGGGACCGGGCCGCCGATGACGATGGGCTCGCCGAGGAACTTGGGACCCTTGTCCAGCACGTAGAGGTCGAGCAGCCCCATCAGGCGGGCGAACACCTCGCGCACCCGGGTCTTGATGCCCTGATAGGCGCTGGGATCCACGGCGTTGAAGCCGACCGCCTCGATGCCGAAATGGCGGGCGATGAAGATGGCGCGTTCGTTGTGAAAGGCCTGCGAGACCACGGTGAAGTGGGCCTGACCGAACACCTCCTTGGCTCGCACGATGGAGTCCAGGGTGCGAAAGCCGGCGTAGTCGCTGTAGATGGCGTTGGCCGGGATGCCGGCCTGGATCAGGGCTCGCCGCATCTGGCGCGGCTCGTTGTACTGCACGGTGGCGTTGTCGCCGGAGACCAGGATGTAGTCCACCTTGCCGTTGTTGTAGAGCTCGGCGGCGGCCTTGATCCGGTATTTGAAGTAGTGGTTCGGGCTGCCGCCAATCAGGTACTTGGAGGTGCCGAGCACCAGGGCGACCCGGTTGTAGGGCACCGCATTGACGTCGTCGTAGGTGTAGTGACGGGCGTCCGAGACGGTCCACTCGCTGTAGCCCAGCAGTGTGGCGACGGAGGCCAGCAACAGGCAGAGGCAGGCGAGCAGGATCTTGGCAAACTTCTTCATGCGCGGTGCGGTTCGGGTCTGAAGTAAGAGGTGACAGAGGGTCATTCTATTACAAGTTGCCGCCGTACGTCAGGCTTGATGACCGCCGAAGACGTCACTCGGGCAGAGGTTGTCGCAGGGAGAGGTCGGCTAACTGCTTGATCCTGAGCCGATTAAAATCGTTCATAAGCAGGGGCGGCCATGGCCGCCCCTTGTCATACCCGTCTCGTCCTCAGTGGGAGGAGTCGTTGGCCTTGCACTCGTCGGAGTCCTTGTTGGCTTCCCACCAGGGCAGCAGCTCGCGGCCGAGCCACTGCTGGTAGGCCTCGCTGTCATTGGCAATCAGCTGGTCCAGCTCGGCTTCGAAGGCGCTCATGGCCTGCTGCTGATCCGGGTTGCGCAGGGCCTGGGCCATGGCCAGCCAGCTGGCGCCGCGACCGGTCTCGTTCAGGAAGCGGTGCACCGTGTAGGACCAGGAGTAGACCATCTCGCCGCCCTTGTCGTAATCCAGATGCAGGATGTCGGCCAGGGCCGGACGATCGTTGGCCGGGCGGCCGGCGACGTTGTCCAGACCGCGGGCGAAGCACTGACCGTGGGCGACGAACTCCGCCAGCCCTTCCGACCACCAGGTGGTGCGGTTGAGCGGGTAGTGGCCGAAGCTGCCGTACTGGTTGAAGCGGCCGTCCAGGTAGTGCACGTACTCGTGGCGCAGGTTCCACACCTGGAACGCTGGGCGCTTCCACTCCGCCTCGTAGGCGAAGAAGCGGGCCTGGTTGCCGGGGCGAGCCGGATCCCCTTCGAGGTAGATGCCGCCGTTGTCGGTGGAGACGCCGCCGAACAGAGCACTGCCATAGCGTTTCCAGTCGGCGGAGGAGTTGAAGACCACCAGTTCCAGCGCCTCGTTGTGATCGTCCGCCACCGGCTGCCAGCCGGTTTCCATCTGTTGATGGAACTGCTGCTCTTCGGCACCCAGTTCACGGCAGATCCCCTCGGCCTGATCCATGGTCAGATCCTGGGCCCGCAGGCGCAGGGTCGGCGAGCAGGTGTGCTCGAACGGCAGCACGTCCTCCACCCGGACAGGGGTGCAGAGCCCGGCGAAGTCACCGCTGATGCAGGCTTCGCTGGTGCGGTCCGTGTAGGTCAGGTAGTAGGTGGAGAGGGTCAGCGACATGTCTTCCAGCAGATCCTGACTCTGCTGGCCACCGGGGATCAGGTCGTGGTGGCGAACCAGTGCGATGACGGAGTCATCCAACAGTTTGCGATAGCCGTCGAGCTCGTCCGGGCGGGTATAGCGGGCGACCCGGTAGAGGCGGGTGTAGGCATCCAGCACGTTGTTGAGCAGGAACAGATCGGCGCCATCCCGTCCCTTCCACAACGCGAGCTCGCTCATGCCGAGGGCGTGCAGCTGCTTGCGCAGCTCGCCATCCTGCTGGCGGAAGTCGTTGGCGAAGGGGTCGCTGTAGTCGCTGGCGAAGTCGAGGAAGTTGAGCAGATCGAACAGACCGGTCGCCCAGGCGTGCTGACCGTTGATCTCGCTGGCATGGCGGGTGCTGTAGGCCAGCATCTGGTTGAACTCGCCGAGCAGGGTGCCAAAGCGGCTCTGCACTGCCGGGCTCTTGAACTGGCCGTGCAGGGCGATGCTCCAGGCACCCATGACGGCACCTACCTCGTCGCTGGCCTGCTCCGGGAAGAGCAGCGGATGGGCGCCCAGCGCCGTCAATGCGTCGGCCAGCGCCTCGGCGGCGGCCGGGCCGTCTTCCTTGTGCTTGCCGTAGTTGTGGTAGTTGTGGGCACGCACGTATTCCAGCAGCAGCTTCATGGCCGGATGGGCCGGCTGATTGGCCGCCAGCAGGCTCTGGATGCCGCGCGACACGGCCAGCAGCTTGGTGTCATCGTGACCATAGTTCTCCTGCCAGACCGGCGCGGGCTGGCCACTGGCATCCTGCACTATCTTGGCCGCTTCGGCGTCCAGCTGTTCGGTGCCCGGCAGATCCGGCTCGGAGCAGGCGCGGCCGTCGGCACGGCGACAGTCGAGTTGCTCTTCCTTGCTGGCCAGCACGATGGGGCGGTTGAGCACCCGGCTCTCCTGCCACTCGGTTGTTTCCGGCAAGGTCTGCCATTCGCTGCCCCCCACCGGGTATTGATAGCCGGTGTCCTTCAAGACCACCTGCACCTCGCTGCCGGCGGGCAGGGTCTGACGGCACACCCGATAGCTGATGGTCTTGTCCCCTTCCTGACGGGTCTGGGGTTCATCGCACTCCTGCTGGGTCTTGGCCTGTTCCAGCAACCAGGTGTACTGGCGCCAGACGTGCAGCTCGCTCACCTGCTTGGCGGCCTGGCTGCCCGCGATGGGCTGCAGGCGGAAGAAGATCTGCTCGAGGCGGCCATCCCGTTCATTGGGGGTCTCTTCCAGCACCTTCAACTGCTGCCAGTTTTGCGGCTGGTACTGCCATGCCTGCTCGGCGCAGCGACCTTCGGCATTGAGCTCGCAGCGATCCAGCTCCTGCTCGCTGTGACCCAGGATGACCCGCTCCGCCAGCGGCAGACGATCCTGACGCGGCGCGGTCGGGGTACCTGCCAGTGGCTCCCAGCGGCCCTGCTTCATGCCGTAGCCAAAGTCATAGCTGCTGGCCGGGACGGCCTTGCCAGCCGGTACCACCTCTTCACAGCTGAGGTAGCGGATCTGCCAGCCCTGCTCGATCTTGAGTTGCGGCTCGCCGCACTGCTGTTCTGCCAGCGCGGCCAGGTTGGCATCGCTCCAGTCGAAGCGGCGATACACCCTCAGCTGCTGATAGGGGGCGCCGCCGCTGCGGGCGCTCAGCTCGTAGGTCACTTCGGTGAGACGATCCCCCAGCTGACGGCTGGATTCACCTTTGAGTTGATACTGTTGCCAGTCGGAGGGGGAGTAATTGGCCAGCGCCGAAGTGGCAAACAGGCCCGGTGCTGCCAGCAGCAGCAACCTGGTACCCAGATTGTTCATTTTTATCCCTTTGCTTGATTGTCTGCGTGATTGACGCGTGCAATCTAGTCAGCCCCAAAGGGATATCAACCCACCAATCAGGCCATATAAATCATTTATTTAGATTAAATCAAAACAAAGTGAGCCCCATTGGGGGCCTGGTTGATAGCAAGGACTCATCTGCCATCTGGGGGGGATCTCAGTCTGAGGTCGGCAACTGTGATCAACGTCTCATTTGAGGTTCTTTTGCCAAGCGGGAGTGCGACAGTAGCAAGCTGGGGATCAAGCAGGGAAAGTGCTGATCTGCCTGCGTAGAAAGCCGAGTAGCGCAGTGAAAAGCCGCCGGGCGGCAGTTGGCATGGAAATAGAGAAAAACGGGAGGGGGATTGGTGGATGGAGAGCAGTGATTAACGATGGCAGCCTAAGTGAGGCTGTGGTGGCTCATTCTGCAAAAGGCGAACAGATCCACCCGAGGTAATGAACAACCCCGGGCAGATGGCAGGAACGACTCGATCAGAGGTAGCTGACAGTGACGATGGCCATGTTGCTGCTACCGGCAGACAGCTTGTACTGCATGGTGCTGCTGATGGTATTGAGGCTGCCGGCTTGCTGCAGGCTGGCCAGATCCATGGTCTGGCGCTGAGTGCCGGAATAGCAGGTCACGCTGTTGTCGGCGAAGTCGCAGGGAGCTTCGTAGATGGTACCGGTGAAGGTGATGGTGCCGTCGGCGGCGGAGGCAGTGGCAGGCAGCAAGGCAGCACCCAGCAGCATGGCTGCGGCGGCAGAAGAAGCGAAACGGATGGCGCTGTTGCGAACGGAAGCGGTGGAAGTGTTCATTTTTATGTCCTTTTCGTCACATGTCGTTGTACGAAAAGGGCAACGCAATCAAAGAGAATGACACAGATACAACTGATGACATCGCTCTTCTCAGATGGCAGCTCCGCTGTCTTAGGTTATGAACCCTTAGACCGGTGGCTTTGCGTCCCGACCTTTCGACCGGTTTGCCCTTTACTCTATGTTTAGATGATAACACCCCACTTTGAGAAATCAATCGCCATAAAAAAGTATGGGATATCAGTCACAAATAAAATTTTATATATGACCGTGACAGGAAATATATGGTCTGGCCCATATTAGGCGGTATATATCCAATCTTGTTCATCACTATTGGCTACTGGTTTTCGACGAAGCCTTATTCTGTGGTGAAAATACATGGCTGGCATCTGGTTAATTAAAACCAGGGTCACACAGGAAGGTGGCAACAGCAGAGATATCAACTTTCCTCCATGCCTAATGGGTTAAAGTGATTACCTGATTACCTGATTACCTGATTACCTGATTACCTGATTACCTGATTACCTGATTACCTGGCGATATGAGTGAGCCGTTGTGACTATTGCTTTATGGGTATTTTTAGGATCGCCTAAAATACTGCTAAAACATTATTTTGTTGTGTTTTTGTTAATGTTTGTTAAGTGATTAAAAATATCCGATTTCAAATTATGCAATGGGTGTTTGCTATATGAGCGTTATTTATTTCATGGCGTTCGGCAATGTTCCAGTCTGATTTTAAGTGGTTGTTTTATAAGTGTTTATAACTAAATTTATAAAAATCAAAATGTATTTGATGTGCATCATATGAGTCGTTAATTTGTCCATCAAGCAAAAGCGGAACACGGCTTTCTGCACAGACGACAAGGATGTATGTAGTTGTGCGGTTGAGGTGTAGCGGGAACTGCCCCTGATGCGGTGTGCTGCTTTTGCTTATTTAAATAGACCTTAAAAGGCACAGCTGATTATTGGCATGACCCCTCACCGGCTTAATGAGAGGTTGAGCACCAGCAGTTGCTGTGCAGTATATCGCGGCATCACTGAAGATCGTGACTCCAGCATGATTGGAGTGATGCAGTACAACACACGTTAATGTAGGTATAAACGAATGAAAGCTAACAAGATTCTGGTTGCTATGGGTGTTGGTTCCATGTTGCTGTGCGGCTCCGCTGTTGCTGCCGGTGGCGCTGGTTCAGGCAAAGTCACCTTCAATGGTGAAATCATCAACGCTCCTTGCTCCGTTGCTCCTGAGTCTGTTGACCAGGTAGTTGAAATGGGTCAGATCAGCACCAAAGAGCTGGCCAGCGGTGGCGAATCCAACTCCAAGCCGTTCAGCATCAAGCTGCTGAACTGTGAAATCTCCGACAAGGAAGATGCCGTCAAGGTAACCTTCAGCGGTGCCAAAGACCCGGTAGATTCCAGCCTGCTGGTTATCGGTGGTGGTGACGCCGCGGGTGCCGGTATCAAGATGACCGCTCCGGGTGGTGCCCCGATCGTACTGGGTACTCCGACTGCCGCCTTCGGCCTGGTCAACGGTGACAACGAGCTGCCCTTCAGCGCCGTGCTGAAAGGTTATGCCGATCAGACCGCCAACCCGCTGAAAGCCGGCGCTTTCACTGCAGTGACCAACTTTACTCTCTCCTACGAGTAATAGAGTGCCTTAACGTGTGATCAGGGTTGTGGTGGTGCGAACCACCACAACCTCACACCTTCTGTCTCCTCACATCGAACCTTGATCATGAAAACTTCAATGATGGCAGCCATGGTGCTGCAGCTGGTGATGATGGCGGGATCAGTCCACGCCAATGAACTCACGGATGGACTGGCCGAATCGGGCTGTACGCTGGAGGTGCTGCGCAGCATTCCGCTGCAGGCTCGGCAACCGGGCACGCTGAAAATCAGCGGCTGTCAGGTTGAAGGAGCGACGGAGGCATCACTGCCTTTTATTTCCATGTCCGTGCGCGGTGCCATGAGCGATGAGCTGGGCATTCTCAACAACGGCCAATATCACAAGGTATCCGGCGAACGCTTTATTGTTTCGGATATCGTCAACAGTGATCTGGAATTCAATTTGGGGCTCACCAGCAGTCAGCTGTTTTTTCCAGACAGTACGACGCTGTTTGAACTCAATTATATGTAAGCAAGCCAATTGCTTAGTGTAGATACCTCATTACGTGAGACCGTTATGCAATTCCTAGAGTGAAAATATGAGCGTTTCAACATCAGACTCTGTGAGAAAAAAACATTATTCAAAAATGGTTTTCATGCTATGCGTGCCCGGCCTGATGGCGGTGGCAAATCACGCATGGGCAGAAACGGAGTTTAATATTGATGCGCTCGATCTGGACGAACGGACCAAGATCGACCTCTCCCAGTTTGCCGACGAAGGTTACATCCTGCCCGGCGACTACTACCTCGAGATCGAGGTCAACAAGAACAAGCTGCCCCTGCAGAAGATCCCTTTCTACGAGACCGATACCGGCAAGGGAAAGGGTGGGGTGGCCTGCCTGCCGCAAGAGGTGATCCCCAAGCTGGCGCTGACTGACGAGGCCATCGCCAAGATCGATACCTGGCACGACGGCCAGTGTGCCAACCTGCTGGCGCTGGACGGCGTGGTGATCGCGAACGACATCGGTAACGGTTTACTGCGCATCGCCGTGCCCCAGGCGTGGATGAAGTACAGCGATCCCAACTGGATTCCGCCCGAACAATGGGATGAGGGGATCCCGGGGATGATGCTGGATTACAACATCAACGCCCAGGTCAACGAAGGGGATGGTTACTCCAACCGCAACATCAGCAGCTACGGTACGCTGGGGTTCAACTATGGCGCCTGGCGCCTGCGGGGCGACTACCAGGCCAATGCCTACTGGGGTGACAACGAGCGGACCACTTCCGAGCTGAACCGCATCTATGCCTATCGTCCGCTGCCAAATATGGCTGCCAAGCTGACGGTGGGTGAGCAGCAACTCAACTCCCAGCTGATCGACGGCTTCCGCTATACCGGCGTCAACCTGGCCAATGACGAGCGCATGCTGCCGCCGAGCCTGCAGGGCTATGCGCCAGAAGTGAGCGGCATCGCCAAGACCAACGCCAAGGTCACCATCTCCCAGTCCGGCCGCATCCTCTATGAGACCAACGTGCCGGCCGGTCCGTTTCGTATCCAGGGGCTGGACAGCTCGGTACGCGGCCGCCTCGACGTGCGGGTAGAGGAGCAGGATGGCAGTGTCAACTCGTTCCAGGTAGACACCGCGACCGTCCCCTATCTGACTCGCCCCGGCTACGTCCGATACAACCTGGCGGTCGGCGCACCTTCCGAACAGACGGATTCGGTGCACGATGTGCACGGCCCGGCCTTCGTGACCGGTGATTTCTCCTGGGGGGTGGCCAACTCCTGGTCGCTGTACGGTGGCAGCCTGGTTGCGGGTGAATACAACTCCATGGGGCTGGGTATCGGTCGCGATCTCTATGCCTTCGGCGCCATCTCGGCTGACCTGACTCAATCCATCGCCAAGCTGCCGGGCCTGTCGACCAAGATTGGCCAGTCGGTGCGGGTGAACTACGCCAAGCAGTTTGATGAATACAACAGCTCGATCACCTTCGCCGGTTATCGCTTCTCCCAGCACAACTTCATGACCATGTCGCAGTTCCTGAGCAACAAGGAGCGGCTGGAGAAGAACGAAACGACCTCGAGCGATGACTACAACACCTGGGGTGACAAGGAGCTCTATACCATCACCGCCAACAAGACCTTCTGGGCGGAGGATGCGGCCAAGGCGCTGACTGTCTATCTGGATTACACCCACAGAACTTATTGGGAGCACGATGCCGAAGATCGCTACGGCCTCACCATCAACAAGAACGTGAACATCGGCAGCTTCAAGGATGTCTCCGTCTATGTGTCGGCCTACAAGACCAAGACCGAGAACTACGAGGATGACAAGAGCGTCATGCTGACCCTGAGCATGCCGATCGGAGACAGAAAGAGCGCGGGATACAGCGTGCAGTCCTCCAATGGCAAGATCACCCATCTGGCCACCTATCAGGATTACAGCCGGCCCGACGATACCTATCAGCTGGGGGCGGGCGTGCAGAGCAACGGCCACGCCGTGGCGCGGGGTTACTACAACCACAACAGCGACATCGGGGCGGTCAGCCTCAATGCCTACAGCGTGCAGAGCGAATACACCTCGGTCGGCGCCAGCCTGCGTGGCGGTCTGACGGCGACCCAGCACGGTGCGGCCCTGCACCAGGCGACCCGTCGTGGCGGTACCCGCATGATGGTGGATACCGACAAGACCTCCGGCGTCTCCTTCAACAACGGCCGCGCCGTAACCAACCGCTTTGGCGTCGCGGTGATCAGCGACATGACCGATTATCGCAAGAGCGACACCCGGGTGGATGTGGATCAGCTGAGCGACGATATCGATGCGATGAACGCCATCAAGCAGGGGACCCTGACCGAGGGCGCAATTGGGTATAATGCCTTCGAAATGGCCGAAGGGTTCAAGCTGCTGGCCAACGTCAAACTGCCCGATGGCTCAGTGCCGCCGTTTGGCGCCACCGTCGTCAAGGATTCCGGCCGAGTACTCTCGGTGGTGGATGAAGATGGCCTGGTCTATCTGACCGGGGTGAAACCGAATGAAGCGTTTGAACTCTCCTGGGGCGGCGCCCGCCAGTGCAAGATAGTGGCACCGCAACAAGTAACCGATCTGTCGATGAAGACTCTCACTTGCAAGTAATGGGATACCGATGAAAAAGCTGCTCTCTTATACCTGTCTGGCCGTGCTGGGCATGACCTCGCTCAACGTCAGCGCTGCCATCGTGCTGGACCGTACTCGTGTCGTCTATCCGGGCGGTGCCAAGTCCATCAGCCTCAACATCAAGAACGAGAACCAGAAGCTGCCCTACCTGGCGCAGGCCTGGATTGAAGATGCCCAGGGCCAGAAGATCGCTTCTCCCTTCGTGGTGCTGCCGCCGGTACAGCGGGTGGATGCCAACCAGAAGTCCATCGTGCGGATCGCCAGTGTGCCGGCCATCGACAGCCTGCCCAAGGATCGTGAATCCATCTACTACTTCAACCTGCGCGAGATCCCGCCCAAGAGCGAGAAGAGCAACGTGATGCAGATTGCCGTGCAGTCCAAGATCAAGCTGTTCTACCGCCCCGAGGCCATCCTGCCCGAGCGCGGCGCCATCTGGCAGGATCAGGTGCTGATCACCAAGCAGGGCAAGGCCCTCAAGGTCAACAACCCGACTCCTTACTACATCACCTACGTGGGCCTCGGCCATCCACAGGGCAAGGAGCGCACCACCATCAAGGGTTTCTCCGCTTTTATGGTGGCCCCCAAGTCAGAGCAGACGGTCACCATCCCGGAAGCACTGGGCAATGAATTTGTGATCAGCTATGTCAATGACTACGGCGGATATATGGATATCAAATACCAGTGCACAGGCAATGCCTGTAAAGCCGTGAAGGAGAAATGAAGATGATATTGCGTACGGGTGTACTTGGTATCATGTTCTTGTCCATGCCGGCGCTGGCTATTAACGGTGAGGTTAGGGCTGCCACAAAAATCTATGACATTGAACTGACAAAGGAAGATATAGCCAACCAGGTCAATGCAACGAAAGAATTTAAGTGGGATCTGAATGGTACTTACCCTGGGACGGCATTCTGTCCAGATCAGGATATTATCGATCAACCTATTTATTACAAGGCAGTAATGAGTGCAGGGTTACCCAGCGTTGGTGGTGGATTTGTCAAGTTAAATGAGTTTTTGGATCTCAAGGTTGAGATCTGGATTGAAGGTAGTCGTCAGGCATATGTGACTGCCCCTTTTACTGAAGAATCCAATAAGGGTAGGTTTACCTGCTACAAGAGAAAGGGCTCTGCAGATTTTGGTTTTAGAAGTGGTAGCAAGGGAATTGTGACGTTTCGCGTTCGCAAGCCCATTATCAATGGTGTGCACATTGCTGACCATGAAATAGTCGAAATGTTTGGCCGTCTGGGTAAAACAGATGTCGGTTTCAATAATGAAGTCATGTCCAGGATCGTTATCAAATCCTCCGTGCTGTATGTGCCAGAAAAGTGCACTATCAATGGAGGGCAGACGATTGAGGTCGAATTCGGTGATTTGCCTGGCACAGGGTTGGATGGCAACAATTTTGAAAAAACAGTACCACTTAACTTCGTGTGCAGTGGTGGGGAATTTGATAAGGATAAGCCATTGAAAATCAACCTCGCCATTTCTGGTAAACCCACATCATTTAGCCAGAGTTATCTCAGAACCACTCGAGATGGATATAAAGGTGGTGATGTTATCAATAATCTTGGCATCAAATTCAAACAGCTGGATGGCTCGACACTGAATCTGAATGACTGGTATCCAGTATCCATGCAGGGAAATATCGGTGACTGGGGGTTTATTGCCGCCCCGATAAGTCCAGCCGGTGCTGAAGTCGCTGCCGGTGATTTCTATGCAACCGGTACCATTGTTGCGTCATTCCAGTAGGAGTCGATATGTTGCGCTTAGGCTGTTTGGGGTTGCTGATTTTCCCGCTGTGGGTCAATGCTGCGGCTGATGACCTTGAACTTCTTGGTGGAGAGCTCAATCTCCATGGCCGGATAATCGACCAGCCCTGTGTGGTCGCTCCCGAATCCCTTGAGCAGGAGGTCGAGATGGGAGTGGTCGATGTCAAGCAGCTCTATGCCAACGGTACCGGGGAACAGGTGCCTTTCTCCATCCGTCTGACCAACTGCAAGCCGGGAATTTTCCGCATGGCCAAGGTGACCTTTACCGGCTCGAAGGATGCCCAGCTCAGCGGCGGGCTGGCCTTTACCGCGGGTATTGCCAAGGGCGCCGGCATCCGCTTGTATGACGTGACCCAGACACCCCTGGATCTGGGCACACCCTCCCGCGGTTATTTGCTGGGCGGCAGCGCAGACAATGAGCTGCAATTCTTTGCCCGGGTGGAAGGGCACCCGGACGCGCTGGCGGCCAAGAACATCCAGCCCGGTGACTATTCTGCCGTTGCCAACTTCATCGTTGCTTATGAATAAACTCAGAGGTCATTGCGCTGGATGACCTTTGAATTGCCGAGGCTGGGCCAGGTGATGACGCCACCCAGATAATTGGAGAGGTAAATGCCGCCCGGCAACTGAACAAATTGTGCCGTTTGTTTGGGTGGCGTCAACGCCGCTACCAGAGTCGCTACCATGCCATTGCTGGTCAGTGCCTGCTGATCAATGAAATTGACGATGGTATTTTTCACCTCGACCGAAATGTCGCCATCATCCCTCTCCAGATCCCCGACGGAATCCAGATTGAACAGTGTTTTGCCCTGATTGTCGGTGGCGATCACGGTTGCCACCACTATTTCCCTGTTCATGGTGACAATGAATTTGCTCTTTCTGGTCATCTCCACCCAGTTGTCCGGCGCCTGGCAATTGCTGTGATAACGGACTGTGGTATCTGGATTGTTGTAATAGTTGTGGGAAACATTGTCTCCCTGCTGGGTCATGGTGGTGATCACACATTGTACTTCTTCCGCCACTGGATGACCGCTGCGCAGCAGAAAGACATTCTCGGATAATTTCCCGCTGTTATTGTCGATGGAAAAATAGCTGATGGCTTCTTTACCGACCAGAATGGAAACCTGTTCATCCGCCTTGCGCGAAATACGCTGTATCAAGGGGGTCAGCGAATCGATTTTCACATTCAGCGCTTTTTCCGTCTCACTGGTCATATAGAGGGAAATCTGGCTGAGATTGATGGTACGCAGCGTATTTGCCGTTGCATAGTTATAGATGACGATGGCCAGCGAAGTCAGTGAGACCAGCAGCAGAGCAAACAGCAGAATACGCTTTGGGCTGAAATAGCGGTCATATTTGCGGCGAGTATATTGCCGTCTGGCCTGAGGCGCATGAGAAGGATTCGCCGCTTGCGTTTCTTCATTTGGTGCAGCTTCTTCGGTCTCTCCTGCGGCCTCAATAGGGGCACAAAAGATATATCCCACGCGTGGAATGGTATCGATCGCATCCATCAAACCGAATGATTCCAGCTTTCTTCTCAATGAGAGGATCTGCCGGTTCAGGTTGGTATCGGTATTGTCCTGGTTTGGCCACAAGGCATCTTGCAGTTTGCTTCTTGGAATGACACTGCCTGCCTCATCACACAGCATTTCGAGCAGCTCGGCTTCTTTGTTGCTGAGCTTGATGTCCTTTTCTCCCTTAGAGAGTCGGAATATTGCCGCGGAGAAAAATATCTCCTCTGCAATTTTATAATTTTTGTTACTCATGTGTGACTCGCCTTACTGCCAAGGAGAGCATTTTACCACCATGCACTCTTTGTTCAAATAATGCAAAATTGACAATACCTTTAACTATCAAACGGTTACCTTTCCATTGAAATGCATGATGGCGGATATGGTACTACAGGTAATTAATTCAGCTCAAAAAACGTGCAAAAAAATAGCCATTTATGTAATCGTTCTCACTTACTTGGGCCTGTGAGGGGGATTTTGACACCGCCAGCATTTTCTTTCGAATAATGTGCGTATTTGGATGACTCCTTCATGCCAAGTCCTGTCGCAGGAGTGATTATTGTGTCTTAAGAATATTCTGATGTTGCCTGCGCTGCGGCTTGAGGTGACCGCCCAGATCGGGCCAGGGGTGCCACTGGTCCGGCACCATGAAACCGGGCAGGGCCTGCCGGATCCAGGTCGCCAGCTCGGTAGGGGGGACCGGCTCGCCATGCCAGTCGATGAAGGCGGCCGGCCTCTGCCCCCACTCATCGCTCGGCACCGGCACCACCAGCGCCTGCGCCACGGCGGGGTGATCCACCAGCCGCTGTTCTATGGTCTCGGGCTGGATGTTTTCGCCCCCGGAGATGAAGAGGTTGTCGAGCCGCCCCTCCACCACCAGTTCGCCATCCTCGGTGAAATGCCCCTTGTCGCGGGTGTGGAACCAGCCTGCCTCATCGAGCGGGCGCTCTAGCCCACCTGCTTTGAAATAGCCCGCAAACAGGGTGTTACCGCGCACGCAGATCTCCCCCTGCTGGATGCAGACCTCCCGTCCCGGCAGCGCCTTGCCCACCACGCCAGCGGTGGATGGCCGACCGGTGCAGACCTGGCTGCCCATCTCGGAGAGGCCGTAACTCACCTTGGGTACCAGCCCCATGGCGCTCAGCCGGTTCACCAGGGGCTGGGGAATGGCGGCGCCGCCGAGCAGCAGCTCGCGCAGCCGGGTTCTGGCGGGATCGAAGCCCTCTGCCAGCAGTCGCCAGAGCTGGGTCGGTACCAGGGAGAGATGGGTGATGGGTTGCTGCTCGAGCCGCTCCCTGAGCGGGCGGCTGCGATCGTCCAGCACCAGGGCAGCACCCGCCAGAAAGACCCGGAACAGGATGGCGTAACCGCCGACATGAAACAGCGGCAGGGAGAGCAGCCAGCCACACTCGGCATCGAGCGGGATCACGGCGGCCGAACCCCGCGCCGAGGCTAGATGATTGGCCAGCCGGTGTACCACGGCCTTGGGCGTGCCGCTGGAACCCGAGGTGAGGATCATGTTGTTGAGCCGGGCAGGATCCAGCATGCAGTCGTCCTCGTCCGCTGCCAGCTCATGGGCAAAATCGAGCCGCAGTGGCTGCCAGTTGCCGGCCGGGATCTCGCCTGCCGACCAGCAGGCCCTGACGGCGAGTAGGGCCGCCAGCTCCGCTTGTCGTGCCAATGGAAAGGCGGGATTGAGTGGGCAGAAGACGATGCCGCTGCGCACGCAGGCCCAGGCCAGCAACAGGTCGGGCAGGGCGCCGCGCACCACGGCGGCGAGGCGATCACCGGCCTGCAGGCCCGCCAGCGCCAGCTGTCGGCACAGGCCGTTGAGTCTGGCATCCAGCTGTTGGTAGGTGAGCGGGTCGGCGGCGTGAATGGCGATGCGGTCCGGGGCGGACCTCGCCCAGTGACGCACCGGGCAGGGTTGCAGAGGGTGGTGATGGTCAGATAGCGGTGGCATGCAGGCCCCTTCAATCACGGTGAAACAGGGGCTCCAGCAGGCTCAGGTCGGGTTTGCCGATCGCGTCCAGCAGATCGGCGGCCAGCCAGCGCCGGGTATCCAGGCCGGGGGCCTGATCCGGCGCCCATTCGCCCGCCAGATGGAACAGCTGGTTCAGGCCGAGGCCGGATTCGAAGCAGGAGGAGACGATCACCTTGAGGCGCAGCTCGCGAGCGCGGGCAACCAGCGCCTCGCAGTGGGCCAGGGAGCCGAGCAGGGTGGGCTTGAGCACCAGGGCGCGCAGCTGGGGGATGGGCTCCCACGGCTTGCCCTGGGCCAGCAGCTCGTCGATGGCCACCGGCATGCCGGTGCGATTGGCCACGAAGGCGATGTCGGCAAAGTCGGCGCAGGGGTCTTCCAGGTATTCGATCCGGTTTGGATCCAGATGGCCGCAGAAGGCCCAGGCCTCCTCGCGGGTCCAGCCCTGGTTGGCGTCCAGCACCAGCTTGAGGGTAGGGATGCGGTCGCACAGCAGGCGGATCAGCGCCAGCTCGTCGCGCATGGGGTAGCGGGCCACTTTCAGCTTGGCTTTGCTGGGGGTCTTGTGCAGCCAGTTCTTCCAGTGCTTGAGCAGCTCCTGGGGGGAGCCCTGGATAAGCGGATAAGGCTCCGGCAGCGGGGTGGTCTGGGCAGGCCAGCAGCGGCGGGCGCAGTCCAGCCCGAATTGCACTGAAGGGAGCTGCGGGGCAATCTTCTGCCCCGCAGCCAGCAGTTCCAGACAGGCGACGGCTTCGGCTTGCGCCTCGGCCAGGCTTTCGCGGGAGAAGCCGGGCAGGGGGGCGATTTCCCCCCAGCCATCGTCAACGCGGACCAGCAGGCCCTCTCGCGCCACCTCCACCTTGCCGTGAAAGGTCAGGGGCTGGGTAAAAGGCAGTTGGTAGCGATAGAGAGCGAGTGTCATCAGGGATTCCGCTTGTATTTGGAGAAGTCGGGACGGCGTTTCTCGTTGAACGCGTTGCGCCCTTCCTGACCCTCTTCGGTCATGTAGAACAGCATGGTGGCATTCCCCGCCAGCTCCTGCAAGCCGGCCTGGCCGTCGCAGTCGGCGTTGAGGGCGGCCTTCAGGCAGCGCAGCGCCATCGGGCTGTTCTGCAGCATCTCGCGGCACCAGCGCACGGTTTCACGCTCCAGCTCCGCCAGCGGAACGACGGTGTTGACCAGGCCCATGTCGAGGGCTTGATTGGCATCGTACATACGGCAGAGGAACCAGATTTCGCGGGCCTTCTTCTGGCCGACGATGCGCGCCATGTAGGAGGCACCCCAGCCGCCGTCGAAGGAGCCCACTTTCGGACCGGTCTGGCCAAACTTGGCGTTGTCGGCGGCGATGGTCAGATCGCACATCATGTGCAGCACGTGGCCGCCACCGACCGCATAACCGGCCACCATGGCAACGACCGGTTTCGGGCAGGTGCGGATGTCGCGCTGGAAGTCGAGCACGTTGAGGTGATGAGTCCCCTCGTCATCGCGGTAGCCACCGTAGTCACCACGGATCTTCTGGTCACCGCCGGCGCAGAAGGCCTTCTCGCCAAAGCCGGTCAGGATGATGGTGCCGACCTGATCGTCGTAGCGGGCATCGGCCAGCGCTTGCAGCATCTCTTTGACGGTGCGGGGGCGGAAGGCGTTGCGTACCTGGGGGCGGTTGATGGTGATCTTGGCAATGCCATCGTCGGACTTGTGATAGAGGATATCCTCGTAACCGGCGGAGCAATCACGCCACTCGACGGGGGCATAGAGTTCCGCTTCAGTCATTGCTTCAATCATGACGCTTCTCTTCTTGTTGTTGGTTGACCCACTCCGCGAGGAGCCGGGCAAAAGTCTCAGGCTGGTGGGCATGCAGATTGTGGCCGCCATCCAGCTCCAAGTGGTTGATTTTGCGATGCTGACTCGCCATGAGGCAAGCCAGCTGATGGAATTTGTGATCCCGCTTGCCGCTCACCCAGGTGACCGGCAGCGCACCTTGCGCCAGCCAGGGGCCGAGATCCGGCTGCAGCCCCAGGGAGGTGGCGCGCAGCATGGCGGCCACGGCCTTGCCGTCGTTGCCAAGGCGGCGGGCTATCTGACGGGCGCGGGCATCCTCGCCCAGATCGGCGAACACCCCCTGCCGATACCAGTCGGCCAGCACGGCGGCCAGGGGCTCCTGCTCGAAGCGCCGGGCCCAGCCCTCATCGTGGGCTAGGCGGGCGGGCCGCTCTGCCGGTGGCAGACCGGGGTGGCAGTTCTCCAGCAGCAGGGCCTGCAGTCCAACCGGCGACTGGCTGGCGTGATAGAGGGCGAGCCGCCCACCCAGCGAATAGCCGACCAGTTGGTAGCGACCGATGCCGCGCGCGGCCAGCTCGTCGCACAGCCAGCGATGGGCCTGCTCGAACCCCGCTACCCGCACTGCCTGGTTGCTGCCATGGCCCGGCAGATCCAGCGCCAGGCTGGGGAGGCCGGCCAGGACCGCCTGCACGGGTTGCCAGTCGTGGGCATCGCCGAGCAGGCCGTGCAGCAGCACCAGCGTCGGCTGGTTGGCACTAGCTGCCACGGATCGCGCTTCCCAGTGCCTTCAGATCCTCGGCGACTTCGCTGCTGGGGACCTTGATTTCAATCAGCGTTACCCCCTTTTCCAGCGCGGCGGCGTAATCCCGTTCAAAGTCGGCGAGGGTGGCCGGCGCCCGGTAGTGGAGGCCGAACATGGCGGCGGCGTGTTCGAAGTGCAGGCCGTGGGGCAGGCAGTAGTAGGTCTCCAGCAGCGCGTCCTGGGTCGGCACCGGCAGCATGCGAAAGATGCTGCCGCCATCGTTGTTGAGCAGGATCACCACCAGCGGCTGGCTCGATTTGCCAAGCAGCGCCAGGCTGTTGAGGTCGTGCAGGGCGCTGAGATCGCCGAGCAGCAGGGTGGTGGGCTCATTGCTGCCTGGCTGGACCGATTGCGCGAAGCCGTAGGCGGTGGCGATGAGACCGTCGATGCCGGAGGCGCCGCGGTTGGTCATCACCCGGCTGGGGCCCTTGCCCGCCTCGCCGAGCATGTCCATCAGCCGGGCCGGCATGCTGTTGCCGACAAACAGTTGGCCCCTGATCAGCTGGTTCAGGCGATGGCACACCCCGAGTTCGGAGAAACGCTCGCAGGCGCTGCGCACCTGCTGGCTGACGGACTGCTGGCGCTCCGCCAGCCGATGCCAGGGCAGGTGCGGGTGCGCCACCGGATGGGCGGCGGCAAAGGCGCCGGGTTCGCACAGCAGGCGGCGGCGCAGCCGGTAGTCCGGGTCGAGCCGGGCTGGCTGCGGGTCGATGAGCCAGTATGCCTGCCAGGGCTGCTGCTTGATGAACTGGCCGAGTCGCTTGGAGATGAGGCGGGCGCCAAATTGCAGCAGCACCTCGGCCCGGGCCAGTTCGGCCACGAAGCCGCTGTGTTGCAGGGCGAGATCGGCGTGCACCAGGTTGCGGCCATCGAAGCGCAGCTGGCTCTGCAGGTCTGCCAGCAGAGGCCAGCCGAGCCGCTCGGCCAGCGCGGCGACCGCCTTGGCCTGGACCGGATCCTGGATGCGGCCGGCGACGATGAGGCCGCGTTTGCCCTGCAGCTCGTCCCAGTCGGGCTGACATGGGCAGGGGACCTGCGCCAGTTGCCAGGGGCTCCAGGGCTCGGACGAGCTGAGCCAGTCGCCGAGGGGGGCCAGGTAGGCGGAGCAGTCCAGATAGGCGTCGCCCGGATAGAGCGGCTCGGGGTACATGCAGTTGAAGTGCACCGGCCCCGGTGTGCGCGCCTGCTGGGCCAGCGCCTGATCCACCGAGCTCAGCACGAAGGCGGCCGGGATGGTGGCGGTGGGGCTCGGCAGGTTTTGCTGATAGACGGGGTAGTGGCCGAAGATCCCCTGCTGGTCGATGGCCTGGTTGGCCCCGTTGTCGATGAGCTCGGGCGGCCTGTCGGCAGAGAGGATGATGAGCGGCACGCCGGTGAGCTGCGCCTCGGCCACCGCCGGCCAGAGGTTGGCCACCGCGGTGCCTGAGGTCATGATCACCGCGACCGGGCGACCGCTGCCCTTGGCCAGCCCCAGCGCCATGAAGCCGAGGCCGCGCTCGTCAAAGTGCAGATGGCGGCGAAAGCCGGGGTGGGCGGCGGCTGCCATGGTGAGCGGCGCCGAGCGGGAGCCGGAGGCCAGCGCGATGTCGCGCACGCCGAGGCGAAAGAGCTCCTCCAGCAAGAGGGAAGACCAGACGTGGTTGAAGGTGGCATGGTGGCTGGCAAACTCTTGGCGCGCGGACATGAGGCTCTCGCAGTGAGGAAACGATGAGAAAACGCTATCCCAGCAGGGAGAGCACGTTGGCGATCTTGTTGTCGAGTTCGGCCCACTCGGCGGCAGGCTCGGAACCCGCGACGATACCGGCGCCGGCAAACAGGGTGACAGCCTGCGCCGTGATGCGGGCGCTGCGGATGGCGACCGAGAACTCCGAGGTCTCCCGGCTCAGCATGCCGCAGGCCCCGGCATACCAGCCGCGGTCATAGGGCTCGCGCTCGCGGATGAAGGCCAGCGCCGCCTCGCGGGGGGCACCGCCCACCGCGGGGGTGGGGTGCAGCGCCTCCAGCAGTTGCCAGTCGCAGACGCCGGACTTTAGCTCGGCCTCGATGTCGCACTTGAGGTGCTGCAGCAGCCGCAGTTTGAGAATGCGCGGCTCGGTCAGGGTGGCGTCTGTGGTAAGCGGCGCCAGCCGGCTGAGGATGTCGGCATGCACCAGCCGGTTTTCCAGCCGGTTCTTGCTGTCGGCCAGCAGTTCGGCGGCCAGCGCCGCGTCGGTCGCCTCGTCGCCGGAGCGGCGGATGGTGCCCGCCAGCGCCTCGGTGAAGAGGTGCTGCTGTTCGCGGCGATAGAGCCGCTCGGGGGAGCAGGCGATGAAGCTCTGCTCGGGTGAAAACTGGAAGCCGAAGTGAAAGCAGTCCTGGCCGTGCTGTGCCCAGCTGGCCAGCAGCGACCAGGGGGCGACGGCCTGCGGGTCGGCCGTGAGCGTCGCACCGTCATGGGTGAGCCGGCTCTGGCGCGACAGCACCACCTTGGGGGTGTGGGCCTGGAACTCGGGAGCGGTGACCTGCTCGACCAGGGTCTGCCACTGTGGCTGGCTCGGGCAATCTTCCCGTTGCCATGAATGACGGGTCAGCGGCGGGAGAGGCGCCTCCGGCCGAAGGGCGTCGAGGGCGGCGGCGGCGGCCTGCAGTTCGACCTCGAAGGCGTCGCTGCCGGTCTGCTCCGGCAACCAGAGGTTGAGGCAGAGGGTGACGCACTCGCCACGGCGCACCAGCTCGATGCGGGGCAGCACGAAGCGGCAGGGGCCGAACCCCTGCCAGCCGGGCTGGGTGGGGTCGAACGCCAGTCCGCCATAGTAGCGGGGGCTGTCGTCATGGGGCTGGCTGGTCTGTTCGCAGACCTGGCGGATCGCCTGGGGCTCGGTCAGCTCGCGCAGGCAGCCCAGCGCCACGTATTCGGGACGCTCTTGTCCTCTGGCATGCCAATAGATACGGGGATAGAGGGTCTGCGCCGCGAGCCAGCCCAGAAAGGAGCTGACCTCGATTGCCACGCGCAGCCGCACGAAGCCGCTGGCATTGCCGTGACGCAGGGCGTCCAGTTGTTGCTTGATATGGGTCTGAGCCAACATGGATTTCGTCTATGAGCCGATAGTGACGGTCCATCCTGCAGAAGGATGCCGTTGGTTTATGCCAAAGGAGCGATTATTCCTATATATTATCTGCCCATTCGTCCATGTAAATCGCCCGGGGAGCTACCTCCCGAGGGGCCAAGTATACCGAAATCCGGTTCGATAACCCTTAACACGATCAATATCTGATTGTTTGGCCATCACAATATGACAAATACCTTATCTATTTGGTTGCTGGCGGCGCGTTTGCGAACGTTGCCGCTGGCGTGCTCCTCCATTTTGCTGGGTTCCGGGCTGGCGGCCAGCCGCGGTGCCTTCGACGGCACCATCATGGCGCTCTCCCTGCTGACCGCCATACTGCTGCAGATCCTCTCCAATCTGGCCAACGATTATGGGGATGCGGTATCCGGGGCGGACAATGGCGAGCGGATCGGCCCCCAGCGCGCCGTGGTCTCCGGCCTCATCACCCGCCGGCAGATGTGCGTGGCCATGGCGCTGACCGCGCTGGCCGCAGTGGTCAGCGGCCTCGCCCTGCTGGGCTGCGCCTTCGGCGATCAGTGGCTGCAGATCCTTACCTTCGTGCTGCTCGGCGGCGCCGCCATCGTCGCCGCCATCACCTACACGGTGGGCAAGACCCCTTACGGCTATCGCGGCTTCGGCGACATCTCGGTGTTCCTGTTCTTCGGCCTGCTGGGGGTGCTCGGCTCCTACTACCTGTTCACCAAGACCCTGCAGTGGGATCTGCTGCTGCCGGCCACCGCCTGCGGCCTGCTGGCCACCGCGGTGCTCAACATCAACAACGTGCGCGACATCGAGACCGACGCGGTCAGCGGCAAGATCACCCTGGCGGTGCGGCTCGGTCGCAACCGGGCCATCGCCTACCACTGGGTGCTGCTGGGGGCGGCGTTGCTGACCACCATCGCCTTCCTGCTGACCCAGCCCGCCAGTTTCTGGCCCTGGATCTTCCTGCCGGCCATGAAGCCGCTCACCGATGCCGCCAAGACCCTGCGCCAGAGCTTCGATGGCGAGGTGCTGACCGGTGCGCTCAAGAAGACCGCCATCAGCGCCTTCCTCTACAGCCTGCTGCTCTCCATCGGGCTGGCGCTCTCCTGACCCAGTGCCATGTGATCGGCAAGGCAAAAGGGCTCCCGGATGGGGGCCCTTTTTGTTGGTTGAGGTATGCTGGCCGGCCAATCACTCATCAGGTCGGAACGCCGCCATGCGCGACTCGCTCAAACAGAAAATCATCCAGGTGTGCCATCAGAAAATCGCGCAGAAGGGGGAGGCGGTCGGCGTCTCCTTCTATGCGTTTTTTGCCAACCGCAACGATGACCCCGAGTTGCTGATGGAGGCGGCGACCTGGTGGATCCAGATCCAGCGCCTCGATCACTTCGAGAAGGCGAGGAAGATCCTCCAGCTGGTAGAGCAAGCGTAAAGGCGCGCTGAAAGCAGGAAGGCTCCCGTGTGGGAGCCCTCCTTGAGTGGCAGCTTGTGCGGCGCACGGCGCCGGCGACTAGCTGACCCGTGCCAGCCGGGGCGCCCGACGGCGGGCGAAGAGCAGGCTGTCCAGCAGCCAGATCACCAGCATGGAGCCGCCCACCAGCGGGAAGCAGATACCTAGCAGGATCAGCAGGGCAATGGCGCCGCGCATGGGGGGCAGGTTGGCCGGCAAGGGCGGGGCGGCGAGGCGACCACTGGGGCGGCGGCTCCACCAGATCCAGAGCCCGCTCACCGAGCTCAGCAACACCAGCAGGCAGATGAGCAGCATGGCCAGCTGGTGTGGCCAGCCGTAGAGCTTGCCCATGTGCAGCATGACGCCGGTTTCCACCGTCTTGGCGACCGGACCGTAGTCTTCCCAGCGCACGTCGGCCAGCACCTTGCCGCTGTATTGATCGATGTGCAGGGTGGCATCGTTGCGCGGATCATCGGCCGAGATGGCGATGGTGTAGACGCCGCTCGCCCCGGCCGGTGGCGTGATGCTGTAGCCCGGCGTGACCTGGCGCGCAGCGGCGATCTCCACCACCTGTTGCAGCGGGATGCGGTGCTCCGCCATCACCATGCCGTCGTGCTCGCCGCCGTGACCCATGGCGCTGTGGTCGTGAGCCTTGGGCTCGGCCGAGCTGGGGATGGGGGTGTTCTCGACCGCCCAGGGGACTGTCTGTTGATGGGCATGGTTGAGGCTGCGAGCCAGGGGGGCCGACTTGGGCACCTCATTCCACATGGCGGCCGGGAAGCGGTTCCAGACGGCGGCAAACTGATCGCCCCAGAAGCCGGTCCAGGTCATGCCGCTCAAGAGCAGCAGCAACAGGAAGCCGGCCCCCCAGAAACCAACCACGGCGTGCAGATCGCGCCACCAGAGCCGGCCGCGCTGGCTCCAGCGCGGCCACAGGATGCCGCCAACCCCTGGCCCCTTGCGTGGCCACCACAGATAGAGCCCGCTAATGAGCAGCACTATGCCCCAGCCGGCGGCCAGCTCGATCAGCCTGTCCCCCACGGTGCCTATCATCAGCTCGGCGTGCAGGGCGCGGGCCACCGCCTGCAGATTCCACTTGTTGTCCAGGGTGCCGAGCAGGGCGCCGCTGGCGGGATCGAGGAACAGGGTCAGCTCGTTGCCGCCCTGGCGGATGATGAACTGGGCGCTGGCCTCCGGGCTGACCGGTGGCAGGTACTTGCTCAGGCTGGCATCCGGCATCGCCACCATCGCCTTGACCAGCAGCTGATCGGCGCTGAGCGGCTGGCTGACGGGGGCGACCTTCATCAGCTCGGGATACATCAGGTTGTCGAGCTGGGGCTTGAACAGATAGACGATCCCGGTCAGCGAGAGCAGGATCAGGAAGGGGGCGACGAAGAGACCCGCATAGAAGTGCCAGCGCCAGATGCGCTGATAGTGGTTCGCGTCCCGATTTTTCATCTCTGTTCCTTGCGCCGTGAGTTAAGGTTTCAGTTGGTGGAATGTTGGTGGCGGCGCGGATGATAGCAGCAACGTTTTGTTAACTGCAACAGAACATGAGGGCTGGTCGAGGCGGTGGACACGGGCGTGCTGAGCAGGCTGACAGTGGGTCAACCGGTGACGCAGTCGCTCCAGGCTCACGCCTGGCAGAATGGACTTTTTGCAGAGAAATCCTTACCTTGTTGCAACATAAAAGGGTGCTTGCGCGACGAAAATCCAGGGAAGGAGGCAGACGTGAAGTTGCAACCACACGGCCATTTCGAGATGCAGCGACGCGGTCAGGTGCTGATCTGCCGACCGAGCGGCCCCTTCAATCTGGCGGGGGCCATGGCCTATGAGGCACAGTTCAGCCAGCAGATCGCCAGCCTGCGCGACGCGCCCTGGGGCATTGTCGAAGTGGCGACCGAGTTTGAGGCGGCGGGCCCCGAGGTGCTGGCCCGCTTTCGCCGCCAGTTCGGCTGGTGCGCCAGCAACGGCTGCGCCTTTCTGGCGGTGGTGTTGGCGGGCAGCTTCAAGCAGTATCTGGCGGATCAGGTGTTCAGCGGTTTGCCGTTTCAGGGCGTCCGCTACTTCGAGCAGACCGACGAGGCGCTGCAGTGGCTGGAACGGCAACTGGCCGGGCTGGTCTGACGGCACGGCAGGCTGATCATTACCCGCAGCTCAGTTGAGCTTGATAAACCACTTGTCCCGCTCGTCGATACAGTCTGGCTCGCCCATTTCAAATTCACGGCATATCAAGGGGCGGACTTCGTAGATGCGGCACATCATGGTGTTGCGGTCGAGCGCCGCGCACCAGCCATCTTCCAGCCGGTGCATCACCGGCACTTCACCTTCCCGTTCTTCCACATAGCGATCCGGTACGCCGGTATCGGTAAACAGCATCACCTCGAGGCGGCAGCAGCAGGCTTCGCAGTTCTGGCAGCTCACTTCGGGTCGGGTTGTCTGGGTCATGGCATCTGCCTTGTTCTCATGGGCACGGATAAATATGAAACAGGCGCCGAACCGGCGCCTGTGTCGTGAACCTTAGCCCAGCTTGCGAGCGCGGTAGCTGCGCCCCTTGATCTTGCCTTCCTGCAGCCGCTTGAGGGCGGCGCTGGCCACCTGGCGCTTCACCGCCACGTAGGAGTACTGCTCGGAAATCTGGATCTTGCCCACATCGGCCCCGGCAATGCCGCCTTCGCCAGTCAGGGCGCCGAGGATGTCACCGGCACGCACCTTGCTCTTGCGGCCCGCATCGATGGAGAGGGTCACCATCTGCGGTGCAATCGGCTTGATGTCACGGCCGATCCCGGCCAGGTCGCCCTGGGGAATGGGGGCCTGCTGGTACTCCTCGATGAAGTTGACGCGCTGGGCCTCGTTCGGCTGGTAGAGGCTCAGGGCCAGGCCCTGCTGGCCGGCGCGGCCGGTACGGCCGATCCGGTGCACGTGCACCTCGGGGTCGTAGGTCAGCTCGTAGTTGATGACGGCGCCCAGCTCCTTGATGTCGAGACCGCGGGCGGCCACGTCGGTGGCCACCAGGATGGTGGCGCTGCCGTTGGCGAAGCGCACCAGCACCTGATCCCGCTCGCGCTGTTCCAGGTCGCCGTTCAGCGCCAGCGCCGAGAAGCCCTTGGCGGCCAGGTGGTCGGCCACGTCGTTGCAGGCGCGCTTGGTGTTGCAGAACACCACGCAGGAACTCGGCTGATAGTGGCTGAGCAGCCAGCCGAGGGCATCGAGGCGCTGGCCGGCCGGCACTTCATACAGCTTCTGTTCGATGGCGCTGTCTTCGTGCAGGGACTCCACGCTCACCTCGACCGGGTTGCGCTGCACGCCGCGGCTCATCTGGGCGATCCCCTCCGGATAGGTGGCGGAGAACAGCAGGGTCTGGCGATCGCGCGGGGCGTGGCTGATGACCCGGTTGATGTCTTCGCCAAAGCCCATGTCCAGCATGCGATCCGCTTCGTCCAGCACCAGCGTCTTGAGGCCGTCCAGCTCGAGGGTGCCCTGCTCCAGGTGCTTGAGGATCCGGCCCGGGGTGCCGACGGCAATGTGGGCGCCAAAGCTCAGGGTGGCGGATTGCGGTGCGGTCGGGGTGCCGCCGCACAGGGTGACCAGCTTGACGTTGGGCAGGGTACGGGCAAGACGGCGGATCTCGGTGGCAACCTGATCGGCCAGCTCGCGAGTCGGACAGAGCACCAGCGCCTGCACCTCGAGCCGGTTGACATCGAGGCTGGCAAGCAGGCCGAGGCCGAAGGCCGCGGTCTTGCCGCTTCCGGTTTTTGCCTTGGCGATCAGGTCTTTGCCATCGAGTACCAGGGGCAGACTCTGGGCCTGGATCGGGGTCATCTGCAGATAACCCAGGCTGGCGAGGTTGTCCTGCAGGGCGGGGGAGAGGTTCAGGCTGCTAAATTCGTTGTTCACAAAAAGACTCTATATCGGAGAAAACGGGCTGCGCCGTGCGCAAGGGCGCGCATTGTATCAGAAAGCGCTGCCGGGTGTGGCGGATTTTTGAACGACTGGACGGCGACGGTGGCGGGGCTGCGGCCGGGGAAAACCGGTGGCGGCATGTTGTCCGGCTCGTCTGAAAATACCCCACTGCCTTTCGGGAATTAGCTGAAAGAAGCCGGGCCATTCATCGCAAATAAGATAAACGTTTGTCACTTTGATTTGATTAAATAAATTCGCCGTAAATTTAACCTCACCGCTATGACGCCATTCGCCAGGTTTTAAATAAATGTGAGAAAGCTGTAAAAATAGCCCTTTCAGACTGAATGGTTTATTTTTAACTATCTGTTTATTAATGATTTTTATGTTCATTGAACAATGATTAGATGCTTGCGTGAGCGTTTAATTAATTTAAAAACGTTTGTATTATCCAACATGCATATTTTTACCGCAGATTGTGATGGCTATCTGATTTTTAAATATGCAAATGTCTATGATGGCGCCGGTCAAAAAATTACAAATTACTCAGGTGCTACTGGTATGGAATACGTTCACTTTGTGCTCGGACTCGTGATGGTCCTCGCTCTTGCTTTGCTGGCCAACCGCCACAACTGGAAACAGATCAAACTGCGTTATATCGGCCAACTGCTGGTGGTCGAACTGGCGCTGGCCTGGTTCATGCTGAACTCCGAAGTGGGTCTGGCGGTGGTGGGTGGCTTCGCGGCCGGCTTCACCAAGTTGATGGAGTTTGCCAAACAGGGTACCGACTTCGTGTTCGGCGGCCTGGTTAATGAAGGGGCCTTCTCCTTCTTCCTGATGGTACTGATGCCCATCGTCTTCATCTCCGTGCTGATCGGTATCCTGCAGTACATCCGTCTGCTGCCGCTGGTGATCCGCGGCATCGGTACCGTGCTGGCCAAGATCAACGGCATGGGCAAGCTGGAGTCCTTCAACGCCATCAGCTCCATGATCGTCGGCCAGTCCGAGAACTTCATCGCGCTCAAGAACATCCTGCCGCACCTGAACGAGAAGCAGATGTACACCCTGGCCGCCACTGCCATGTCCACCGTCTCCATGTCCATCGTCGGTGCCTACATGCAGCTGATCGAGCCCCGTTACGTGGTGGCCGCGCTGGTGCTCAACATGTTCAGCACCTTCATCGTGCTGTCGCTGATCAACCCCTACGAGCCGGACAATACCGTGACCGACGCCAAGGCGCTGGCCGAAGGTGACGAGCACCACAGCCCGAAGAAAGAGAACTTCTTCGAGATGCTGGGCGAGTACATCATGGCCGGTTTCACCGTGGCGGTCATCGTGGGTGCCATGCTGGTCGGCTTCATCGCCCTGATTGCCCTCATCAACTACCTGTTCGAGATGGCATTCGGCGTCAACTTCCAGTTCGTCATGGGCTACCTCTTCTACCCGATCGCCTGGATCCTGGGCATCCCGAGTGGTGAAGCGCTGCAAGCCGGCTCCATCATGGCGACCAAGCTGGTGACCAACGAGTTCGTGGCCATGATGGATCTGGGCAAGATCGCTGCCCAGCTCTCTCCGCGCACCATCGGCATCCTCTCCATCTTCATGGTGTCGTTCGCCAACTTCAGCTCCATCGGCATCATCGCCGGTGCGGTGAAGGCGCTGAACGAAGAGAAGGGCAACATGGTCTCCCGCTTCGGTCTGAAGCTGGTGTACGGCTCCACCCTGGTGAGCCTGCTCTCCGCCGTGATTGCCGGTGTGATGCTGTAATAGCGCCACCCGCTCTCACCATGACAAACCCCTGCCTCGGCAGGGGTTTGTTTTTTTGGCAACAGCAGGTGCTAGCTGGCCTGACGGACCGCTAGCCTGGCCAGTGGGCCCAGTAACCGGCGGCCAGCAGGGTGAGAGTGCAAAAGCCGGTCTCGACGGCGCCGCCGCTTTTGAGCGGCCAGCCCGGCAGCCGGTAGCGGCGCTTGCTGGGCCACAGCAGCGGAATGCCGGCCGGGGTGAGCCAGTCTCCCAGCAGGTGGCTGAGGTAGCCGATGATAAGGGCATCCTTGACGCCGGTGGGCAGCAGGGTGGGAGCTTGGCTCTGATCCAGCCCCCAGATGGCGGCGGCCACCGCCAGCAGGCTGTGGGTGAAGCCGCGATGGCCGAACAGCCGCGACAAGGGTTTGGAGATCCAGGGCAGGCGTTGCCCCAGCACCGACCTGGGGTGGTCAAGGTCCGGCAGCAGGGCGCTGGCCAGTGCGGCAGGAATGGTGTGCCACAGGCTGGCGTCGGCCAGGGCCGGCGTCAGCTGGAGTTTGTGGGCGAGCAGGGTGCAGGTAACGGAGAAGAGCAGGTGCCCTTGGGCGGTCATGATGGTTACGACATGGGGAAAATGGCGGCGCATCTTACCAGTGTCGCGGGCCATTGCAGCAAAAAACCGGGGACCGAGGGGCCGCCCGGTCATTAACTGCGCGGATCTTCCACCTTGGCGTCGGCGGGTACCCGTTTTTTGCCCAGCACCATGGCGCGCACCAGGTCGCTGCGGGTGAGGCGATCGGTCAGGATCACCACGGCCGCATGGACGCCGACGGCAGCCATCAAGGTGTTGGCAATGATGCCGTGCAACTCCTCCAGCCAGTCTTCGCCCCAGAAGGCATCCCAGGTGGTGAGCCAGCCGGTGACCACGGTGCCGACCAGCGACAGCAGCAGCAGCCAGATCATCAGGGCGCCGACCGGGTTGTGGCCGAGGTAGTAGGGGTGGCGGCCCTGGGCCAGCTGGCGCAGGTAGTAGCGAACCCGGGCCGGGGTCGGCCACCACTGGCCGAAGCGGGCGTAATGGGGTCCGACCAGCCCCCACAGCAGGCGGATGATCAACAGGATGCCCACTGCGTAGCCGGCATATTTGTGGGGCTTGCTGCCCTCTTCCAGCACGAAGAAGTTGAGCAGGCAGAGGGTGACGGTGGCCCAGTGAAACACCCGGATGAGGGGATCCCAGACTTTCACTTCAGAGGTTGTCATGGCGTGGCTCCATAGAAAGGGCCGGCAGGAGACCGGCCCATGGCCGGATTATTCGTCGATCTCTTCTTTCACTTTCTTCAGGTCGGTCGGGTCGAAGTAGATCTCGACCTTGCGCTTCTCCTTGTCCCAACCGTAAATCTCGTAGCAGTTGGTCTTGGTGACCTTGAACTTCTTGATGTCGTAGCCCATCGCCTTGATCTGCTGCTGGGCGTCGGCTTCGCTCATCCACTTGCTCTTGTCGGCCTGGGTACATTGGGGATCGGCCAGGGCGGCGCCGCTCAACAGGGGGATCAGTAACAACAGGGGGGTCAGTTTCATTGCTTGCTCCTTGCGGGTGGTTGGGTCAACAGCCACAAGGTTAGTTCAGCAGCCTTAAGAAAGAATTAAGCGAAAAGGGAAATGAATGGGTCTCCCCGGCGGCCGGCCGGGGAGGGGGCAATCAACTCAGCTTGCCCCGGATGAGCCACTTGTCGAGGGCGTTGGCGAAGCGCTGCTTGTCGGCCGCGTTGAGGGGGGCCGGGCCGCCGGTCTGCACCCCGGCCGAGCGCAGCTCCTCCATGAAGTTGCGCATGCCGAGCCGCGCCTTGATGGTCTCGCGGGTGTAGATCTCGCCGCGAGGATTGAGTGCCTCGCCGCCGGCATCGATCACCCAGGAGGCGAGCGGGATGTCGCCGGTGATCACCAGATCGCCGGGTTTGACCTGCTGGGCGATGACATGATCTGCCACATCGAAGCCCTTCTCCACCTGCTGGGTCTTGATGAAGGGGGAAGGGGGCACCCGCAGCCCCTGATTGGCCACTAGCGTGGTCACCACCTGGGCACGGTGGGCGGCGCGGTAAAGGATCTCCTTGACCGGAATGGGGCAGGCATCGGCATCGACCCAGATGGGCATGGCAGGGCTTCCTGTGTCTGAAACGAGTGACGCATCTTAACACGGCCGGCGCGGGGCGGCTGCCCCGGGGCTGAGTCGGGCCCGGCTTTGGTGTAAGCTGGGCCGATGAACATGAGCGAAAAGGACGAGCAGATGGATCGGGTGCCCAGTGACGTAATTTATGGCCTGACCCTGGATGGCAGGGGTGGCATGCAGCCACTGGTGGCGGGCAGCGAGATACCGGCCAAGCAGCCGGGCTGGCTGCATTTGGACTACGGCAATCCGGAGGCGGCGCGCTGGCTGCTGCAGACCCCGTTGCTCAATGATGCGGCGCGCGAGTCGCTGCTCGGTCAGAGCAATCGCCCCAAGCTGGTCCGGATGGGGGAGACGGTGCTGCTGATCCTGCGCGGCATCAACCACAACAAGGACCACCGACCGGAAGAGATGGTGGCGCTGCGCATCTACATCACCCCGGATCTCATCATCAGCAGCCGGCGCCGGCCGCTGCTGTCGGAGCAGGACGTGTTCAACCAGCTCAAGCTGGGGGGCGGCGCCGATACCCCGGCCGACTGGCTGGTGGAGATCTGCGATGCCCTGACCGACCGGGCCGGGGAGTTCGTCGAGGAGCTGCACGACCAGATCCTGGATCTGGAGGAGATGGTGCTGATGCGCGACCTGCCCGCCAACGGCCGGCTGGCGCTGATCCGCAAGCAGCTCATCATGATCCGCCGCTACCTCTCGCCGCAGCGGGATCTGGTGGCGCGCCTCGCCAACGAGAAGATCAGCTGGCTGGATGAAGATGACCGGCGGCGCCTGCTGGACATCGCCGACCGGCTGAGACGCTGGCTGGACGATCTGGATGCCGGGGTGGCGCGTACCGCCGTGCTGGCGGACGAGATCAACAACCTGATGGCGGAGGCGACCAACCGCCGCGCCTACCAGATGTCGGTGATGGCGCTGCTGTTCCTGCCCGCCAGCTTCCTGACCGGCCTGTTCGGCATCAACCTGGGGGGCATTCCCGGGGCCGAGAGCCCGACCGCCTTCTGGATCTTCTGCGGCTCCCTGGTGGCGCTGGCGACCGGGCTGGCGGTCTGGCTCAAACATCGGCGCTGGTGGTAGGGAGCAGACATGACGACATGGGAATCTTTTGGCGTGACCCTGCTGTTGCTGCTGGGCCACACCCTCATTCGCGGGCTCATTCACAAGAGCCTGCTGGCGCTGGCGCAGACCCGGCAGGTGAGCGAGAACCGGGTGCTCTACGTGGAGCACGTGTTCCACTTCCTGCTCGGCTGCGCCACCCTGCTGATCCTGGCCGGGGTGTGGGGGCTCGACTTCTCGCGGCTGGTGGTGCTGGCCTCCTCCTTCTTCGCGGTGCTGGGCGTCGCCATGGTGGCGCAGTGGTCGATCCTCTCCAACATCACCGCCAGCATCACCATCTTCTTCGCCTTCCCCTACAAGATTGGCGACCGGATCCGGATCCTCGACAAGGATGATTCGGTCACCGGGGTCATCACCGAGATCGGCCTCTTCTACGTGCGGGTGCGCGATGACAACGGCGATCTGGTCACCTATCCGGCCAACCTGATCCTGCAAAAGCCGGTCAGGAGGCTGGAGGGAAAGGGGGCTGAACCCCTGCAACCGGAATGAGAAAAGGCTCCCGCGGGAGCCTTTTTTGAGCCTGCCGATCCCTCAGCGTTCGAAGAAGCGGTAGAGGTGTTCGACCTGGATCGGGCAATCCGCCACCAGGTGCACGTGCTGGCGGGCCTCCTCGAGCGAGCCGAAGTAGCGGGGGCAGCCCAGGGTGTCGGTCATCTCGTACAGCTTGCCGTCCTGACCCCTGAACTCCACGATCCAGCCGGGCAGGATGGCGTCCTGCAGGATCTCGGCTTCCTTGAAGGCTTGCTGCTGATAGAGCTGGCGAAGTTCGCTGACTGTCATGACATCCTCCCGTGACGCTTGATGCCACTTCAAGTCTAGTGGCTGCGGTCGGTGTCGGCCGGCTCATTTGGCCGATTTGAGGTGCTCCCAGGCCCAGCGCAGGCGGATGAAGGTGTCGGCATCGCCCCCGCGATCCGGGTGGTGTTGCAGCGCCAGTTCCCGCCAGCGGCGGCGTATGGCATCGGGCTGCGCCCCGGTCGGCAGGGCGAACAGGGTCAGCGCCTCGGCCCTGTGCTCATCCCGCTCACAGGCCCGCCAGAAGCTGCCGAGCAGCGCCTCCACCTCCTCCCGATCGGTCTGCCAGAACACCTGCCAGTCGAGGTAGTAACTGCGCAGCGCCTCGCCCCGGGCGAGGGCGCTTGCCCCCTCGCGAATGGCGAGTGGTTCGAGCCGGATATCCAGAGTGCTGATCACCAGCCACCACCCTTCGCCATGAAGCTCGGCCTGCAGCTGGTAGAGGGCGTTCATGATGAGAAAGTTGAGGCGAAACAGCTGCAGCTGCTCATCCCCCGGCAGAGGCGGGATGGCCTCCTGGCGGCGCAGTTCGGCCAGCAGCTCGTGTACCTTGTAGCTGCCGCTTGCCTGCCGCAGCAGTGTCAGCAGTGGGGCCAACAGCGGGTTGGGCCGGGTCTCGTTCATGGGGCGGCCGTCTCCTTCGGCGGCTGCAGGGCGATCAGCAGCTCCCCGGCCAGCGGCTCGACGGGGCCGGTGACGATGCGAGGCCGCCCCTTGCCGTCCAGCACGAACAGCGGAATGGCGCCCGGGTTGGCCTCCTGGTACTGAGCCCAGTCGAACGCCTCGCTCAGCCGGGTCGCCTTGATCTGGCCGCCCCGGCTCAGCAGGCCGCTCAGCCGGGCGTAGTTGATGTCGGGACCGAACAGGTTCTGGCGGGCGCGGAAGGTGGTGCTCTCCCGATTGGCCTTGCCGTGCTGCTCGCTGGAGCGCAGGGAGTAGACCTTCTCCTCGCCGTAGAGGTGGGCGAAGTGCAGCACGCCGAGGGCGTTGTTGTGGCGGTTGGGGGAGAGCGCCAGCACTGTGCTGATGCTGGTGAGCGGCAGGTGCAGCTCGGCGTGTTCGGATTGCGGGTTGCCGAAGTAGCAGGGCAGGTTGCTCATCCGCGCCTGACGGCAGAACTCCCAGGCCGGATCGCAGAGCTGGACCGGTACCCCCTGATCCGCCAGTGCCCGGCCGATGGCCCGTGCCACCGAGTTGGCCCCGATGATGAGCCAGGTGTTGGGGGCGCTCTGGCGCATCTTGAGCAGACCGGCCAGCGGCGCCGAGGTGAGGCTCTGCAGCACCACGGTGGAAATGATCACCGCAAACACCAGCGGCACCAGCTTGTCGGCATCGGGAATGCCGGCCTGGTGCAGGCTGATGGCGAAGGAGGCGCTGACCGCCGCCGCGACGATGCCGCGCGGTGCAATCCAGCCGAGCAGGGCGCGGGCCCGCCAGGAGAGATCCGATCCCCAGGTGGAGACCAGGATGCAGAGCGGACGCGCCACGAACTGCACCACGCACAGCAGCGCCAGCACCATGGGGCCGAGCTGCCAGAGCTGGGCCAGATCGAGGCGAGCCGCCAGCAGGATGAACAGGGAGGAGATGAGGATGACGGCGAGATCCTCCTTGAAGGCCAGCACCTCCTCCAGATCCAGCCCCTCCTGATTGGCGAGCCAGATGCCGAACACGGTGACTGCCAGCAGGCCGGATTCGTGGCTGAGCCAGTTGGAGAGACTGAAGGTGACCAGCACCAGCGCCAGCACCCCGAACTTGTGCAGGCTGACCGGCAGCCAGTCCTTGCGGATCAGCAGGGTGGTGAGCCAGCCGGCACCGACCCCGATGAGCGACCCTACCCCCACCGTCTTGGCCAGCGCCAGCAGGGTGTGGCCGATGAGATCCCCCTGACTGCCGAGGCGCACCGCCTCGAACACCAGCACCGCAAACAGGGCGCCGATGGGATCGATGACGATCCCTTCCCAGCGCAGGATGCGGTCTACCTCCCGGGTCGGGCGGATCACGTTGAGCATGGGGGCGACCACGGTGGGGCCGGTCACCACCAGCACGGCGCCGAGCACCATGGCGACCCGCCAGTCCAGTCCCAGCAGGAAGTAACCGGCGCTGCCGATGACGGCGAAGCTGGCCAGCATGCCCACCGAGCAGAGGTTGCGCACCACTTTGCCGATCCCTTTCAGCTCGGCCAGGTGTAAGGTGAACGCCCCCTCGAACAGGATGATGGCGACCGACAGGGAGACCAGCGGAAACAGCAGGTCGCCGAGCAGGGCGTCGGGGTCGAGCAGGCCGCTGACCGGGCCCAGCAGCAGGCCGGTGAGCAGCAGAAACAGGATGGCGGGCACCCGCAGCGACCAGGCCAGCCACTGGGCCAGCACTGAGACCAGGGCGATCCCGGCCAGGGAGAGAGCAATCATGCAGACCTCGATTAAGGCGATGAACCTGGAGGAAGTGTAGTGGGGAAGATGGTCAGATTGACACCAGCCGGCGGCGGGAACAAGGGGGGAAGCGGATCGCGCGACAGCGGGCGTCACGGGGGCATGCCGCGGGAGAGGGGCGGGGTGTGGCCGCTGGCTGCGGCCACCAGCCGGATTAGATGGGGCTCTCTTTGTGGAGTTCGGTGACGCAGTCGGCCACCGCCAGTACCAGCGCCGAGCGCACCACCTGATCGAGCCGGTTCAGCTGCATCTGGTAGAAGGGCCAATCCTCCTCGTTGGCGGGGGCCTCCTGCGGCATCATGCCGCCCTGGCTGACGCCGTGCAGACGTGCCAGCAGATCGCGGATCGGCTTGTCGCTGAAGCGGTAATCCTTGGGGTCGCGCACCAGAAAATCGCGGATCTTCAGGTAAGCCTCGAGATCCTGATAGCGCTCGAGGGAGATGAGGCCGAGGGCGAAGATGAGCTTGAGGCGCACCTCCAGCTGGCCGAGAGGGCCGCTCTGGTTGAGCAGGGGTTCGATGGCGTATTTGACGGCATACTCCTCCTGACGGAACGCGCGTCGCATCAGAGAGTCGACCGCCTCTTCCAGGATGGTCACGACCTCGAGAAAGAAGCCGCGAGGGCCATCCTGCTCGTTCAGTCGCTCCAGTACTTCATCTTCCTGGTGTGTGGTCATAAGTGCATTGGGTCCAGCTGACAGGGAGAGAGTGGGCCTCTCTCCCGGTTTTTATCGTGTGAGGCGCTTTGGTGGCCGGCCTGGGTGGGCCGGCGGCGCCTCATCAGGTCACTTCAAATTGCCATAACGGGTGACGATGGCGCTGACGATGTCGCTGTCGGCAGCCAGGCCGGTGATGCGGGCCAGAGCCTGGGCCGGGCCCAGCTCCGCCAGCAGCTGTTGCAGTTCCACCGCCTGCGGGTCATCGGCGTTGCGATAGTGCAGCGCCGCGGCGATCCCCTCCTGCAGGTGATCGCTGGGCAGGCCGTACTCCAGGGTGCCGAGCAGCGGCTTCACCAGCCGATCCCCCGCCGCCAGCTTGCGCAGCGGCTGACGGCCGACCCGGTCAATCTCGTCCACCAGATAGGGGTTGGCGAAGCGGGCCAGGATCTTCTCGATGTAGGCAGCGTGCAGGCGCGGGTCGAAACCGTAGCGTTGCACCAGTACGGCGCCGCTCTCCTCCATGGCGCGGCGCACCTTGCTGCGGATCAGCGGATCCTCGATCGCCTCGCGGATGGTGCGATAGCCCCTCAGCTTGCCGAGGTAGGCGGTGACGATGTGGCCGGTGTTGAGGGTGAACAGCTTGCGCTCGACGAAGGCCATCAGGTTGTCGGTGGGCTCCATGCCCGCCACCTGCGGCAGCTCGCCCTTGAACTGGGTCTGGTCGACAATCCACTCGCTGAAGCTCTCCACCGTCACTTCCAGCGGATCATCGTTGGCCGCCGCGGGCGGAACGATGCGGTCCACCGCCGAGTCGACGAAGCCGATGCAGGCGTCGAGGGTGGCATGATACGCGACCGGCAGGTACTTGAGTACCTCCTGCTTGAGATGGCTGGTGCCGCGCACCATGTTCTCGCAGGCGATGACGTTGAGCGGTGTCAGGTTGCCGGCATCGAAGCGGGCCTGCAGCCCCTTGGCCAGGGTGCTGGCAATCTTGTCCAGAATGTTGGGGCCGACCGCGGTGGTGACCAGATCGGCGGTGATGATGCGGGCGATCACCTCGTGGCCGGCGGAGCTCACCGCCGCCACGTTGCGCACCACGTCCAGCTTCTGATCCGCTCCCACCACGTGCACCTTGTACTCCTGGCGGTGGTTGAGCTGGTCGATCAGGGTCTCGTTGACGTCGGCGAAAGTGACCTGGTGGCTGGCGTCAGCCAGCAGTTTGCCGATGAAGCCGCGACCGATGTTGCCGGCACCAAAATGCAATGTTTTCATGATATTAACCTCTTGAACCAAAGACGATGAAGGACGATCAGGCAGCCTGTTCGGCACCCAGCAGATCCAGGAACTCCTGGGGATCTTGGGTGCTGGCCAGCCGGTCGATGAGGCCGGGTTCGTCCAGTGCATTGGTCAGGCGGGTTATCACCTGCATGTGTTCGTCGTTGCGGGCGGCGATGCCGATCACCAGCCGCGCCACTTCATCGGCCGCCTCGCCAAAGGCGACCCCGGCCGGGTATTGGCAGATGACGATGCCGGTGCGCTTCACAAACTCCTTGGCGGCGATGGTGCCGTGCGGTACGGCGATGGATTCGCCGAGGTAGGTGGAGACCAGCTGTTCGCGCTCCAGCATGGCGTTGACGTAGTCGGGCGCCACGTAGCCCCGCTCCGCCAGCAGCTTGCCGGCAGCCCGGATGGCGGCCTCCTTGTTGTCGGCCTTGAGTCCCAGGTGCACGTCATGACGGCTCAGGGTGAACACTTCGGCGGCCTGCGGCTCGTAGCTGTCGTCGTTGGCGGCCACCAGCAGCTGCGGGTTGGCGACGTCATCGTTGGCGGCCTGGGTCAGGCTCTGTACCAGCTCCTGATAGAGACCGTTGTCGAGGAAGTTGGTGAGCGAGATGTGGTGGGCGTGCGGCGCGTGGCGACGGGCCCGCTCGGTCAGATCCTTGTGGGTGATGACCCAGTCCACCTGATCGTCGAGCTGATCGATGGCGCGGTTGGTGACGCTGATGTCGAGGCCGGCGGCCTGCACCCGCTTGCGCAGCAGGCCGGCGCCCATGGCGCTGGATCCCATGCCCGCATCGCAGGCGACGACGATGTTGCGCACTGCCATCAGTTCACCGCCCGGCTTCTTGGCCGCCGCAGTTTCGGGTTTGGCACCCTTCATGGCTTTCATCTTGCGAGTGGCTTCACCCAGGGCATCGGCCTCGTCGGCTTCCGGCTGCTGGGCACGCACGAACACGGCGGCGACCAGGAAGGAGACGGTGGTGGAGGCGACGATGGAGAGCAGCACCCCGATCAGGGAGGCTTTCGGTGTCATCAACAGCACGGCGAAGATGGAACCCGGTGAGGCGGGGGAGACCAGACCTGCGTTGAACAGGGTCAGGGTGAACACCCCGGTCATGCCGCCGGTGATCACCGCCAGGATCAGGCGCGGGTTCATCAGCACGTACGGGAAGTAGATCTCGTGGATGCCGCCGAAGAAGTGAATGATGGAGGCACCGGTAGCGGACTGCTTGGCGGCGCCGCGACCGAACACCATGTAGGCCAGCAGCACGCCCATGCCCGGGCCCGGGTTCGCTTCGATCAGGAAGAAGATGGAGCGGCCGTGCTCGGTCGCCTGCTGGATCCCCAGCGGCGAGAAGATGCCGTGGTTGATGGCGTTGTTGAGGAACAGGATCTTGGCCGGCTCAACGAAGATGGAGGTGAGCGGCAGCAGGTTGTTGTCCACCAGGAAGCCGACGCCACCGGCCAGTACGCCGGAGAGCACCTTGACGAAGGGGCCGATCACGAAGAAGGCGAGGATCGCCAGCAGCATGCCGATGAGGCCGGCGGAGAAGTTGTTGACCAGCATCTCGAAGCCGCTCTTGACGCGACCTTCCATCGCCTTGTCGAAACGCTTGATGGCCCAGCCACCGAGCGGGCCGACCATCATGGCGCCCATGAACATGGGAATGTCGGTCCCCACGATGACGCCCATGGTGGTGATGGCACCGACCACGCCGCCGCGCTCACCGCCCATCAGCTTGCCGCCGGTATAGCCAATCAGCAGCGGCAGCAGGTAGGTGATCATGGGACCGACCAGCTTGGCCAAGGTTTCGCTCGGCAGCCAGCCGGTGGGGATGAAGAGGGCGGTAATAAAGCCCCAGGCGATGAAGGCGCCTATGTTGGGCATGACCATATTGGACAGGAAGCGTCCAAAATTCTGTATCTTGACTTTGGTATCCGGTGATAACATGTCGGGACCCCGTTTTAAGCCTGTTTGATTAAAAGTGGTAGTCGGGCTGGCCGGTTTTGCCGAACCGCCATCCCTGTCGTCTAAGCAACTTCAATCTACCAGCTTGTGATCAAATTAGGCTGAAAACGGGGTGTCTTGTGACGCAGCTCTCAAATACCCCGACCACCCCCCTCCCTTCATAGTGATGTCGATCACATTCACTCTCTGTATTCCGGCTACATTTCGATCTTTGCTGCCGCCAGCATCGTTTTTATGTGACGAAAGTCACTCTTTGTTGTTTGCGCAAACCCGATGTCAATGTGATCCATTTCTCATTTCTATTATTTGTATTCAATTGGAGCAACTCGCCTGGCCTGAAAACTGAGGGCTCTGACGATGGATTGCTTGAATCCACATTCAAATAACCAATGAATCAATTATTTTGTAACCCACTTTCAGTTTTTCATGATCTCCTTCAGCCGCAGAGCCGACGCATCAGCCACTCCAGCGGGCCTCGCTCGAAGCGCTGACTCCAGGAATTGGCAAACAGCAGCGCCGTCAGGGCGAAGAGGCTGGCGGCCAGCACCACCTCGGGCAGATCCTGCCCCTGCAGCCAGCCGATGGCCTCCAGTACCCCCATGCCGAGCATGATGTGGGCCAGATAGAGGGTCAGGGTCTGCCGGCCGACCGGTAGCCACACTCGCCACCAGCGGGCCTCGGGCAGGGCGCGTCCCAGCCAGAGGCAGAGCGCGATCAGGGTGCTGGCCGCACCCATGCCGAACAGCAGGTAGAGCGGCGCCGGGGGAATGGGCTGGGTCGCCAGCAGCGGCGCCAGCTCGGGGTTCGGCAAGAGGGTCGGCAACCAGAGCGACAGCCCCTTGGCCAGCGCCATGGCACTCACCCCGCCGACCAGCAGCCAGCGCTGGGTGACCGGATTGGCCAGAGATTGGCGGCTCAGCCAGAGGCCGTAGAGCAGAAAGCCCAGCCAGGGCACCACCGGGTGCCAGCCGTTGAACAGCAGATTGCGGATGAAGCCGGCCAGGGTCCAGAACTCGGGATAGCTGAAGCTGTGCCACTGCCAGCCCCGATCGTAATCGAGCAGGAACAGCAGGCCGACGAAGCTTGCCGCCAGCAGCGGGATCAGGGCCAGCAGCCAGGGGGAGGGAAGTCGGAGACTGCAGGCCCCCAGCAGAAAGTAGACGGCGTAGTAGTGGATGATGTCGGCCGGAAACACCAGATAGTTGAGCAGCCCCACGATCAGCAGGAACAGGGCCCGCCTGGCGGTGTGGCTCATGGCCGCCGACCACGCCAGCTTGCGGGTCGACAGCCCCAGCCCGATGCCGGCCAGCACCACGAAGCTGGCGGCGGAGCGCCCCTCCAGTGCATCCAGCAGGGGTTTGAGCCAGGTCGGCCCCCCCGCCAACACCCCCATGGCGATGCGAAAATTCACCAGCACCATGCCGAGCAGGGCCATGGCACGGGCCAGATCCAGTCCTTCCAGTCGATTGTGCGGGGTCGTCATGGTGGTGACTCCTTGGGGTGATCAGCAGGCCGGGCCGAGCAGCTGGTCCAGCAGGGACGGCAACCTTTGCTCGACCGGTGCCTGCTCTGGATGCAGGGCCAGGGCGTGGCGCACCGCCTGTCCCTCCAGTGCATCCAGCAGCAGCTGGGCGGTGAGATCCGGTTGCAGGTGTGCAGCCAGCTCCCCCGCCTGCTGGCCACGGCGCACCGTCGCCGCCAGGGCATCGCACAGCTGGCGCTGGTTGCTGGCGAAGGTGGCGGCCATTTCCGGATGGCGGGTCAGCTCTGCCAGGATCTCGGTGCCGAGCAGCAGGTTCTCCGGGGTCAGCGACCAGGCGAGGTAGCCGGCGGCGAAGCGGGCCAGCGCCGCCCGGGCCGACCCCTGGACCAGCTCATCCAGCAGGGGTTGCAGCTCGGCCGCCTCCAGCGAGGCGATCAGGGCGATCAGTTCTTCCTTGCGGGCGAAGTGGTTGTAGAGGTTGCCGAGGCTCACTCCGGCGGCGGCGGCGATGTCGCGCATGCCGGTCTGGTGGAAGCCTCGCTCGATAAAGCAGCCGAGCGCCGCCTGGATGATCTGCTCGCGCCGCTGCTCCAGCCGCAGGTTGTTGGTGGTCATGGGGATGCCTCTTGCCTGAAAACTTACTATGAGCGAACGTTCGTTCATTTGTGGGTTCACTCTATGCCCGTAACGAGCAACTGGCAAGCTCGGGGCGTACAAAAAGTGATCGGCTGGCGGCATGGCCCAATAAAAAAGCCCGCAGGGTGCGGGCTTTTTGCAAGGTGGGGAAGCCTGGCTTATTCGGCCTTGGGGGCCTCGTCGGCAGGCGCAGCATCGGCCTCGCTGGTCGGGGCGACCGGCGCCGGGCCCGGCACCAGCTCCACCGCCGGCTTGGCGATGAGGGAGCGGGTCTCTTCCACCGCTTCGGTCAACTTGACCTCGATGATCTGGCCGAGCTCGTAGACCACCTCGGTCTTGTCCAGATAGACGCGGCCGTTGTCCCAGTTGCACTCCAGCCGATCCTTGTTGTCGAGGATATGGCGGGCGGGCATGAACACCACGGCGCCGTTCTCGCGCAGACGCAGCTTGAGGCCGGCGCGCATCACGTCGATGATCTCGGCGTTGAACACCTTGTCGGTGCCGGCATCGGCCTTGAGGTAGCGGACATAGAGCCAGTCGCCGATGTCGCGCTCCACCATGCGGTGCAGACGACGGCAGGCGGTCAGGTGTTCGGTGAGCTCCAGGCTCGGGCGCTCACCCGGTGTCTTGCCGGCGATGACGGCTTTCAGCAGGCGATGGTTGACCATGTCGCCGTATTTGCGGATCGGTGAGGTCCAGGTGGCGTAGGCATCCAGCCCCAGGCCGTAGTGGGCGCCCGGCTCGGCGGACATCAGCGCATAGCTCTGGAAGCGGCGGATCTTGCCGTCCAGCCAGCGGGTGTCCAGATTGTCGATCCAGCGGCGCAGGGCACAGAAGCCGGACAGGCTGGCGATCTCTTCTTTCTCGAACGGGGCCTCGGCGCTTTTCAGCAGATCGATGGCGCCGTCGAGGGACTCTTCGTCAAAGCCGGTGTGGACGTTGAAGATGCCGTAGCCGACCTGCTTGCCGAGCACGCGGCCAGCACAGATGTTGGCGGCGATCATCGACTCTTCCACCATGCGGTTGGCGATGCGGCGCGGCTCGACGTGAATGGCCAGCACTTCGCCGTTCTCGCCCAGCTCGAAGTCGTAGTCGGGACGATCCGGGAACACCAGGGCGTGCTCGGTACGCCACTTGATGCGCGCTTCGGTCATCGCCTTCATCAGCGGCAGCTGTGCCAGCACGCCGGCGTCGATATCCAGCTGTTTGCCGTGTTCGGCCCAGTCGGAGACGTCGTCATAGGTGAGGCGGGCGTGGGAGCTGATGCGGGCGGCGAAGAACTCGGTCTCCTCCAGCAGCAGGCCGTCCTCGGCGATGAGCAGACGGGCACACAGGGTGTTGCGCTCCTCGCCCTCTTTCAGGGAGCAGAGCTCGTCGGAGAGGGTGCGCGGGATCATCGGCACGTTGCGGCCCGGCATGTAGACGGTGAAGGCGCGCTGGGCGGCTTCCTTGTCCAGCTCGCTGCCCTCGGCCACATAGGCGGTCGGGTCGGCGATGGCCACCAGCAGCTCCCAGCCGTTGTCCAGCTTGCGGATGGCCAGGGCATCGTCCATGTCCTTGGTCTTGGCGCCGTCGATGGTGAAGAAGGGGGTCGCGGTCAGATCGGTGCGCGGCAGCTCTTCCTCTTCGATCACCTTCCACTCCGGCAGATCCGCCGGCTCGACCTGGGCCAGATTGTGGCGCGCCAGCACCACCCACCAGGGCACGTTGTGATCTTCCTGCGAGGCGATCTTCTGGGTGATCTCGGCAGAGAAGTTGCCGTCCACCAGGGCGTGACGCTTGAGGGTGGCAACCACCCAGTCCCCTTCCTTGAACTCTTTCTCGTCCAGCCCCTTCTTGACGCGGGCCTTGATGGCATCCTTGATCAACGGGTGATCGGCGACCACGTTGAGGCGGTCGCGGAACATCTTGACGCGGGCCACGAAACGGGTGACGGACTGCTCCAGCAGGGCATCCGGCTCGGCCACTTCCTTCTCTTTCTCGGTACGGATCAGGGCGCTCACCCGGTCACCGTGCATCACCTTCTTCATGTAGGGAGGCGGCACGAAATAGCTGGTCTTCTCATCGACCTCCAGGAAGCCGAAGCCCCGATCGGAGGCGCGGATCACACCCTCTTTCTTGGGGATGTTTTCGCGGATTTGTTGCTTGAGCTGGGCCAGCAGCGGATTGTCTTGGAACATAAGTGAGGAACCTGAAGTGGAAAACCTGGGTGGAGACCTGATGACGGATCGCCCAGCACTATACGTTTTTACCCCTCCAAAGCCAAGGTGAATGGCCGGTTCAGCCGGGTTGCAGTGCCCGGCGACCCTGCTCGATCAGGCGCTGGGATATCTGTTTGTGCAGCCCCCGTTCCAGCACCCAGCGGTGCCAGTAGAGCCGCTCGACCAGATGCTGGTCCGGGCTGAGATCGAGCAGGCTGCCCTCCGCCAGCTGGCGGCGGATCTGCAATTCCGGGATCAGGCAGCAGGCCAGCCCCTGTTCGGCCATGGCAACGAAGGCCTCGGACGAGCGCACCGTGTGACAGGGGTAACCGCCGGGCTCCAGCCCGAAGTGGCGGGCCATGTAGCTGACGTGCATGTCGTCGCGCTGATCGAAGGCCACCGCCGGCGCCTTGGCCAGCGCAGCCAGGGTCAGCCCCTGCGGGAAGTGGCGGGCGACGAAGGCGGGGCTGGCGGTGAGCAGGTAGCGCATCTCGCCGAGCTCGTCGACGCAGCAGCCGGCCAGCGGCTGGCCGTGCAGGCTGACGGCGCCGAACGCCTGCCCCTCGCGTACCCGATCCAGGGTGCGGCTCTCGTCATCCACCAGCAGGTTCAGCTCGATGGGGTGCTGTTCCAGCAGCGGGGCCAGGGCCGGCAGAAACCAGGTGGCCAGGCTGTCGGCGTTGACGGCGATGCTGACCCGGATCGGTGCCTGCGGCTCGGCGGGGGAGAGCTCACCAGCCAGTTCCAGCTCCAGCTGGCGCACCTGACGGTAGTGGGCCAGCAGCTTCTGCCCGAGCGCGGTGGCCTGCAGCGGCTGGCCGCGGATCAGCAGCGGCTCGGCAAACTGCTGCTCCAGCTGCTTGATGCGCTGGGAGATGGCGGACTGGGTGATGTGCAGGCGCTGGGCGGCCCGCTCGAAGTTCTGCTCCTGCATCACCGCATCCAGCGCCAGCAGTAGCTTGTAATCCAACGCCTTCATCAGCATGCCTTATCAACAGAGGGAATTGAGAAGGGATGCTACTCAAGTGGTGGATGGAGAACAACCGGAGATCGCTGAAAATGTCGGCAGACCAGGCGTGACAAGGGCTGTGGGGTCAAAGCGGATTTGTCACTGTGAGATGTGACAGTGGTGGTCAAAAGGTATTCAAGAGATACTCTTTTGCGTCCGTTTTTGCATGGGGTGGAAACGGGCCATAGCGAGAACTTTTAATCCCGGGTCTTACCCCGGGATTTTTTTGCGTCGCCTTTATTCGGTGACCAGTTCGCGCGCCTCGTCGTAGGCACCCTGCAGGGGCTGGCCGACTGCACGGGCGAAACGCTCATCCAGATGGAAGCGGATCCCGACCCCGCGCACGGCGCCCAGATCCACCGCCTGGCGGTGACCGAGCCGTTCGATGGGCAGGCCGAGACGGCGGAAGATCCGCTCTACCGGGAGGCTGACCACGGCAACCAGCTCGCGGATCCCCTGCGCCTTGGCGAAGGCATAGACCTCGCGGAAGATGATGCAGGTCAGTTCGCTGATGCCGTTGCCGAGCCGGGGAGCCCGTTCGGCATCGATGGCGAGGCGGGTCAGCTCCCACACGTCGTTGCTGCGCGGCGGGGCTTCACCGGCGAGGGCGGTGGGGAAGATGCTGGGCAGCATGTAATCCTGGGCACAGCTGAGCAGACGGATACAGCCGCACAGGCCTTCCTCGTCTTCGATCAGCACCCAGTGGGTATCAGGGGTATCGAAACTGTCCTGCTCCAGACCACGGTGGGATTCCACATCCCAGCCGAGGCGATCGGAGAAGACGCGATTGCGAAAGCGATAAAGCTCGTTTTCTACCTCCCATCTGGGGTGTTCTTTTAATTTTCCTTTGAAAACAAGCATTCAGATGTCTCCATTTCAGTGTTCGGCGCTATAATCGAGGCCCTGGCCAGGGGGGCTAGCATATGAAACAAGACCAACTGCTTGAGTACCTCGAACATTTCACTTCGGTAACGGACGGGGATCGTTTGGCCGAGTTGATCGGTCGGTTCACGCTCGGTATGGGTTACGACTACTACCGGTTTGCGCTGATCATTCCCATGTCGATGCAAAGACCCAAGGTGGTGCTGTTCAACCAGTGCCCAGACTCCTGGGTGCAGGCCTACACGGCCAACCATATGCTGGCCTGTGATCCCATCATTCAATTGGCCCGCAAGCAGACCTTGCCCATTTACTGGAACCGGCTGGATGAGCGGGCGCGTTTTCTGCAAGAGGGCAGTCTTGACGTGATGGGGTTGGCGGCGGAGTTCGGGCTGCGCAACGGAATTTCGTTCCCGTTGCACGGTGCGGCAGGGGAGAACGGCATACTGTCGTTCATCACCGCCGAGCGGGCATCGAGCGATCTGCTGCTGGAGTCCTCGCCCATCCTCTCCTGGATGTCCAACTACATCTTCGAGGCGGCGATCCGGATTGTGCGGGTCAGTCTGCGGGAAGATGACCCTCAGGAGGCCCTGACTGACCGGGAGACCGAATGCCTGTTCTGGGCCAGTGAAGGGAAAACGTCGGGTGAAATCGCCTGCATCCTGGGGATCACGGAACGAACCGTGAACTACCACCTCAATCAGGTCACCCGTAAAACGGGGTCGATGAATCGCTACCAGGCCATCGCCAAGGGGGTGAGCAGTGGCATTTTGCTGCCCAATCTCGAGCAGGTCGTGGTCACCAACTTCCCCAAGCTGATGCAATAAAACCCGATGATTCTCGGGGCAGAGTGATTGGCTAACAATTGTCAGATCCTGCAATTGACAGTCATGGCCGAATGGCGGCCATTCTGCCCCGAAGGGGTTATGCCTGCTGCACGGTCATTAGCAAAACCAATGACTCAGCAGATCAATGAATTTCTCTAAATAGAGCTGCCCCCCTTATAGTGCCGTCCAATCACTCTGCTGGACGGTTCACCCATGTTTGCTACCACCCTGCAAGGCTTCACCCTCGGCCTTGCCATGATCATTCCCATCGGTGCCCAGAATGCCTTCGTGCTGAGTCGGGGCATCCACCGCAACCACCATCTGCTGACGGCGACCCTCTGCTGCCTGTGCGATCTCGTGCTGATCGGCATCGGGGTGTTTGGCGGGGCCAACCTGCTGGCGGCCAGCCCGATCGGCCTGGCCCTGCTGACCTGGGGCGGCGTGCTGTTTCTCGGCTGGTTCGGTATCCGTTCCCTGCGCAGTGCCTGGCGCGGGCAGGGAGCCAAGCTTGCGGACTCCCCCCAGCTGATGGGGGTCAAGAGCGTGCTGGCCATGACCCTCGGGGTGACCCTGCTCAACCCCCACGTCTACCTGGATACCCTGATGCTGCTCGGCTCCTTCGGCAGCCAGTTTGCCGAAGAGTTGCGGCCGGCTTTTGCGGCGGGGGCCATGCTGGCCTCGCTGGTCTGGTTCTACAGCCTGGCGTTCGGGGCAGCGGCCCTCTCGCCCTGGCTCGCTCGCGGCAGGGTTCAGCAAGCTATTGATACTATTGTTGGTTTCATCATGCTGGGGCTGGCGTTGCAGCTGGCGAGCGGGGCTCTGCTGGCGTCATAAGGCTATTTTTGTGCCGCACCTCATAAAAATTAATCCCGGCTTCATGCGCTGACATATTCGTCTGTTAAATTCCCGTCGCTGGTAAAGCGACACTCATAATAAAAGGGACAAGACAGTGAATAAAACCATGAAGCTGGGTGCTATTGCAGCCATCGTGCTGTTATCTGCCTGTAGCAATGAAAACGACAGCAAGGCGCAACCGGGTGAGGTTGCTCTGCGTCTGATCCAGACCTCCGATATCCACTCCAACGTGCTGGGCTACGACTACTACCAGAACAAGGAAGATCGCAAGTTTGGCCTCTCCCGCACCGCGCTGCTGATCCGCGCGGCCCGCGCGGAAAACCCCAACAACCTGCTGCTCGACAACGGCGACCTGATCCAGGGTACGCCGCTGGCGGACTACATCTTCGAGCAGTCCGGTGCCGGTTACCTCGACAAGCAGGCTCACCCGGTGTTCAAGGCAATGAACGAGCTCGGCTACGATGCCGGCAACCTGGGCAACCACGAGTTCAACTACGGGCTGGATTACCTCACCAAGACCCTGCAGGGGGCCAAGTTCCCCTATGTGAACGCCAACGTGTTCGAGGCGGGCGCCTTCAAGCGCGATGCCAAGGGGCAAATAGACTGGAGCGGCAACAAGTTCACCCCCTACCTGCTGCTGGAGCGCAAGGTGAAGGATGACAAGGGCCAGCTGCAGACCGTCAAGGTCGGTATCCTGGGGCTGACTCCGCCGCAGGTGCTGCAGTGGGACAAGCGTCACCTGGAAGGCAAGGTGGTGGTGGCCGACATGGTCGAGACCGCCAACCACTATGTGCCCGAGCTGCGCGCCAAGGGCGCCGACATAGTCGTAGTGGTGGCCCATACCGGCATCAACGCCAGCAGCTACGAGGCCATGATGGAGAACTCCGCCTGGCACCTGGCCAAGGTGAAGGGGGTCGATGCCCTGATGCTGGGTCACGCCCACAAGAACTTCCCGGGTGACTTCCCGGATCTGCCGGAGGTGGACAACAAGGCCGGTACCCTGAGCGGCATTCCGACCGTGATGCCGGGTTACTGGGGCAACCACCTCGGCATCATCGACCTCAAGCTGGAGCAGGTGGACGGCAAGTGGCAGGTGAAACAGAGCCAGGCCAGCCTGCGCAAGATCGACTCCAGCGAGGGCAGCGCGGTGGATCAACGGGTGGTAGACCTGGTGCAGGCCGACCACGACGCCACCAACCAGTGGCTGGACGAGCCGCTCGGCAAGATCACCTCCTCCATCCACAGCTTCTTCGCCCTGGTGCAGGACGACCCTTCGGTGCAACTGGTGAGCGATGCCCAGCGCAAGCATGCCGAACAGCTGCAAAAAGACGGTCTGCTCAAGGAGTCCTACCCCATCCTGTCGGTGGCGGCCCCGTTCCGTGGCGGCCGCAACGGCATCAATGACTTCACCTACGTGGCTCAGGGCGACATCTCCCTGCGCAACGTCTCCGACCTCTACATCTATCCGAACACCCTGCAGGTGGTCGAGGTGAACGGGGCCACCGTCAAGGAGTGGCTGGAGATGAGTGCCGGCCAGTTCAACCAGATCGACACCGGCAAGACCGAGGTGCAGTGGCTGGTGAACGAGAAGTTCCCCACCTACAACTTCGACGTGATCGACGGGGTCAACTACGAGGTGGATATCACCCAGCCGGCCCGTTACAACAAGGAAGGGGCCAAGGTCAGCGACGGCCAGCGTATCAGCAGCCTCACCTTCAACGGCCAGCCCATCGATCCGGCCCAGAAGTTCTACGTGGTGACCAACAACTACCGCGCCAGCGGCGGCGGCCACTTCCCGGGTATCGACGGCAGCAACATAGTGCATGAAGACCCCTTCGAGACGCGCGAGATCATCGCCCAGTACCTGAAGGCCCAGTCTGCCGACAACCCGGCCGGCTTCAGCCCGGCGGCCAACAACAACTGGCACATGAAGGCCCTGCCGGCCAATGTGGACGTGCGGCTCTACTCCTCTCCCCGCGAAGAGGCCAAACAGCTGGCCGGTGCGGATCTGGAGTACAAGTCCACCCTGCCGATGGATGACGCCCAGCACCCTGGTTACGCCATCTTCCGGCTGATCCGTCAGTAATTCCCGGCCGACATGGCAATAAAAAAAGCCCTCGCAGTGCGAGGGCTTTCTCATGGGCGGAGGGCTCCGAGGGCTTAGTTGACCACGGCCACGTTGATGGTGCCGTTGCCCTGGGTCATGCGTACCCGGGCGCCCGGCACGAAGGTGGGGCTGGCCTTTTGCACCACCACGATGGATTCGCCGTTCTCTTTCTTGATCTCGAGTTCGACGCCGTCCACCTGGTTGAGCTTGTCACCGGCCGCCTTGCCCGCTGCCGCACCCGCGATGGCGCCACCGGCTGCGGCGATGTCACTGCCGCGCCCGCCGCCAATGGTGCTGCCGAGCAGGCCGCCGACCACGGCGCCGCCAATGGTGCCGATCAGCGAGTTCTCATCGGCCTGGATCTTGACCGGGCGGGTGGAGAGGATGGTGCCGTAGCTGACGGTCTGCACTTGTTTGGCGCGATCCTTGGTGTAGACGTCACCGGAGTAGACGTCGCTGTTGGCACAGCCGCTGAGGGTGGTGGCGGTGGTGGTGGCCAACAGGGCGATGAGGGTAATGCGTTTCAACATGATGGGCCTCCTGGGCTGGCATCTAATCTGGTTTGTTCGGTCAGTGATTCAACTCTACGCCAACCGGATTGAGCATGAAACCAGCAAAGTGTAACCAATTATAAGGCCCGGGCCCCGCAAACCCCGTCACCGCCGGCTCAGTCGAGCCGTTTTTCCAGCAGCAGGCGATCCTCCTCCGGGCCGAAATAGTCGCGCTCCTCGGCCAGTTGCTGATAACCGAGTCGAAAGTAGAGGCGCTGGGCCGGATTGGCCGGGTCCACCGTCAGTCTGACCCGCTCGATCCCCAGTGTCAGCAGTGACTGCTCTACCTGCAGCATCATGCGTTCGGCCAGGCCGAAGCCGCGTGCCTCCGGCAGTACCGCCAAGGAGAGCAGCCAGCCCTGCGACCGATCCTGTCCCAGTCCGCCCAGGGCATAGCCCAGCAGCTTGCCGTCCAGCTCGGCCACCAGCAGCAGCTCGGGCCACAGATCCATGGCCTGGCGGAAGAAGAAGCCGGGATAGACATCCTCCCCGAATACATTGACGTCGATCTGCCAGATGGCGTGCATGTCGGTGTGGCGCGCCACTCTCAAAACGGGGGGCTGGTGCATCCGGGCTCCTGTGGTGTCGTACGTGCTGCCGGGCGGCAGTCAAAAAGGAGCCACAGGGTAGTGGGCCCGCCGGGCTGATGCAAGCGGGTCTGGGGCAGTAAGCAGCAGGGTGGCCCCGACTCAGGGCGGCAGGGGACGGCTGCCTGGTCGTTTGGGGGCCTTGCGACGGCTGTCCAGCAGGTGGCGCAGGGCCAGCCAGGGGTGATGCCACAGCATGCGCGGGCCGCTCCACTTCATCACCAGCTGGATCTGCTTGCGCATGGCCGGGGCATAGCAGTGGATGTGGCAGTTGGCACAGGTGGGCTTGTGGCCGTGACCATAGCGGCAGCGGCGCAGCCGCTGGTGGGCAAACTCCTGCAACTGCTGGCAGTGCCGGCAGGCGGGATCCTGATGATGATGGTCGCAGTAGAGGCGGATCATGGCGCTGACCGTCTGCTGCTCCCGCTTGAGCCTGGGATGCACGGGCACCTTGTCGGCACGGGCCGGGCGCGCGGGGTGGGAGTGATGGGTCGTCATGCAGGGCATTGTCCGGACCTGGGGCGACGGGGTCTTGATACAGGTCAAACCGGCGGGCAAAAAAACAGGGCCCGCGGGCCCTGTTTCATCAGACCGCTCTGTTTGTCTGCGCTTAGATGAGGCTGGTTGCCTGCTCCAGCCAGGCGAGATCCTCGCCCTCCAGCAGCGGGCTCAGGCGGCGGTAGACCTCGGCGTGATACTCGTTGATCCAGCGGAACTCGGCCGGGCTCAACAGGCTGCGATCGATGAGGCGGGTATCGAACGGTACATAGGTCAGCCGCTCGAAGCCCAGCATCGGCAGCTCGCCGATCTGCTCCTGCTCGGTGACCACCACCAGGTTCTCGCAACGGATGCCGAAGGCATCTTCCCGGTAGTAGCCAGGTTCGTTGGAGAGCACCATGCCCGGCTGCAGGGCCACCAGGCTGCCCTTGGGGGCGATGCGCTGCGGGCCTTCGTGCACGCTGAGGAAGTGGCCGACGCCGTGGCCGGTGCCGTGGTCGTAGTTGTAACCGGCCTGCCACAGCGGCTGGCGGGCCAGCACGTCGAGCTGGATGCCGGCGGTGCCGCGTGGGAAGCGGGCCTGATCCAGCGCGATGTGACCCTGCAGTACCCGGGTGAACATCGCCTTGTGCTCGTCGGTCAGCTCACCCACCTTGATGGTGCGGGTGATGTCGGTGGTGCCGTCCAGATACTGGGCGCCGGAGTCCACCAGATAGATGCTGTCCTGGCCAAAGGTGCGCGGGGTGCCGTTGGTGTGGCGGTAGTGGCACATGGCGGCGTTGGGGCCGAGCGCCGAGATGGTGTCGAAGCTCGGCTCGACATAGTGCTCCTGCTCGCGGCGGAAGGCTTCCAGCTGGTCGGCCAGGGTGCCTTCATCCACCCCGTCGAACTCGCCGCTGGCGATCAGCCGATCCAGCCAGGCCAGGAAGCGGGTGACGGCGACGCCGTCGCGCAGATGGGCGGCGCGCATGCCGGCCAGCTCCACCTCGTTCTTGCATGCCTTGGGCAGCATGGTCGGGTCCTGACCGGCCACCAGGATGGCGCCCGCCTCTTCCATGACCAGCTGGGTCCAGGCGTTGGCGGTGTTGGGATCGGCCAGCACCTTCTGCTGGTCTTCACCGATGCGCTGCAGCACGTCACCCAGCTTGTCGATGGGGTAGACGGAGACATCCTGCCCCACGTGCTGGCTGAAGGCGAAGCAGTCGATCTTGTCGGTGTCGACGAAGAAATCCATGGTGGCGTTGGCGTAGAGCACCGCAAACCCCAGCACCACCGGCAGCCGCTCCACGTCGCGACCGCGCAGGTTGAGCAGCCAGTTGATGGGCTCGGCCTGGGTCAGCAGCACCGCATCCAGAGCGCGCTTGCGCAGATCGCTGGCCAGCATCTCGCGCTTGGCCTGGCTGGACTGGCCCGCCAGCGCTTCGCTGTAGAGGATGGCCGGATTCTTGGTGGGGGCGGGGCGATCGCTCCAGTGCAGATCGATGGGGTTCTGCTCGACCCGCACCAGCTCGATGCCGCGCTCGGTCAGCACCGCCTTGGCATTGTGATACCAGGCCAGGCTGTGCAGGCGGGCGTCGAAGCCGACCCGGGAGCCGGACGGCAGCTGATCCGCCAGCCACTGCACATGGGGATCTTCCACCAGATGGAGAAACTCGAAGAGCTCGGCCGGTGCCTGCATGCGTGCCTGCACCGTGTAACGACCGTCGATGAACAGGGCCGCCCGCTGCGCCAGGATGATAGCGAGGCCGGCGGAGCCGTTGAAACCCGTGATCCAGTCCAGTCGCTCGGCGTAGGCGGGAATGTACTCCCCCAGGTGCTCGTCGTCGTGGGGGACGATGAAGGCGTCCAGCTCCATCATGGCCAGTTCGGCCCTGACCTGGGCGACGCGGGTTTCAATAATCTCGAAATGATTCATGTCGTTAATGCCAGATTGTTGTGATGTGAGTGTTCAGTGGTTGTGGCCGCTGTCCAGGATCCGCTTGATGGACTGGCCAGCCGCCTCGATATGTTGCTTGAGCAGAACCACCGCCTCGTGCTTGCGGCGGGCGCGGCACAGCTCCAGCAGCTGGGCGTGCTCGCGCTCGGCCTTGTCGACGCCATCGCTGGCGAACAGCAGCTCGAAGCGCACATAGCGGTCACAGCTCAGATTGATCTGGGCGATCAGCTCCAGTGCCTGGGGGCGGCCGGCGGCCTGATAGAGGGTGGCGTGAAAACTGTGGTTCAGTTCGGCCCAGCGTTCGATCTGGGTGCCCGACTCGAGGGCCTGGTCGAACTGGGCGAGGATCGCCTGCGCCCTGGCGAAGGTCTCCTCCGTCATCAGGTCGACGGCGTGGAACAGGGTATCGGCTTCCAGCAGGGCTCGCAAATAAAAGAGCTCCTCGATGGCCGCGGCGTCCAGCATGGTGACCACGGCGCCGCGGTGGGCCTCGAACTTCACCAGCCCCTGCGCTTCCAGCTGCATCAGGGCTTCGCGCACCGGAATGCGGCTCACCGCCAGCTCCTTGGCGATGGCGTCCTGGCGCAGGGGGGCGCCGGCGGGAAACTCACCGCGCAGGATCCGGCCACGGAGGTTTTCCATCACCATTTGGGTACGGGTCTTGTAGGGTGGGGTCATGATCGGGTCACAGGGGAATCGTTACAAAATTGTATATTGTATAAAGTTGGGCTGAATCTAACGCGCAAGGGCCCACAAGGCAAGGTTTGGCGGGAGTCAAACGCCGCGCTCTGCTCAAAAAAATACCGGCCAGCTGGGCTGACCGGTATGAGATTGGCAGTGAACGGGGCTGGCTGTTACAGCTGCGGGCCTGCCGCTACCAGACGCTTGCCCTCTTCATTGTCGGTGAAGCGCTCGAAGTTCTTGATGAAGCGCTGGGCCAGATCCTGCGCCTTGGCATCCCACTCGGCCTTGTTGGCGTAAGTGTCGCGCGGGTCGAGGATTGCCGGGTTCACGTCGTGCAGGGCGGTCGGTACTTCCAGATTGAAGATCGGCAGCACCTTGGTCTCGGCCTTCTCGATGGAGCCATCCAGGATGGCGTCGATGATGGCGCGGGTATCCTTGATGGAGATGCGCTTGCCGGTGCCGTTCCAGCCGGTGTTGACCAGGTAGGCTTCCGCGCCGGAGGCTTCCATCCGTTTCACCAGCTCCTGACCGTATTTGGTCGGGTGCAGGGAGAGGAAGGCTGCGCCGAAGCAGGAGGAGAAGGTCGGGGTCGGCTCTGTGATGCCGCGCTCGGTACCGGCCAGCTTGGCGGTGAAGCCAGAGAGGAAGTGGTACTTGGTCTGCTCCTTGGTCAGCTTGGAGACCGGGGGCAGCACGCCGAAGGCGTCGGCGGTCAGGAAGATCACCTTGTTGGCGTGACCCGCCTTGGAGACCGGCTTGACGATGTTCTCGATGTGATAGATGGGGTAGGAGACCCGGGTGTTCTCGGTCTTGGAGCCATCGTCGAAGTCGATGGTGCCGTCGGCCGCCACGGTCACGTTCTCCAGCAGCGCATCGCGACGGATGGCGTTGTAGATGTCCGGCTCGGCTTCCTTGGAGAGCTTGATGGTCTTGGCGTAGCAGCCGCCTTCGAAGTTGAACACGCCGTCGTCGTCCCAGCCGTGCTCGTCATCGCCGATCAGCTGACGCTTGGGATCGGTGGAGAGGGTGGTCTTGCCGGTACCGGACAGGCCGAAGAAGATGGCCACGTCACCGTCCTGACCCACGTTGGCGGAGCAGTGCATGGAGGCGATGCCGCGCAGGGGCAGGAAGTAGTTCATCATGGAGAACATCCCCTTCTTCATCTCGCCACCGTACCAGGTGCCGCCGATGAGCTGGATCTTCTCGGTCAGGTTGAAGGCGACGAAGTTCTCGGAGTTGAGACCCTGTTCCTTCCAGTTCGGGTTGGTGCACTTGGCACCGTTCATCACCACGAAGTCCGGTTTGAAGGTTTTCAGCTCTTCATCGCTCGGGCGAATGAACATGTTTTTCACGAAGTGCGCCTGCCAGGCCACCTCGGTGATGATGCGCACGGCGAGGCGGGTATCCGGGTTGGCACCGCAGAAGCCGTCGACCACGAACAGGCGCTTGCCGGAGAGCTGTTTGGTCACCAGGGATTTCAGATGTGACCACACTTCCGGGCTGATGGCTTTGTTATCGTTTTTACCCTGGTCAGACCACCACACAGTATTCTGGGTAGTGGCGTCTTTGACGATATATTTATCTTTAGGGGAGCGGCCGGTGAAGATGCCGGTATTGACATTGACGGCGCCCAGTTCGGTCACCACGCCGCGCTCGAACCCTTCCAGGTCGGCACGTGTCTCTTCCGCGAACAGCTGGTCGTAGGAAGGGTTGCGCAGGATTTCAGTGGAGTTCTTGATACCGTACTGGTCCAGTCCTAATTGCTTGGCCAGGGTGGGTTCTGCCACGATTGTCATTGTATTCTCCTGGGTTCAGAGGTTGGTAGGGTTCTATCTGGCGTTCATCCTATCACTTAGGTGGTAGAGTTTAGCGATCGCCATCAAACTTTATAAAATAGGGTATTTTTTTGTTATTTAAGTTAAAGGCGGGTTTTGCCCGCCTTCAATTAGTGTAACTTGTTTGCATCATTACCGGGAGCCCTGCTGAACAGGGTTTCGACGTCGATCCCATCAAATTGGTACTGGGCGCCGCAATAATCACAGTGCATGTCGATCTTGCCGAGCTCCTGCACCATCTCCATCACCTCTTCTTTCTCTATCTGCAGCAGAGCCCCTTCGCAACGGGCGCGGGAGCAGGTGCAGCGGAACTCGACCGCCTGCGGATCGAACACCCGCACCTTGTCCTGGTGGTAGAGGCGGTAGAGGATCTCTTCCGCTTCCAGACCGAACAGCTCTTCATCCTTGATGGTGCTGGTGAGCTGGGTCAGGTGTTCGAAATCGTCGCTGTGATCCTCGCTCTGGGCAGGCAGCTCCTGCAGCAGGATGCCGGCGGCGCGCGGCTCACCCTGGTGGTAGCCGGTGCGGATCCACAGCTTGGTCGCCAGCTGTTCGGACTGGGCGAAGTAGTGCTCCAGGCAGCCGGCCAGGGTGTCGGCGTCCAGCGCTATGATGCCCTGATAGCGTTCACCCTGCTCCGGGGTGATGGTGATGACCAGCTGGCCTTCTCCGATCAGGCTCTGCAGCTTGTCATCGCTCGGCAGTTCCCCTTCATAGCGGGCCACACCACGCAGCTGCTGATTGTTGTCGCCGTTGATGACGGCCAGCCGTACCGGGCCGTTGCCCTGCAGCTGCACCGTGATGGAGCCTTCGAACTTGAGGGTGGCGGTCAGCAGGCTGGTGGCGACCAGCAGTTCACCCAGCAGTTTTTGCACCTGTACCGGGTAGTTCTGGGCCTCAACCACGTGGCGATAGGTGTGGTCCAGCTGGACCAGCTCGCCCCGGACTTCGTACTCTTCGAACAGATAGCGATACAGGAGATCTTGGTTACTCATCATGCATTCCTGGGTTCTTCGGTGGGGTAAATAGATAAAAACATTAATAAACAGCTGGTTAGGAACTTATTCCGGCAACTGTCGTCATAAAAGGGCCATCTTGGCGGGTCAATATTGCTTGACCTTGATCAGCTGGCGCCGCTCCTGTTTGTCGGGGCGACGCTCGGGGCTTGGCGCAAACTGGCTGTTGAAGCGGCGTGCCTCGCTGTTTTCGGCCCGCTTTTTCAGGCTGGCCTCGGTCTCTTCATAGAGCTGCTGGGCCAGCGGGGCGGACTTGCGCTGCTCGCTCACCTCGAGCACCCGCACTTCCCGTTCGTCCTGATTCTGCCAGAAGCGAATGAGGGCGCCGACCTCGACATGCTTGCCCGGTTTGCTGCGCTGGCCGTTGTAATGCACCTTGCCCCCTTCAATCTGGTCGCGGGCCAGGCTGCGGGTCTTGTAAAAACGTGCCGCCCACAACCACTTGTCGAGACGGACCAGGGCTGGGGTTTCTGCGGGGTTCGGCATGAATCGACTCCGGAATGGCTGAAAGGGGTGCCTGATTATACCAGAGGCGGGCCCCGGGATAGAAACAGGGGGGCTGATGGTGTGACGGAATGTCAATTTTCGCAGCTTCATCCCATCCGGTCGGTTGTCTCTGGGTCCATTGCCGTACACAATAGCCAACCGATTTGGATGCCAGAAAATATTGATAAACATGACGCTACCGTTCAGGGATGACTTGTTGAGCTCCCTTCTGGCCCGTTGTAAAACCGTGCCACTCTCCCGATTCAGCCAGCCTCTGTTCTGGCTTCTGCTGCTGTTGCTGGCCCACCAGTGTGCCGGTCTCACCTGGCGTCTGCTGGATCTCGGCAGCCAGCCCGTCAGCCAGTCCTGGCAACCGTCGGTGGTCGCCAATCAGAGCCAGGGCGCAAACCGACTCAACCTGAGCGGCGTCAGCCGGCTGGCACTGTTCGGCAAGGCCAAACAGCAGGCCCAGGCGGCCGATGTTGTCGCAGCCGATGCTCCCAAGACCCAGCTCAATGCCCAGCTCAACGGCGTGCTGGCGAGCTCGGATCCCGCCAAATCCATTGCCATCATCGCCCACAACGGGCTGCAGAACTCCTACGGCATCGGTGATCTCATCGATGGTACCCAGGCCAAGATCCGCCAGGTGTTCCCGGATCGGGTCATCATCGAGCGGGACGGCCGTGACGAGACCCTGATGCTGGACGGGGAAGAGTACGGCAAGCCGCTGCCCAAGCCGGGCAACCAGGACGGCAAGCTCTCCTCGGTACGCAATGAGCTGATGGGCAACCCCGGCAAGATCACCGATTACCTCAATATTTCCCCGGTCCGGGTCGATGGTCGCATGGTCGGCTATCGCCTCAATCCGGGCAGCAATCCGGAACTGTTCAATCAACTGGGGCTGGTCGCCAACGACATGGCGGTCAGCATCAATGGACTGGATCTGCGGGATAACGCTCAGGCCATGCAGGCAATGCAGCAGGTGGCTGGCGCAACGGAAATGACCGTCACCGTCGAGCGGCAAGGACAGCTCTACGACGTTTATGTCGGCTTGTCAGAATAATGATTTGGAGTAGCACCAAGAATGATAAATAAAGGGAAGGGCTGGCGTCTGGCCACCGTGGCTGCGGCGCTGATGATGGCAGGTTCTGCCTGGGCCACCGAATATTCCGCCAGCTTCAAGAATGCCGACATCGAAGAGTTCATCAACACGGTCGGCAAGAACCTGAACAAGACCATCATCATCGAGCCTTCGGTGCGCGGCAAGATCAACGTCCGCAGCTATGACCTGCTCAACGAAGACCAGTACTACCAGTTCTTCCTGAGCGTGCTCGATGTCTATGGCTTCGCCGTGGTCCCCATGGACAACGGCGTGCTCAAGGTGGTGCGCTCCAAGGATGCCAAGACCTCCGCCATCCCGGTGGTGGACGAGAGCAACCCCGGCAGCGGCGACGAGATGGTGACCCGGGTCGTGCCGGTGCGCAACGTCTCGGTGCGCGAACTGGCGCCGCTGCTGCGCCAGCTCAACGACAACGCAGGCGGTGGCAACGTGGTCCATTACGACCCCTCCAACGTGTTGCTGATCACCGGCCGCGCCGCCGTGGTCAACCGGCTGGTGGAAGTGGTGCGCCGGGTCGACAAGGCGGGCGACCAGGAAGTGGACATCGTCAAGCTGAAGTACGCCTCCGCCGGCGAGATGGTGCGGCTGGTGACCAACCTCAACAAGGACGGCAACAACCAGGGCGGCAACACCTCCCTGCTGCTGGCGCCCAAGGTGGTGGCCGATGAGCGCACCAACTCGGTGGTGGTGAGCGGCGAGCCCAAGGCGCGCGCCCGCATCATCCAGATGGTGCACCAGCTCGACCGTGACCTGCAGAGCCAGGGCAACACCCGGGTCTTTTATCTGAAATACGGCAAGGCCAAGGATCTGGTGGAGGTGCTCAAGGGCGTCAGCTCCAGCATCGAGGCGGACAAGAAGGGCGGCGCGGCCACCACCACAGGGGGTGGCGGTGCCAGCATCGGCGGTGGCAAGCTGGCCATCTCCGCCGACGAGACCACCAATGCGCTGGTGATCACCGCCCAGCCGGACGTGATGGCGGAGCTGGAGCAGGTGGTCGCCAAGCTCGACATCCGCCGTGCCCAGGTGCTGGTGGAGGCGATCATCGTCGAGATCGCCGATGGCGACGGCCTCAACCTCGGGGTGCAGTGGGCCAACACCAATGGCGGCGGCACCCAGTTCACCGACACCGGCCTGCCCATCGGTTCGGTGGCCATCGCGGCCAAGGATTACCAGAAGAACGGTACCACCACCGGTCTGGCCTCGCTGGCCAAGGATTTCAACGGTATGGCGGCCGGCTTCTACAAGGGCAACTGGGCCGCGCTGGTGACGGCCCTGTCGACCGATACCAAGAACGATATTCTCTCCACCCCGAGTATCGTCACCATGGACAACAAGGAAGCCTCATTCAACGTCGGCCAGGAAGTGCCGGTGCAGAGCGGCTCTCAGAGCTCCACCACCAGCGATCAGGTGTTCAACACCATCGAGCGCAAGACGGTGGGTACCAAGCTGGTGGTGACGCCGCAGATTAACGAGGGGGATTCCGTGCTGCTCAATATCGAGCAGGAGGTCTCCAGCGTGGCGCAGACCCAGGCACCCGGTACCAGCACGCTGGGCCCGACCTTCGATACCCGTACCATCAAGAACGCTGTGCTGGTGAAGAGCGGCGAGACCGTGGTGCTGGGCGGCTTGATGGACGAGAAGACCCAGGAGAAGGTCTCCAAGGTACCGCTGCTCGGCGACATCCCGGTGCTGGGCTACCTGTTCCGCTCGACCTCCAACTCGACCTCCAAGCGCAATCTGATGGTCTTTATCCGACCGACCATTTTGCGTGATGCCGATGTCTACAGCGGTATCTCCAGCAACAAGTACTCCCAGTTCCGCTCCGAGCAGCAGGAGGCGGCGGCGCAGGAGGGCTATCTCACCTCGCCCAAGCGCCAGGTGCTGCCCGAGTACGGCCAGGGCGTGACCATGTCGCCCGAGGTGCAGAAGCAGCTCCAGCAGACACAGTCGGCCCCGCAGACGAGCGGCGGGTCCCAGCCATTCGTGGGTAACAAGTAATGGCGGCATACCAGCTGGATGGCGTCGACATGCCGGCAACCCTGCCCGAGCTGCCGTTTGCCTTCGCCCGCAACTTCGGGGTGATCCTGACCGAGCGGCAGGGGGCCCCGGTGCTGCTCTGCCGCCAGGGCGTGACGCCGCAAACCCTGCTGGAAGTGCGGCGGGTGGCGGGCTGCGCCTTCACGGTGGAGCAGATGGACGGCGAAGCCTTCGAAGAACTGCTGATGGCCCACTACCAGCGCGACTCCTCCGAGGCGCGCCAGCTGATGGAGGATCTCGGCAACGAGATGGACTTCTTCGCGCTGGCCGAAGAGCTGCCCCAGAGTGAAGACCTGCTGGACGCCGACGACGACGCCCCCATCATCCGCCTCATCAACGCCATGTTGAGCGAGGCGATAAAAGAAGAGGCGTCCGACATCCACATCGAGACCTTCGAGCGGGCCCTGGTGATCCGCTTCCGTATCGATGGGGTGCTGCGGGAGATCCTGCGTCCCCATCGCAAGCTCGCCTCCTTGCTGGTGTCGCGCATCAAGGTCATGTCGCGGATGGACATCGCCGAGAAGCGGGTGCCGCAGGATGGCCGCATCTCACTGCGCATCGGCGGCCGGGCGGTGGACGTGCGGGTCTCCACCATGCCGTCCAGCTACGGCGAGCGGGTGGTGCTGCGTCTGCTCGACAAGAACAACGTGCGGCTCGAGCTCAAGCAGCTCGGCATGACGCTGGCCAACCGCAACATCATCAGCGAACTCATTCGCAAGCCTCACGGCATCATTCTGGTGACGGGCCCGACTGGTTCGGGCAAGTCGACCACCCTCTACGCGGCCCTCTCCGAGATCAACTCGCGGGATCGCAACATCCTGACCGTCGAAGACCCCATCGAATATGACCTCGAAGGGGTGGGCCAGACCCAGGTCAACAGCAAGGTGGACATGACCTTCGCCCGCGGCCTGCGCGCCATTCTGCGCCAGGATCCGGACGTGGTGATGGTGGGGGAGATTCGTGACCTCGAGACCGCCCAGATCGCGGTGCAGGCGTCGCTGACCGGTCACCTGGTGATGTCGACCCTGCACACCAACACCGCCATCGGTGCCATCACCCGGATGCGGGACATGGGCATCGAGCCCTTCCTGCTCTCCTCCTCGCTGCTGGCGGTACTGGCCCAGCGGCTGGTGCGCACCCTCTGCCCCGATTGCCGCGCGCCGCGCCCCATCACCGAGCAGGAGCGTCTGGCCATGGGCATCGAGCTGGCGCCGGATCAGCAGGTGTGGCGGCCGGTGGGCTGCGAGCAGTGCAACCACACCGGCTATCGTGGCCGGACCGGCATCCACGAGCTGGTGGTGATCGACGAAGCGGTGCGCGAGGCGATCCACAGCGCCAGCGGCGAGCTGGCCATCGAGCGGCTGATCCGGGGTCATACCCCCAGCATCCGCCGCGACGGCATCGACAAGGTACTCAAGGGGCAGACCAGCCTCGAAGAGGTGCTGCGCGTGACCCGGGAAGACTGAGATGGCAGCATTCGAATACAAGGCCCTCGACGGCAAGGGACGCAACAAGAGCGGCGTGCTGGAGGGGGATTCCGCCCGCCAGGTACGCCAGCTGTTGCGCGAGCAGGGGCTGACCCCGCTCGAGGTGAACGAGACCACCGAGAAGGCCAAGCGCGAGGCGAACCGCTTCGTGTTGTTCCGCCGTGGTGCCAGCACCGCTGAGCTTGCGATGATCACCCGCCAGCTGGCCACTCTGGTGGGGGCCGGGCTCACCATCGAAGAGGCGCTCAAGGCCGTCGCCGAGCAGTGCGAGAAGGCTCACCTGCGCAGTATGGTGGCTACGGTGCGCAGCAAGGTGGTGGAAGGCTATTCGCTGGCTGATTCGCTGGCGGCCTTTCCCCATGTGTTCGATCAGCTGTTCCGCTCCATGGTGGCGGCCGGCGAGAAGTCCGGTCACCTGGAGAAGGTGCTCAACCGCCTCGCCGACTACACCGAGCAGCGTCAGCACATGCGCACCAAGCTGCTGCAGGCGATGATCTACCCCATCGTATTGACCTGCGTCGCCATCGGCGTCATTTCCATCCTGCTCACCGCCGTGGTGCCCAAGGTGGTCGCCCAGTTCGAACACATGGGCCAGCAACTGCCGGCCACCACCCGCTTCCTCATCGGTACCAGCGAGCTGATGCAGCACTACGGCCTCTGGTTCCTGTTGCTGCTGCTGGTGGGCGGCTTTGTCTGGCGCTGGTGGCTGACCGACGACAAGCGTCGCCGTCACTGGCACCAGCTCATCCTGCGCCTGCCGGTGATCGGCCGGGTCAGCCGCGGTCTCAACACCGCCCGTTTTGCTCGCACCCTGAGCATCCTCAACGCCAGCGCCGTGCCGCTGCTGGAGGGGATGAAGATCTCCGGCGAAGTGCTCTCCAACGACTTTGCCCGCATGCGCATCGGTGAGGCCACCGAGCGGGTGCGGGAGGGGACCAGCCTGCGCAAGTCGCTGGATGAAACCAAAATTTTTCCGCCCATGATGCTGCACATGATCGCCTCCGGCGAACAGAGCGGCGAGCTCGACAACATGCTGGAGCGGGCGGCGGACAACCAGGATCGGGAGTTCGAAACCCAGGTGAACATCGCCCTCGGGGTATTCGAACCCATGCTGGTGGTCTCCATGGCCGGGGTGGTGCTGTTTATCGTGATGTCGATCCTGCAGCCGATCCTCGAGCTCAACAATATGGTGAATATGTAAGGTTCGGACGTTCGAATACGCTGCGCTATTCGAACCTACCAATCCAATCAACTCCGTAGGTTCGATTAGCCGACAGGCGTCATCGAACGATCGTGGTTTAACAGTTAATCGTTGATGGTTCATGCCATCTCATTTCGTGAGGGAGTAAGTCATGCAAAAGCGTCGTCAATCGGGTTTTACCCTGCTGGAAGTGATGGTGGTCATCGTGATCCTGGGGATCCTGGCCAGCCTGGTGGTGCCCAACCTGATGGGCAACAAGGAGAAGGCCGACCAGCAGAAAGCGGTCTCCGACATAGTGGCGCTGGAAAACGCCCTCGACATGTACAAGCTGGACAACAACCGCTACCCGACCACCGAGCAGGGGCTGGACGCGCTGGTCAACAAGCCGACCGCCGCACCTGAGCCGCGCAGCTACCGCGAAGGGGGCTACATCAAGCGCCTGCCGCAGGATCCTTGGGGCAACCCGTACCAGATGCTGAGCCCGGGCCAGTTCGGCAAGATCGATATCTTCTCCATGGGGCTGGATGGCGAAGCCGGTACCGATGACGACATCGGCAACTGGAACCTGAAGGACTTCCAATAAGTGATCCCGCCGCGTCGCGCTCACCGAGTCATCTCGAGGCTGCCTGAATGAAGGTGGCCTCTTCTGCCCGTCGCCAGGCCGGTTTTACCCTGCTGGAAGTGTTGCTGGTGGCCATGTTGATGGGGCTGGTTGCCACTGCCGTCACCCTCAGCATGGGCGGCGCCAGGGGGGATAGAGAGCTCGACAAGCAGGCGCGCCGCTTCATGGCCGTGCTGCAGCAGGCGCAGGAGTACTCGGTGATGGATGGCCGGCTGGTGGGCCTGCGTGTCGAGGACAACAGCTGGCAGTTCATGCAGCGCGCGGCCAAGGATCGCAAGTGGCAGGTGATGAGCGGCGACAAGCTGCTGGATCGGGTCGAGTTGCCCGACAACATGCGACTGGCCATCGAGCTCGAGGGCTTCAGCTGGCGGACCGAATCCGACGAGAAGTACGAGAAGGGGCGCGACGAGAAGGAGCGCACGCCGCAGGTGTTCATCTTTCCCGGTGGGGAGCTGACCCCCTTCGTGCTGACCCTGACCCAGCAGGACGACGATCTGCGCTATGTGCGCACGGTCAAGGCGGACGAGTTTGGCCGCCTGCGTCTGCTGCAGGACGAGGAGGAAGAGGAATGAACGCCCGCGGCATGACCCTGCTGGAAGTCATGGTGGCGCTGGCGGTGTTCGCCATCGCCGGGCTGGCGGTGATGAAGACCGCCAGCGAGCACCTCTCCGGCCTCAACTATCTGGAACAGAAGACCCTGGCGACCTGGGTGGTGGAGAACCAGCTGGTGCAGCAGAAGCTCGAAGCCAAGTGGCCCGGTGACAGCTGGGTGGAAGGGGACGAGCAGATGGCGGGTCAGACCTGGTACTGGCGCTATCGCGGCGTCGCCACCGCCGACAGCAACTTCAAGGCGCTGGACATGGAAGTGCGTACTGCGCCCAAGGCCGAGAGCCCGGTGGCCATGATCCGGACCTATATCAGCCGATGAACCTGCATCAAGGTGTCTCCATGATCCGGAGCCGGCATCAGCCGATGAACCTGCATCAAGGTGTCTCCATAAGCCGGAGCCGGCATCAGCCGATGAATCCGCAGCAACGTGTATACATGAGCCGGCGTCAGGCGGGGTTTACCCTGCTGGAGATGCTGGTGGCCATCGCCATCTTCGCCGGCCTGAGCCTGGGCGCCTATCAGGTGCTGCAAGGGGTGCTCACCAGCGACGAGGTGGCCAAGCGCAAGGAGGATCGTCTCTCCGAGCTGCAACTGGCCTTCTCCGTGCTGGAGCGGGATATCACCCAGATGGTGCCGCGCAGCGGCCGCATCGACGGCGAGAACAACAAGGTGCTGCTGGCGGCCTCCCGCTTTGGCCAGCAGAGCGACGACTGGGGCATGGCCTTCATGCGCGGCGGCTGGCTCAACCCGGACGGCATGTTGCCGCGCTCCGGCCTGCAGCGGGTCGGCTGGCGCCTCAAGGATCACAAGCTGGAGCGGCTGAGCTACCTCTACCCGGATCCGGTGATCGGCACCGAGCCGCGCATCCAGCCCATGCTGGAGCGGGTGACGGCGCTGCGACTCTACTTCTACGACAAGGGCGCCTGGAAAGAGGAGTGGACCCAGCGCAACGTGCTGCCCTATGGGCTGGCGGTGGAGCTGGATCTGGAAGACTACGGCACCATCCGCCGCCAGTTCCTGATCGGTGCTGGCGGCCAGCGAGCGGACAATGGCAATTAAGCGCGGCCGGGGCCGATCCCGCACCACACCGGGCCGCCAGGGGGGTATGGCCCTGCTGGTGGTGCTGCTCATCCTGTCGGTGATGGTGATCATCGCCAGCAACATGAGCGGCCGCCTGCAGCTGGAGCTGCGCCGCACCGCCAATCTCACCGCCGGCAAGCAGGCCTGGTGGTATGCCATGTCGGCGGAGGCGCTGGTGAGCAAGGTGCTGGCCCAGGATTTCAAGGACGACCCCAACGTGGTCAGCCTGGGGCAGAACTGGGCGCGCCAGGATGCGGTCTTCCCGGTGGATGACGGCAAGCTCACCGGCCGGGTGCGGGATCTGCAATCCTGCTTCAACCTCAACAGCCTGAGCGTGCCGTTGAAGGACGGGATCAGCGGTGACGATCTGGAGAAGCAGCCCTATCCGGTCAAGGTGTTCAAGGCGCTGCTCAAGCAGCTCGAGGTTGAAGATTACGAGGCGGTGCAGCTGACCGATGCCATCCGCGACTGGACCGACAAGGATACCGTGCTGGTGTCGAGCTACGGTGCCGAGGATGCCTATTACGAAGGGCTCACCCCCCCTTATCTGACCGCCAACCAGTGGATGCTCGGCACCGACGAGCTGCGGGCGGTGCGCGGGGTGAGCGCCAAGCTGTACGCTCGGCTGGCGCCTTATGTGTGCGCCCTGCCCAACGACAAGCTGGTGGTGAACGTCAACACCATCCGGCCGGAGCAGTCGGCCCTGCTGGTGGCGCTCTATCTGGACAAGGTGGGGCTGGACGATGCCAAGCGGGTGCTGACCAGCCGCCCCCAGAAGGGGTGGAAGAACAAGAAGGAGATGACGGACCAGATGCCGGTACAGGTGAGCAACATCCAGGGGCTGGATGCGGCGCTGGACGTCAAGAGCAGCTATTTCGAGGCCAGGCTGATTGCCGAGGTGGGTGACACCCGGGCCCGGCTGGAGAGCGTCTTCGTGCGCGGCAAGGACAACAAGCTGGTGATGCTGCGCCGTCTGAACGGCGGCGCCGAATAACAAGGGAGGCGGGCGACGGCCGTTGGCCGGCCCGCGCCATCCCCCGATTGGACTGCAGCCCATGGCTGCGCGCCCGCCCATCCCGAGGGATGCGAGCGAGCATGGCAGGAGAGACATTAGTGAGCGAGAGTCTGGTCATCCGTCTGGGGACCAATGCGCAGCAGCCGGTCGAGTGGCTGGTGTGGTCGGGTGGGGAAGAGGAGGTGATCGCCTCCGGTACCCTGGCCTCGGCCCATGCCCTTGGCGAGCTGCAGGAGCGGGCCGGTGGCCGCCCGGCGGTGGTGCTGGTGCCCGGCAGCGATCTTATCTTCCGGCGGGTGAGCCTGCCGGGCAAATACAGCCGCCAGTCTGCGGCCGCCTTGCCCTATCTGCTGGAGGAGCAAATCGCCTCCGACGTGGATGAGCTGCACCTGGTGGTGCTGGGTCATCAGGGGCACGAGGTGGACCTGATGGCGGTCGACAAGGAGAAGATGCAGACCTGGCTTGGCTGGCTGGAGCAGGCTGGTCTCAAGAGCCGGCAGCTGCTGCCGGACGTGCTGGCGCTGCCGCAGGCGAGCGAGGGCTGGTCGGCGCTGCAACTGGGCAAGGAGTGGCTGCTGCGCCAGGGCCCCTGTCAGGGCATCGTCGCCGACGAGCCGCTGCTGGCCATGCTGCTGGCGGCGGAGCCGGCGCCGGTGACCATTCACAGCCATACCCCGCCGCCGGCCATTGCAGCGGCCAGCTGGCAGGCGGCCGATCCCGAGCTGCCCATGCTGCTGCTGGCCCGGGGCGCGCTCGCCAGTCAGGCCAACCTGCTGCAGGGGCCTTACCGGCCGCAGACCGAATACTCCCGTTACTGGCAGCAGTGGCGCAAGGTGGCGGTGGTGGCCGGAGCGCTGCTGGTGGTGGCGTTCGCCCAGCGCGGCGTGCAGCTCTATCAGCTGGCGGAGCAGGACAAGGCGCTCAAGGCGGAGATCCGGCAAGTTTATACCCGGATCTTCCCGGGGGAGAGCCGCATCGTCAACGTGCGCAGCCAGATGACCCAGCACCTCCAGCAGCTGGGGCAGACGCCGCAGGACGGGGTGTTGATGGTGCTGACCGAGCTGGCCCCTACCTTCGCCGAAGTGCCCGGCCTCAAGCCCGAGGTGCTGCGTTTCGACGCGGCTCGCGGCGAGCTCAGGTTGCAGGTGACGGCTCCCGGCTTTGCCGAGATCGAGCGTTTTCGCGAGCTGGCCGGCAAGCGCTTCGACGTGCAGCAGGGGGAGGTGCGCAGCACCGAAGGCAAGGTTGAAGGGGCACTGGTGCTGAAGGGTAAATCATCATGATGGACAAACTACAAGGCTGGTGGCGCGGCATCAGCGCCCGCGAACAGCGGCTGGTGGCGGTGGGCGGCAGTGTGCTGTTGATCGGCTTCTGCTACTGGGTCATCTGGCAGCCCATCGGCAATCGCATCGACGAGCGCGAGCGGCAGGTATTGAGTCAGCAGCAGACCCTCGCCTGGCTGAAAGAGAAGGGTGAAGAGGTGCTGGCGCTGCAGGGTGGCCAGGGCCGCCAGCTCGATACCAGCGGCACCCTGGAAGGGGTGGTCAACCGTACCGCCTTCAACCAGAAGATCAAGATTGCCCGGTTGCAGCCCCAGGGCCAGGAGCTGCAAGTGTGGATCGACACGGTAGCGTTCGATGATCTGCTGATCTGGCTGGCGACCCTGGCGGATCGTCATGGCGTGCAGGTGCAGGTGATCGAGGTGGCCCGCGAGAATCTGGCGCCCGGTCTGGTCAAGGTACGCCGCTTGCAGCTGAGCCGTCCCCAATGAAACAACGCGTCCCGAGCAGGGCCCCGCGCCTGATCGGGCGTTTGCAGTCGAGTCGTTTTCTATGAAGCAAAGAGTGCTGATTGCCGTGCTGTTTCTGGCGGCCTATCTGGTTTTCCTGCTGGCCAAGCTGCCGGCGTCTCTGGTGGTGCGCTACCTGCCGCTGCCGCCCCTGGTACAGCTGGAAGGGGTGAGCGGCACCCTCTGGAGCGGTCAGGTTGCCCGCCTGCAATACGCCAGCGAGTCGCTGACCCAGCTGCGCTGGGAGCTCAACGGCTGGTCGCTGCTGCGCTTTGCCCCTGAGGTGTCCCTGCGCTTTGGCGAGCGCAGCGGCCTCAACGGGCAGGGGGTGGTTGGTTGGAGCGGCGCCGCCTTTGGCCGCGACATCACCCTCAACGTGCCGGCCCCCTGGCTGCTGGCGCGGGTGCCGATGCAGCTGCCCGTGCCGGTGACGGTGGCTGGCCAGCTGCAGCTCAAGCTCGATCAGGTTGCCCAGGGCAACCCCTGGTGCGACAACCTCTACGGCAACCTCTACTGGTACGGGGCCGATGCCGATACCCCGGCCGGCAAGCTGGTGCTGGGGGATCCCGAGATCAAGCTGACCTGCATCGACTCCCGGCTGGTGGCCGAGCTCAAGCAGGGCTCGGAGGCGGTGCAGGTGCAGGGCAAGCTGGAGCTGCAGGCCAATCGCCAGTACCTGTTCCAGGGCACCCTGAAACCCGGGCCCGAGCTGCCGGAGCAGATGAAGCAGGGGCTGCCCTTCCTCGGCCAGCCCGATGGTCAGGGGCGCTTCCCGCTGCGCTATCAGGGCCGCATCTGACGGCCTTGCTGTCTGATCTGGCATGCATCGACACCACCCCGCCCCGGCGGGGTGGTGTCGTTATGGGGTGGTGCCGGCTGGCGCCGTGATGAGGTGATTGAGGAAGAAGCGAAACAGCTCGGCCCGCGAGCGCAGGTGCAGCTTGGCGTAGAGGTGCTTGCGATGATTCTTCACCGTGCCGCTGCCGATGCCGAGCGCACCGGCAATGGCCTCGGTATCCAGCCCCTGCAACAGTAATCCCGCCACCTGGCGCTCGCGGCGGGTGAGGCTCGCGCCCCCCACGCTGGCGATCGCCTGCTCCACCGTCGCCTTGAGATCGGTGCCACCCGGCAGCGCCGGGCTCTGGGCCAGCAGGGCGGCCCCCTCCCGCCAGTGCTGGCGGCACAGCGAATGGACCAGCGGAAACAGCGCCTCCAGCCGGGCCAGCTCGTCACGACTGAGGGTGCTGCGCTTGTCGAGGCGGCCCAGAAACAGCATCAGAGTGAGGCCGCCGCGCACCGGCAGGATCAGCCCCACCTCCTCCTGCCAGCCGGTGGCCTGATAGAAGTGGTGGCGATACTCGGGATCGAGTCGCCCGCGCGACACCTGCGCCAGCGTCCAGACACCGGCAGGCAAGCCCTGCTCCAGCGCCTGCATAAAGGGATCCTGGCTGAAGTGGCGGGTGAGATAGCGATCGAACAGCAGGGCTCGCTGGTGGTGCAGGTTGTCGTAGAGGTAAACGGGGCGTTGCCCCACCCCGAGCAGCAGGGCGCAGTCGAACGCCACCTGCTGCTGGATCAGGCGCACCAGCGCTGCCGGAAAGGCGCTGCCGTGCAGGGCATCGACGACGGCGGTGAGGTTCGTGGTCAGCGAATCGGTGGTGAGGGGCTGGGTCATGGGCGCTGGTTCATGGCGATGGCTTCCGGGTGGCGGGCAGGCTTCCCGCGATGGTCACACGATAGCCGGATGCTAGCACGAGAGTGGCAAAACTGTCCCCTGGGGGACATATTCGGGGCGAGCCAGAGCGGCGAGGATGTGGGCTTTTCCCCCTGCTGTTGGAGAAATCATGATCAACCCCCACCTGCTCGATGAGCTGACCCGACGCGGCCTGGTAGCCCAGAATTCCGACCCGGCGGCGCTGGCCGACCATCTTGCCACCCCGCGCACCGTCTACTGCGGGTTCGATCCCACCGCCGGCAGCCTGCATATCGGCCATCTGGTGCCGCTGTTGATGCTGCGCCGCTTCCAGCTGGCGGGCCACACCCCGGTGGCGCTGGTGGGCGGTGCCACTGGCCTTATCGGCGATCCCAGCTTCAAGGCGACCGAGCGCAACCTCAACAGTGCCGAAACGGTGCAGGGCTGGGTGGCCAGCCTGTCGGCCCAGATAAAAGCGCTGCTGCCGGCCAGCGAAGGGCTGGCGGCGCCGCTGCTGGTCAACAACGCCGACTGGATGGGGCAGATGTCCGCCCTCGATTTTCTGCGCGACATCGGCAAGCACTTCTCGGTCAACGCCATGCTGGCCCGCGAATCGGTGCGCCAGCGGCTGGCCCGCCCGGATCAGGGCATCTCATTCACCGAGTTCTCCTACGCCCTGTTGCAATCCCAGGACTTCGCGGTGCTCAACCAGCGCCTCGGCTGCACCCTGCAGATCGGCGGCAACGACCAGTGGGGCAACATCACCAGCGGCATGGATCTCACCCGCCGCCTCCATCAGGCCCAGGTCTATGGCATGACGCTGCCGCTCATCACCAAGGCGGACGGCACCAAGTTCGGCAAGACCGAAGGGGGCGCAATCTGGCTCGACCCGGCGCTCACCTCGCCCTACGCCTTCTACCAGTTCTGGCTCGGCACGGCGGACGAGGATGTCTACCGCTTCCTGCGCTACTACAGCTTTATGCCGCTGACCGAGATTGAGGCGCTGGAGGCAGAGGATGCGAAGCGGCAAGGGCGCAAGCTGGCGCAGCAGGTGCTGGCCGACGAGCTGACCGAGCTGGTGCACGGCAAGGGGGCGCTGGCGGCGGCGCGGCGCATCAGCGAACTGCTGTTCAGCGGCGAGGTGGCGCGCCTTGGCGAGAGCGATCTGGCCCAGCTGGCGCAGGATGGCATGCCGGGCTGGCGTATCGAGGGGGAAACAGACCTGGTGACCCTGCTGGTGGAGAGCGGTCTGGCGAACTCCAAGCGCATCGCCCGCGAGCTGCTGGCGGCAGGCGCCATCAGCCTCAACGGCGAGATCCGCCGGGATGAGCCACTGACGGCGGCTGACCGGCTGTTCGGCCGCTACCTGCTGCTGCGCCGGGGCAAGAAGCAGTACCGGCTAGTGACGTGGTTGGGGTGAGTCGACTCGGGATCGACAAGGGCTGCCTGGGCAGCCCTTTTGTTTATGCGTCAGTTCGGTGAGAGCTGCTCCCCTGCCTCTCGGCTTACACGGCCAGCGGCAATAACTCGGCGTAGTCGCGGATCGCCGGGAAGGCGGTGATGTGCTGCTCGGGCTGGCAACTGTCCGGGTTCTGGATGGCGAGCTGATAGCCGATGCCGTAATCGGCGGCGGCGCGCAGGATCCGCTCGCTGTCATCTACAAAGAGAGTGCGGGCCGGGTCGAACGCCAGCCGCTCGGCCAGTGCCTGCCAGCAGTGTTGGCTCTCCTTCGACCAGCCCAGCTCGTGGGTGCTCACCATCAGATCGAGGTGGCCGGCCAGCCCCAGCTGCGCATCCTTCACCGACAGGCTGGCGGGGTGGGCATTGGTGAAGAGCACCAGCTGCTTGCCCGCGGCCCGCAGCGCGGCCAGGAAGGGGATGACGTGGGGCCGCCACTGGATCTTGGCCAGGATCTCCTGCTTGAGGGCACGGATGTCGAGCCCCAGCGTTTCGCTCCAGTAATCCACGCAGTACCAGTTGAGGGTGCCGCTGACGGCCTGGTAGTGCGCCTCGATCTGCACTCTGGCCTCGGCCAGCGGCAGGCCGAGTCGCTCGGCATAGCGCTCGGGTACCAGCTGCTGCCAGAGGTGGTTGTCAAAATGGAGATCGATCAGGGTGCCATCCATATCGAGCAGGACAGTGTCTATCTGGTGCCAGGGCAGTAGGGTCGGCATGGGGCCTCGGTGGTCGGGTCGAAACGGGCGGGCATTATAACGGATTTTTCCCGCCGCTTTCCCACCCTTGCCCCGTGGTGTTCGGGAGGGGAGTCGTTTACTCTTGAAACACGATTTTTTAACGAGCAGCCAGCCCCGATGAGTGACCTCCACCAACGCAAACCCGTCCACCTCAGCGTCGACACCATGGCGCATGACAAGAGCAAGCCGGAGATCCTCAAGGCCGAGATCGTGGCCGAGAGCCGGCTGTTCAAGGTGGAGTCGCTCCATCTCAAGTTTTCCAACGGCGAGGAGCGGGTCTACGAGCGGATGCGCGGTGGCAACCGGGGCGCCGTCATGGTGGTGCCGCTGTTTGATGCCCACACCCTGCTGCTGGTGCGCGAGTACGCGGCGGGCACCCACTCCTACGAGCTGGGCTTTCCCAAGGGGCTGATCGACCCGGGTGAAGATGCCTTCGAGGCGGGCAACCGGGAGTTGATGGAGGAGGCGGGCTTCGGCGCCAACAGCCTGACCCTGCTCAAGCAGGTGTCGCTGGCGCCGGGGTACTTCTCCAGCCGGATGGACATCTTGCTGGCGCGGGATCTCTTCCCCGAGCAGCGGTTGGGCGACGAGCCCGAGCCCCTCGAAGTGATCCCCTGGCCGCTGAACCGGATCGACGAATTGCTGGCGCGACCCGACTTCACCGAGTCGCGCAGCATCAGTGCGCTGCTGCTGGCCCAACGTTGGCTGGCGGAGCAGGCAGAGTAGCCCGCAGACGGGCAGTTTGAATACAGAGGATAACAAGATGCAGGAGTTGTTGGCCTGGGTGCCGGGGGTCAAGGAGATCGCGCGCGAAGCGGGCAGGATCCTTCACGAAATCTATCACGGCGGTCAGTTCGAGCGTCAGCTGAAGGAGGATGCGACCCCGGTCACCAGTGCCGATCTTGCTGCCGATGCCTACCTCAAACAGGCGCTGTCGGCGCTCACTCCCCATGTTCCCGTGCTGACCGAAGAGGCGGCCGACATTCCCTTCAGCCAGCGCGCCAACTGGCGTCAGTACTGGCTGGTGGATCCCCTTGACGGCACCGGCGAGTTCATCGCCGGCAGCGGTGACTTCGCCACCCTGATCGCCCTGGTACAGGACAATGTGCCGGTGCTCGGCGTCATCTATGCCCCCGAATCGAACGTGCTCTACTGGGCGGTGCGCGGTCATGGCGCCTTCAAGGAGGCGAACGGCGAGGTGCATCCCATCAGCGCCATGCACCACGAGCACGATCAGCCCGATTCACTGGTGGTGGCCATCAGCCGTCGCCAGAAGCTGGAAAACCTGACCCGCCGCCTCAACCCGGCCATCAACTACGAGCTGATCCCGCTCGGCTCCAGCTCGCTCAAGTCCTGTCTGGTGGCGGAAGGGGCGGCCGACTGCTACGTGCGGCTCGGCCCCACCGGCGAGTGGGACACCGCCGCCGCCCAGTGCATTGTCGAGGCGGCCGGTGGCCGCATCCTCAGCCTGGCGCTGCAGCCGCTGCGCTACAACGAGACGGAGTCGCTGGAGAACCCGGACTTCATCGTGATGGGGGATCCGGATCTCGCCTGGGGCAGCATTCTGGCGCACTGAGCGGGTGAACAGGTCATCATTGACGGCAATCAGGCGGCCCCATGGCCGCCTGATTGCATGGTGTGATCCGCTGGTTTCATCGGGAATGAACAGAAATATCCGCTGGCAAAGCGCGGGAATGACAGTGAATCATCACAAGAGAGGGCAGCGGAATGGCACGATTTTTCAGGTAATTCTGCAAACGATCATTTGGTCAAAATAAAAAATTGACCATGAATGAAAATTTGGTTTTAAATTTCGATGATTTAACAAAATTCAGTTTTACTCATTTATGTGATCCAGATTCCATTCCCAATCTCACTGGCTGAAGCCCGTAATGGTAGTGATATGTTTCAGGGTGGATTTTTGAGTATTAAATCCCGATAAACCACAATGAACTCAGATTAAAACACTGACAAAAAGTGAATTAGTAATGAGTTTATCTGTAGACGTCACCAAGGAGCTGTCCGGTTCCTGCTCCACCACCGTCAGCGCCACCCCCTGGCGTCGCCACGACACCCACTGGGTCATCAGCCTGTTTGGTACCGCCGTCGGCGCCGGCATCCTGTTTCTGCCCATCAACCTGGGTCTGGGCGGGATCTGGCCTCTCATCATCGTCTCCGTGCTGGCCGGCCCCATGACCTTTCTGGCCCACCGTGGGCTGGCACGCTTCGTGCTTTCCTCGTCGCGCCCCCACGCCGACTTCACCGAGGTGGCCCAGGAGCACTTCGGCAAGATGGCCGGCCGCCTCATCTCGGCGCTCTACTTCCTCTCCATCTTCCCGATCCTGCTCATCTACGGGGTCGGGCTGACCAACACGGTGGAGAGCTTCATGATCAATCAGCTCGGTATGGATGCCCCGAACCGGGTGATGCTCTCCGGTCTGCTGGTGTTCGCCATGATCGCCGTGATGCTGGCCGGCGAGAAGGCGATGCTGCGCGCCTTTGCCGTCATGGTCTATCCGCTGGCGGCCATCCTGGCGGCGCTCTCCTGCTACCTGATCCCCCAGTGGCAATGGCCGCAGCTGGGCAGCCTGGAGGGCGGAAGCTTCCTCAACACCGTCTGGCTGGCGCTGCCGGTCACCGTGTTCGCCTTCAGCCACGCCGCCGCCATCTCCGGCTTTGCCAACGTGCAGCGCCGGGAGTACGGCGAGCAGGCGGAAGCCAAGAGCAGCCTGATCCTGCGCAACACCACCGTGATGCTGGTGGGCTTCGTGCTGTTCTTCGTCTTCTCCTGCGTGCTGAGCCTCTCGCCGGCCCAGCTGGCCGAGGCCAAGGCCCAGAACGTCTCGGTGCTCTCCTACCTCGCCAACATCACCGACAATCCGGTGATCGTGACCCTGGGGCCGCTCATCGCCTTCATCGCCATCAGCTCCTCCTTCCTCGGACACTTCCTCGGGGCCCGCGAGAGCCTGAAAAGCCTGATCGCCAAGCCCACCGGCCTGTCGCTGGCCAAGGCAGACCGGCTCGGCATCGCCCTGATGTTCTTCTCCATCTGGGGCGCCGCCATCATCAACCCGGGGATCCTGGGACTGATGGAGACCCTCTCCGGCCCGGTGATCGCCATGATCCTGTTCATCATGCCGGTGGTGGCCATCTACAAGGTGGAGGCGCTGGCCCGCTTCCGCCACCGCTGGGCCAACGGCTTCATCCTGCTGACCGGTTCATTGGCGGTGTCGGCGCTGATCTTCAGCCTGCTGAAGTAACGACGCGCAACCAGCCACAAAAGCGCAAAAGAGAGAGGCGACCCCAGGGTCGCCTCTCTTGTATCGGTCCGGTGGTGGCCTCAGCCGAGCTTGGCGCCGTTTTGCACCGCCTGCTCGGGGATGGCGATCACCACAGCGCCGTCCGGCCGGTAGAAGCCGGTCAGCAGAAACTCCGACTGGATCGGGCCTATCTGTTTAGGGGGGAAGTTCACCACGGCGACGATCTGGCGGCCCACCAGCTCCTGCGGTTGGTAGAGGTCGGTGATTTGGGCGCTGCTCTTGCGCACCCCGAGCTCGGGGCCGAAATCCGCCCACACCTTGTAGGCCGGGCGGCGTGCCTCGGGGAAGGGCTCGACCCGCACCAGGGTGCCCACCCTGAGCTCCACCATCTCGAAATCCTGCCAGCTTATGGTCTGCATCTTGGCTCCTCGTTGCCCATACCTTGCATGAGCCTCAGCATGCCTCGAAACCACCTGCGCCGTCTTCGGCAAACGGCCGCCCGGTTACGGCAAGCGGCCGTTTTGTTGGCGCCAGAGGGAAGGGGTTAGTCCGGTTTCGGCCAGGAAGCGCTCGCCAAAGGCCCCCTGATTCTGGTAACCGCAGCGGCTGGCCACGTCGCCGACGGGCAGGGCGGTGTGGGCGAGCAGGGTCCGTGCCAGCGCCATGCGCCGCGCCCGGATGTAGTGGGAGACGCTCATCCCCACCCGCTGCTGGAAGGCGTGCTTGAACTGGCTCTGGCCGAGGCAGGCGATGGCGGCCAGCCGCGCGTTGCTGAGGGGCTCGGCGAGATGCGCCTCGATATGGCGCTGCACCTTGCCGATGCGTGGGGCGAGGCGGGCACGGCCGCGCGAACCTGACTGCTGCGCCTCTGCCAGCAGACCCAGCCACACCTGCTCCATGCCGGCCACGTGGCGCCCCTCGGCCACCATGCGGTGCAGGAAGGCGAGGTAGTGGCGCTGGGCCTGGTCCAGCTCGATGAAGGGGCGCTCGCCCAGCTCGCCGGGCAGCCAGTGACTCTCCTGCACCAGAAACGAGAGCGCCGGATCGGCGGCGTAGTCGTGCCGCTCACCGGGGGCGATGATGCAGGCAAAGCCGGGCGCGAGCCGCCGCCCCTGGCCCTGCACCTCGATCTCGATGGGACCGTCGAGGGGGATCACCAGCTGGGCATGGTCGTGGCTGTGGCTGCAGATGTCACTCTGGTAGCGACGCAGGCTGAAAGGGGCGGATAGCGATGACGCGGCCTGGGGCCGCGTCATCGAAGGGGGTTTGCTGTTTGGCATCTGCTGCAGGATTACTCGGCGTCGAAATCTTCGATCTCTTTGCCCAGCGCTTCCATGATGGCACGCGCCTCGGCAGGGACGCTGTCCGGATGATCCTTGCGCAGATCTTCGTCGCAGGGCAGCGGCTGACCGGTGAAGGCGTGCAGGAAGGCTTCGCAGAGCAGCTCGCTGTTGGTCGCATGACGCAGGTTGTTCACCTGACGGCGGGTGCGTTCATCGGTCAACACCTTCAGCACCTTGAGCGGGATCGAGACGGTAATCTTCTTGACCTGTTCGCTCTTCTTACCGTGTTCCGCGTAGGGGCTGACGTAGTCGCCGTTCCACTCTGTACCCATGATCCACCTGTTCTCATTTAGCCGTGAGCGCGGATTTTAACCCTTAAGGAATTTAATGGCAATCCAACAGCAAAGCCATTTAGACGTCTAGAAGTGTTGACGGCCTTTTTAAGCTGGCGTAGTGTGGTTCACCATGAGCCTGCAATGGCGGGATGGCGCGTGGCAGAAACAGCATGCCAGCGTGTAAAGAGACATCAAGGAGAGTGACATGACCCACAAGGCCACCCAAGCAGTACGCACCGGGATTGAGACTGACCAGCAACACGGTGCCGTGGTGCCGCCCATTTACCTCTCCAGCAACTACACCTTTGCCGACTTTGGCGAGCCCCGTCAATACGATTATGCCCGCTCCGGCAACCCGACCCGCACCAATCTGGCGGACGTGCTGGCGGCGCTGGAAGGGGGGGCCGGCGCCGTGGTGACCGGTACCGGCATGGGGGCCGTCCATCTGGTGACCACCGCCCTGCTCAAGGCGGGGGATCTGCTGATCGCCCCCCACGACTGCTACGGCGGTACCTGGCGCCTGTTCGAGTACCTGGCGGCCAAGGGCCACTACCGGGTGCAATTCGTCGATCAGGGGGATGCGGCCGCACTGGCCGAGGCACTGGCCCAGCAGCCCGCGCTGGTGTGGGTGGAGACTCCCTCCAACCCGCTGCTGCGGGTGGTGGACATTGCCGCCATCGCCGAGGCGTCCCACGCGGCGGGCGCCAAGGTGGCGGTGGACAACACCTTCCTCTCGCCGCTGCTGCAACAGCCGCTGGCGCTGGGGGCCGATCTGGTGGTGCACTCCACCACCAAGTACATCAACGGCCACTCCGATGTGGTGGGCGGGGTGGCGATCGCCAAGGAACCCGAGCTGGCCGACTCCCTGGTGTGGTGGGCCAACTGTCTGGGGCTCACCTCCGGGGCGTTCGACTCCTACCTCACCCTGCGCGGTCTGCGTACCCTGGCTCCGAGGTTGCGCGCCCATCAGGAGAACACCGACCGCATCCTCGCCTTCCTGCAGCAGCAACCACTGGTCAAGCGCATCTATCACCCCAGCCTGCCGAGCCATCCGGGCCACGATATTGCGCGCCGTCAACAGTCCGGCTTCGGCGCCATGCTAAGTTTTGAGCTCGATTGCAATGAGGCGGGCATTCGCGCCTTCCTGGCGGCCCTCACCCTCTTCTCGGTGGCCGAATCCCTCGGCGGGGTGGAGAGTCTGGTGGCCCATCCGGCCAGCATGACCCACAGGGCCATGACCCCGGCCGCCCAGCAGGCGGCAGGCATCAGCAGCCAGCTGCTGCGGCTGTCAGTCGGTATCGAACACGGTGAGGATCTGGTGGCCGATCTGGCCGCGGCGTTTGCACAGGCACAGCAGGTGGCGAAGTAATGGAACAGCAGCAACAAGGAGAGATCGCGGTGGCAACAGAAGCAGGCTTGAAGCGACGTCACGTCCACAAATTCGGTGGCAGCAGTCTGGCGGATCCGGTCTGTTATCGCCGGGTCGCCAGCATTCTCGAACAGCAAGCCGAGCAGCAGGGGGGCGGGCGAGAGCTGGTGGTGGTCTCCGCCGCCGGCAAGACCACCAACCGGCTGATCCAGCTGGTGGAGCTGGCCGAAGCCGGGGATGAAGCCGCCGGCGAGGCCATCTCTGCCCTGCAGGCCTATCAGCAGAGCCTGATCGACGGCCTGCTGGAAGGGGAACTCCACCTCGCGCTGAGTCAGCAGCTGGCCGACGACATGCAGCTGATCGCCAAGACCCTGGAGGGGCAGTTTGACCGCTTCGAGCGCAACGGCCTGCTCGCCTTTGGCGAGGTGTGGTCGGCGCGCCTGCTGGCGGCCCTGCTCACCAGTCGCGGCGACAAGGCCATCTGGCTCGATGCCCGCAGCTTCCTGCGCGCCGAGGATGGCGCCCTGGTCAAGGTGGATACCGCGCTGTCCAGCGAACTGCTCAAGGCACGGCTGGCGGAACACGCCGGGCGCATCGTGGTGACCGGCTTTATCGCCGCCGACATGGAGGGACGCTCCCTGCTGCTCGGTCGCAACGGCTCCGACTACAGCGCCAGCCTGTTGGCCCTGCTGGCGGACGGCGAATCTACCACCATCTGGAGCGACGTGGCCGGGGTCTACAGCGCCGACCCGCGCCGGGTCAAGGAGGCACGCCTGCTGGAGCGCCTGAGCCTGGCCGAGGCCAACGAGCTGGCCCGCCTCGGCTCCTCGGTATTGCACTCGCGCACCCTGCAGCCAGTGGCCGACAGCCGCCAGCGGCTCACTCTGCGCTGCAGCTACAACCCGGACGAGGGCTGCACCCACATCCTGCGCCGTGCCCCGCGCTCCGGCGGCGCCCGCATCGTCTCCTCGGTGGATCAGATCGCCCTGATCGAGCTCAAGGTGCTGCCGCAGACCCATTATGAGCAGACGGTAGCAGCCATCGAGGCCCATCTGGCCCGCCATCGCCTCAACCCGCTCACCCTGCAGCGCCAGCCGGATCGCCGGATCCTGCGCCTCGCCTACACCCTCGAGGTGGCGCAGGGGGCGTTCGAGCTGCTGCGCGACTTCCAGCTGCAAGGCAGTTTCACCGGTCTTATCCAGCGTGAAGGCTACAGCCTGGTGGCGCTGGTGGGCGCTGGCGTCACCGACAACGCCGAGCAGTGCCACCGCTTCTACCAGCTGCTGGCGGATCAGCCGCTGGAGTTCGTGCAGGTGGCCAAAGATGGCCTGAGCCTGGTGGCCGTGCTGCGCCAGGTGGTGCTGGAGCCACTGCTGATCGCCCTGCACAGCGCCCTGTTCAGCCGCCCAAACCGGGTCGGTCTGGTGGTGTTCGGTAAGGGCAACATCGGCGGCCACTGGCTGAACCTCTATGCCCGCGAGAAGGCGCGGCTCGAGCATGAACTGAACCTGGCGCTCACCCTCTACGGGGTGTTCAGCTCGGAAGGGGGCCTGCTCGATGAAGAGGGGCTGGATCCGCTCAAGGTGCAGGACAACTTCAACCCCAAGCCGCTGATCTGGCCCGAGCTGCTGGCCCAGCTGGAGCAGCACGGCTTCGATACCCTGATTGCGCTGGACATGACCGCCAGCGAGACGGTGAGCCGCTACTACCCGGACTTTGCCCAGCTCGGCATTCACATCATCGCCGCCAACAAGTTTGCCGGCGCCGCCGACAGCGAGTTCTACCAGCGCATCAAGCAGACCTGCCGCGACCATCAGGTGCAGTGGCGCTACAACGCCACCGTGGGCGCCGGGCTGCCGATCCAGTCCAGCATCCAGATGCTGCGCCAGAGCGGCGATCGCATTCAGGGGGTCTCCGGCATCTTCTCCGGCACCCTCTCCTGGCTGTTCCAGCAGTATGACGGCACTCGCCCCTTCTCCGAGCTGGTGGACGAGGCGTGGCAGCACGGTCTGACCGAGCCGGATCCCCGCGAGGACCTCTCCGGCCAGGATGTGCGCCGCAAGCTGCTTATCCTGGCGCGAGAGGCTGGCTTCGAGCTCGACTCTGCCGACATCGAGCTGGAGAACCTGGTGCCTGTCTCCCTGCGCAAGGTGAGCACGGATCAGTTCATGGACAGGCTCAAGGAGCTGGATGACCCGATCCAGACCGCCTTCGAGGGGGCACGCCGGGTCGGCAAGGTGCTGCGCTACGTCGCCCGCTTCGAGCATGACGGCAAGGCGCGAGTGGGGCTGGAGGCGCTGGAGCCGCACCACCCGTTCGCCAACCTGCTGCCGTGTGACAATATCTTCGCCATCGAGAGCGACAGCTATCGCACCAACCCGCTGGTGATCCAGGGCCCGGGCGCCGGTCGGGAAGTGACGGCCGCCGCTATCCAGTACGATCTCTGGCAGATCTGTGCCAACCTGTAACAGCGGACAAGCCGTTCAGTCAAAGAGGCGCCAGTGGCGCCTCTTTTTATTGTTTAGCGGCAGGTTTTTAGGTCTGCCGGCTGATTTCCCTATCCCGTAAGCGGCCCGTTTTTTAGCTTCTTCAACAGGTTGCTGGCAGGAGTCAGGTAATAACCGGACTTGCACATGTAGCATGAACGGGCATTGCTCCCGCACAGACTGGTCAAGAACGGGTACGGTATTGGTTCCCCCTCTTATTCGCTGAGTCGAGTACGCTTGTCCAGGTCGCGAGACAGGATGTCGAGCGAGTGGCGTCGGGCCATGGATGGCCCGTCGGCGCGTGCCGTCGGACATGCGGGTGAGCCGAAGGTACCCGACGTAGTCGGGCGAACAAGCGGGGGAGAAGACCTTTGGTGACTTTGGGTCTTTCCAAAGTCACTCGCCCCAGCCCGAAGGGCGGGCGAAACCCCTTCGAGACCTGCAGGCTTGCATCCACCATCCTCTAAAGCTGTAAAGCGGGCGATTGCGCCTGGTAGTTAATCGACCTTGCGATTCCATGGCAGCGCCTAACAACCAAGGATTCTCCAGCAACGCGGTTCTAGTGGACCCTGTAGATATGACAAAGGGCGCCGAGGCGCCCTTTGTCATTGAGGGGAGCTTGATAGCCCCGACTATCAACCGGTGTTGCGCATACCGGCCGCAATACCGGCGATGGTGACCATCAGCGCCTGATCCAGCTCGGGATGCAGGGTCTCGGCATGGTTGCGCGAGCGGCCCAGCAGCTCGACCTGCAGCACGTTGAGCGGGTCTGTGTAGGGGTTGCGCAGCTTGATGGACTCCTTGATCCAGGGCTGGTCGTCGAGCAAGTCGCCCTGCGGGCGCAGCTCCAGCACCACCTGGATGGAATCGGCAAGCTCCTGACGCAGCTGTTTGCCGAGGCCCCACAGCTCTTTGGGCACCAGCCGGGTGTCGTAGTATTCGGCCAGCCAGACGTCAGCCTTGAGGAACACCATCTCCAGCATCTCGAGGCGGGTGCGGAAGAAGGGCCACTGGCGGCTCATCTCTTCCAGCACGCCCTTCTGGCCGTCGGCGATGGCTTGCTGCAGCCCCTTGTGGGCACCGAGCCAGGCCGGCAGCATCAGCCGGTTCTGGGTCCAGGCAAAGATCCAGGGGATGGCGCGCAGGCTCTCGACCCCGCCGTTGGGCTTGCGCTTGGAGGGGCGTGAACCGAGCGGCAGCTTGCCGAGCTCCATCTCCGGGGTGGCGGCGCGGAAGTAGGGCACGAAGTCCGGATGACCGCGCACGATGCTGCGGTAGTGATCGCAGGAGACAGACGCCAGCTGCTCCATCACGGCGCGCCAGCACTCCTTGGGCTTGGGCGGTGGCAGCAGGTTCCCCTCCAGCACGGCGCTGGTGTAGAGGTTGAGGCTCTGGATGGCCACCTTGGGCAGGCCGAACTTGAAGCGGATCATCTCGCCCTGTTCGGTCACCCGCAGGCCACCGCGCAGGGATCCCGGCGGTTGCGACAGGATGGCCTGATGGGCAGGCGCGCCACCACGGCCGACGGTACCGCCACGGCCATGGAACAGGGTCAGGCGCAGGTTGTTGGCCTCGGCCAGTGCCACCAGAGATTCCATGGCGGCGTACTGGGCCCAGCCGGCGGCCATCATGCCCGCGTCCTTGGCGGAGTCGGAGTAGCCGATCATCACGTACTGACGGCCCTGGATGTAACCGCGATACCAGTCCACCGACAGCAGGCGCTCCATCACGGCGGTACCCGCCATCAGGTCTTCCTGGGTTTCGAACAGCGGGGCGACCGGCATGCGGAACTTGCAGCCGGCCTCTTTCAGCAGCAGCTGCACCGCCAGCACGTCGGACGGCGCGCCAGCCATAGAGATGATGTAGATGCCGAACGCGTCGGGGTCGTGCTGAGCGATGACCTTGCAGGTATCCAGGGTCTCGCGGGTCTCGTCGCTCGGCTCCCAGTCGGTCGGGATGAGCGGGCGGCGGGAGTTGAGTTCGCTCAGCAAGAAGGCTTGCTTGTCGTCCTCGCTCCACTCGGCGTAGTCACCCATGCCGAGGTAGCGGGTCAGCTCGGAGAAGACCTGGCCGTGGCGCTCGCCATCCTGACGGATGTCCAGCTTGACCAGATGGATGCCGAAGCAGGCCAGCTTGCGCAGCACGTCCAGCAGCATGCCATCGGCGATGTTGCCCATGCCGCAGGCGTGCAGGGAGTGGTAGCAGAGCTCCAGCGGCTCGCGCAGCTGGGCGGTGGTCTTGACCAGATCCCGGCTCTCGCTCGCCTGGCCCTGCACCTTGGCGGTGAGGAACTCCTGGGTTTCGCGCAGCTGTTCGCGCAACTCGCGTACCAGGGCGCGGTAAGGCTCGGGGTGATCACCGACTCGCTCGCGCACGGCGTCGGTGCAGTCGGACATGGAGAGCTCGGAGGTGAGCTCCTTGATGTCCTTGTAGAACAGGCTCACCGCCATCCAGCGGCCCAGCTCCAGCACTTCGGCAGTTACCTTGGCGGTGACGAAGGGGTTGCCGTCGCGGTCACCGCCCATCCAGGAGGTGAACTTGACCGGCGCGGCATCCAGCGGCAGCCGCACACCCAGGTGGTGTTGCAGCCGCTCGTCCAGATTGCGCATGAATTCGGGGATGGCCGGCCACAGGCTGTTTTCCACCACGGCGAAGCCCCACTTGGCCTCGTCCACCGGGGTCGGGCGCTGTTCGCGGATCTCGTTGGTGTGCCAGGCCTGGTTGACCAGCTGTTCGATGCGATTGAGGATCTTGTCCCGCTCGCGGGGCAGCAGATCTGAGAGTTCCAGCGCCTCGAGGCAGTCGTTGAGCTGTACGTGCTTGTGGATCAGGGTGCGACGGGTCACCTCGGTGGGGTGAGCGGTCAGCACCAGATCGATGTCCAGCTCGCGCACGGCCTGGATGATGGCTTCCTGCGACAGGTTGGAAGCTTTCAGCTTGTCGAACATCTGCTCGAGCGGATCCGGGGTACAGACCTGCTCTTCGCAGCGACGGGAGATGGTGTGGAACTGTTCGGCCACGTTGGCCAGGTTGAGAAACTGGCTGAAGGCACGGGCCACCGGCAGCAGCTCGTCATCGCTCAGATTGCGCAGGGTATCGAGCAGACGTTCCCGGTCTGTCTCATTGCCTTTGCGGGAGGATTTGGCCAGCTGGCGAATGGTTTCGATCTTGTCGAGGAAGGCCTGTCCCTGATGATCCTTGATGGACTTGCCCAGCAGTTGACCCAGCATGCCTACGTTGGCGCGTAGTGCGGTGTACTTTTCGTTCATTCCACATCCTTATCTTGTTGGTGCCTGACACCCATCCGGGGTGAGAGACGACCTCACTTATTGTTGTGCGATTACAACATATGCTCCGTCATCTTAGGGTGACAATCTACCCAGATTGTCTGCGCAAGGTCAAATAACAGGCCGATTCAGAACATGTATTTCCATCACCTGTCCTGAGGTGCGATGTCATGTAACTTACTTACATTCCCGTCAATTCAGAAACAGAAACGGCGGATCAGGTGCTGCAATACGCTGGTGGTCGGTTTGACGAACGACAGATCCAGATATTCGTCCGGCTGGTGGGCCTGGGCGATGTGGCCGGGCCCCAGCACTATTGTCTGGCATCCCAACTGCTGGATGAAGGGGGCCTCGGTGCAATAGTTCACGGATTCGGCGGCCCGGCCGCTCGCCCGCTCGGCCTCGCGCACCAGCTCGGAGTCATCGGCGCAGGCGTAGGCGGGGATCGGCTCGTGCAGGTGCTGCAGATGCAGGCAGCCCGGCTGGTGAATCTCGATGGGGGAGAGCGCCTCTTTCAACATGCCCATCAGCTCGTCGGGGCCCACCTGCGGGGTGGGACGCAGGTCGATGTGCAGTTCGCAGCAGCCGCAGATGCGGTTCGGGCTGTCGCCCCCCTGGATGTAGCCGAGGTTCAGCGTGGGCTGCGGCACGGCGAATCTGTGGTCGGCGTACTTCTCCTTCAGGCTGTGCTGCAGTTTGAGCACCTGGCCCATGGCCTGGTGCATGATCTCCAGCGCGTTGACGCCGTTGGCGGGATCCGAGCTGTGACCGCTCTTGCCGGTAATGCGGATGGCTTCCGACATGTGTCCCTTGTGGGCCACCACCGGCACCAGCCCCGTCGGCTCGCCAATCACCGCGTAGTCAGGTTTCAGCTCAGCTGCGGCGGCGATGGCACGGGCCCCCGCCATGGTGGTCTCTTCATCGGCGGTGGCCAGGATGCGCAGCGGCTTGCTGAGCGTCTTGAGATCGATCTCCTTGAGCGCCTCGACGATAAAGGCGAAGAAGCCCTTCATGTCGATGGTGCCGAGGCCATAGAGGCGGTTGCCCTCTTCGGTCACCTTGAAGGGATCCTTGCGCCAGGCGCCCTCGTCGAACGGCACCGTATCGGTGTGGCCCGCCAGCAGCAGGCCGCCTTCGCCCTGACCTATCGTCGCCACCAGATTGAACTTGCCCGGCAGGTCGGGCAGGGCGGTCACCTCGCATTGAAATCCGAGCTGACCGAACCAGTCGGCCAGCAGCCGGATCACCGCCTCATTGCTCTGATCCCAGCGGGGATCCGTGCTGCTGATGGACGGAATCGCAATAATATTCTTGTAGAGTGAAAAAAAATCCAGATTGGCCACCTGCTCCTCCTTGCTTCCCCGGAATGTTTCTGTTAGAAAATACAAATGCAAAGTGAGTGCATGAATATTCTATAAGTTTGCCTGAATACGTGGCTCATCGACAAGGCTTCTAGTTGTAAGGGAAAGTTAATGTTCTGTCACCTGATCTATAACCGACGACACACACCCGCCTGAATTGCCCCTCCGCACTCGTGCATGGGGCATCGAACCCCCCTTGTGCACCGCAGCACCATGCTGTGAATCTCGAACTCTGACTTGGAATACTCAACATGCTTAACACCGTTATCGTCGGTGCCAGTGGCTACGCGGGAGCCGAGCTGGCCGCCCTGGTCCAGAACCATCCACAACTCAAGCTGTTCGGCCTCTATGTTTCCGCCGGCAGCCAGGACGCCCACAAGCGTTTCTCTTCTCTGCATCCCCAGTGGGTCGGCGCGCTGGATCAGCCGCTGCTGCCGCTGGACGAAGATGGCATGACCCGGATCCTGACCCAGGCAGACTTGGTGCTGCTGGCCACCGCCCACGAGGTGAGTGCCGAGCTTGCACCCAAGTTTCTCGCCAAGGGGCTGCCGGTGTTTGATCTCTCCGGTGCCTTCCGGGTCAGGGATCAGCAGTTCTACGCCTCCTACTACGGCTTCACCCATGAGAGTGAGCAGTGGCTGGATCAGGCCGCCTACGGCCTGGCCGAGTGGAATGCCGAAGCGGTCAAGGCGGCCCAGCTGATTGCGGTGCCAGGTTGCTACCCGACCGCTTCCCTCTGCGCCCTCAAGCCGCTGCAGCAGGCAGGCCTCATCGCCAAGGGGTGGCAGCCCATCATCAACGCCGTCTCCGGGGTCTCCGGCGCTGGTCGCAAGGCGGCCATCAACACCAGCTTCTGCGAGGTGAGCCTCAATCCCTACGGCACCTTCAATCACCGGCACCAGCCGGAGATCAGCCACCACCTCGGCAAGGAGGTGCTGTTCCAGCCTCACCTTGGCAACTATGTGCGCGGCATCCTGGCCACCATCTATGTGCAGCTGGCGGACGGCGTGACGCCGACCCTGGTGGATCAGGCCTACCTCAAGGCCTACGAGGGCAAGCCGTTGGTGCGTCTGACCGGCCAGATGCCCTCTATTCGCGGTGTGGCAAACACCCCTTACTGCGATATCGCCTGGCAACAGCAGGGCAACATGCTGGTGGTGGTTTCCGCCATCGACAACCTGCTCAAGGGCGCCGCCTCGCAAGCCATGCAGTGCATAAATATCAAATTTGGTTTTGAACCGGCCACCGGCCTGATTTAAGGACTCAAGGAAGGATCGCAACGATGGACAAGCAGACTCTGGTAATCAAGTTGGGCGGCGCACTGATCGAAAACGACGAGGCGCTGACCGCCCTGTTCGCCACCCTCAAGACCTTTCTCGACGAGCAGCACAGACCCCTGGTGCTGGTACACGGCGGCGGCTGCCTGGTGGATGACCTGCTCAAGGGGCTGGGTCTCACCTCCACCAAGAAGAACGGTCTGCGGGTGACCCCGTTCGAGCAGATCCCCTTCATCGCCGGCGCGCTGGCCGGGACTGCCAACAAGATGATGATGGCCAAGGCCATCGCCACCGACATCCCGGCGGTGGGGCTCTGTCTGGCGGACGGCGGTCTGTGCCAGGTGACCCAGCTCGACCCGGCACTCGGCGCCGTGGGTGATTGCCAGCCGGGTAACCCGGCGCTGGTGGCGGGGATCCTCGCTCAGGGCTTCCTGCCGGTGGTGAGCTCCATCGGCATCACCGCCGAGGGGCAGCTGATGAACGTCAATGCGGATCAGGCGGCCACCGCCATTGCCGAGGCGCTGGGCGCCGACCTGGTGATGCTCTCCGACGTGAGCGGCATCCTCGATGGCAAGGGCAAGCTGGTGCCCCAGCTCGACAAGGTGACCGCGCTGGATCTGATGGAGAAGGGGGTGATCAGCGACGGCATGGCGGTCAAGGTGAAAGCCGCCCTGCATGCCGCCGAGACCCTGGGCAAACCGGTCTGTGTCGCCAGCTGGCGCTACCCGGATCAGCTGCTCAAGCTGCTGGCTGGCGGCGCGGTCGGCACCCAGGTCACCCTCTGATCTCCACCGGAACAAGGAACATCCGATGCAACACCTTCTGAAAGACAGTGATCTGAACAAAGCCCAGATTGAGGCGCTGATTGCCCTGGGCAAAGCGGTCAAGGCCGATCCGAAAAAGTACGGCCAGGCACTGGCGGGCAAGAGCGTGGTGACCCTGTTCGAGAAACCCTCCCTGCGCACCCGGGTCACCTTCGACATCGGCATCGCCAAGCTGGGTGGCCACAGCGTCTATCTGGATCAGCAGAACGGCGCGCTGGGCAAGCGGGAGTCGGTGAAGGATTTCGCCGCCAACCTGTCGCGCTGGTGTGATGCCATCGTCGCCCGGGTGTTCGATCACCAGACTCTGGTCGAGCTGGCAGAGCACGGCTCCGTGCCGGTGGTGAACAGCCTGTGCAACCTCTACCACCCCTGCCAGGGGCTGGCCGACTTCATGACCATTAGCGAACACTACGGCGATCTGTCCAAGGTGAAGCTGGCCTATCTCGGCGATGGCAACAACGTCAGCCACTCCCTGCTGCTGCTGGGGGCGACCCTGGGCACCGACGTGACCCTGGTCTGCCCGAAAGGCCACGGCCCGGATACCCAGGTCTTCCTGCAGGCCCAGGCGCTGGCGGCCCAGTCCGGTGCGACCATCCACATCAGCGACGACGTGGCGGCCATCGAAGGGTTTGACGTGGCCTACACGGATACCTGGGTCTCCATGGGTGACAACACGCCAATGGAGCAGGTAAAAGATATCTTTATGCCTTATCAGATCAACCAGGCCCTGCTCGACCGCACCGGCATCCAGCACGTGCTGCACTGCCAGCCAGCGCACCGGGAGCTGGAGATCACCTCTCAGGTCATGGACGGGCCTGGCTCCCTCATCATGGACGAGGCAGAAAACCGGATGCATATCCAGAACGCCGTGCTGCTGACCCTGCTTGGGCACAAATAACGGCAACCGACCCCAAATAACACCCTTTTATCGAATCATCATGGAGAGAAGTAAATGAGCGGAATCAACAAGATCGTACTGGCTTACTCGGGCGGACTGGATACCTCGGCCATCATTCCCTGGCTGAAGGAAAACTATGATGCGGAGATCATCGCCTTCGTCGCCGACGTCGGTCAGGAGCGTGACGATCTGGAAGGGATCGAGCAAAAAGCCATCGCCTCCGGCGCCACCAAGTGCATCGTCAAGGATCTGCGCGAAGAGTTCGTCAAAGAGTACGTCTACCCGACCCTGAAGACCGGCGCCGTCTATGAGGGCACCTACCTGCTGGGTACCTCCATGGCCCGTCCGGTGATCGCCAAGGCGATGGTCGAGGCGGCGCTGGCGGAAGGGGCCGATGCCATCTCCCACGGCTGCACCGGCAAGGGCAACGATCAGGTGCGTTTCGAAGGTGCGGTGGCCGCGCTGGCGCCCCAGCTGAAAGTGATCGCTCCCTGGCGTCTGTGGGACATGCGCTCCCGGGAAGATCTGCTGGCCTACCTGGAGACCCGCAACATCCCCTGCAAGGCGACCCTGAAGAAGATCTACAGCCGCGACGCCAACGCCTGGCACATCTCCACCGAGGGTGGCGAGCTGGAGAGCACCTGGAACGAGCCGTCCGAAGCGGTCTGGCAGTGGACCGTACCGGCCGAGCAGGCACCGGATCAGCCGGAGTACGTCAAGCTGACCGTGGCCAAGGGTGAAGTGGTGGCCGTTGACGACCAGCCGCTCAGCCCGCACCAGATCCTGATGACCCTGAACGAGCGTGCCGGCAAGCACGGCGTGGGCCGCATCGACATCACCGAAAACCGGATGGTGGGCATGAAGTCCCGTGGCTGCTACGAGACCCCGGGCGGTACCGTGATGGTTGCCGCACTGCGCGCCGTGGAAGAGCTGGTACTGGATCGCCCGACCCGCGCCTGGCGGGAAAAGCTGGGGGCCGAGTTCTCCCACCTGGTCTATGACGGTCGCTGGTTCACCCCGCTGTGCAAGGCCATTGTCGCCTCTGCCAACGCCATCGCCGAGGATCTCGATGGTGAAGTGGTGCTGAAGATGTACAAGGGTCAGGTCACCGCGGTGCAGAAGAAGTCGCCGAACAGCCTCTACTCCGAAGACTTTGCCACTTTCGGCGCCGACGAAGTGTACGACCAGAGCCATGCCGAAGGCTTCATCCGTCTCTACACCTTGGCGAGCCGGATCCGCGCCATGAAGGAGCAGCACCAGGCCATCGGTGGCGATCACACCCACGGCTAAGCAAGCGCGATAACCCGTTGATTCCGTTGAGGGGGCATGGCCCCCTCTTCTATAGGCAGAGGGCATTGCCCCTGATCCATCATCGGCGGTGTGACAAGAGCGGCAGCGCCCCGGCCGCTTCTGTGAGATAACAGGCTCGCAGAAAAACAGGGCACGATTTCAAGCTCGGTGGCTAGGGCGCCGCCGACAACGCATTCAAGGAGAGCAGTATGGCACTTTGGGGTGGACGCTTCAGTCAGGGAGCCGATAGCCGGTTCAAGCAGTTCAACGATTCGCTGCGGTTCGATTACCGGCTGGCGGAGCAGGATATTCAGGGCTCCATGGCCTGGGCCAAAGCACTGGTCAAGGTGGGCGTGTTGACCGAGGGTGAACAGGGCAAGTTGCAGCAGGCGATGGAAGTGCTGCTCACCTCGGTGCAGCAGGATCCCCAGCAGATCCTGAGCTCGGATGCCGAAGATATCCACTCCTGGGTCGAGAGCCAGCTCATCGCCGCCGTCGGCGATTTGGGCAAGAAGCTGCACACCGGCCGCTCGCGCAACGATCAGGTCGCCACCGACCTGAAACTCTGGTGCAAGGCCCAGGGCGAGCAGCTGCTTGGCTCCATCACCGCCCTGCAACAGGGGCTGGTCGCCTCCGCCCGTGCCAATCAGGCTGCGGTGCTGCCGGGTTACACCCACCTGCAGCGGGCCCAGCCGGTCACCTATGCCCACTGGGCGCTGGCCTATGTGGAGATGCTGGAGCGGGATTACTCCCGGCTGCAGGATGCCCTCAAGCGCCTCGACACCAGCCCGCTCGGCTGCGGCGCGCTGGCGGGCGCCGCCTACGCCATCGACCGCGAAGCCCTGGCGCTCGACATGGGCTTTGCCGGCGCCACCCGCAACAGTCTGGATTCGGTCTCCGATCGGGATCACGTGGTGGAGCTGATGCACGTGGCGTCCCTCTCCATGACCCACCTGTCGCGCTTTGCCGAAGATCTCATCTTCTACAACACCGGCGAGGCGGGCTTTGTCGAGCTCTCCGATGCGGTCACTTCCGGCTCGTCGCTGATGCCGCAGAAGAAGAACCCGGATGCGCTGGAGCTGATCCGTGGCAAGACCGGCCGGGTGGTCGGCGCCCAGATGGGCATGCTGATGAGCCTCAAGGCGCTGCCGCTGGCCTACAACAAGGACATGCAGGAAGACAAAGAGGGGCTGTTCGATGCCCTCGATACCTGGCACGACTGCCTCGACATGGCGGCGCTGGTGCTGATCGATCTGAAGGTCAATGGCGAGCGCACCATGGCGGCGGCCCAGGGCGGCTACGCCAACGCCACCGAGCTGGCGGATTATCTGGTGGCCAAGGGGATTCCGTTCCGTGAGGCGCACCATATCGTCGGCGAGACCGTGGTCTACGCGATCCAGGTGAAGAAGCCGCTGGAGGAGCTGACTATCGGCGAGTTCCAGCGCTTCAGCCCGGTGATCGAGTTCGATGTCTACCCCAATCTGGAGCTGGAAGCGACCCTGGCCAAGCGGGTTGCCAAAGGCGGCGTTGCCCGCGAGCAGATCGAAGGCGCACTGGTCGCCGCCGAAGCCTGGCTGGCCAAGCGCGGCTGATTGCCAAGCCGAATGAAACGAAGAGGGCCCAGGGCCCTCTTTTTTTATGTCTATGCCATCGCCTGCCACTCCCGATTGCGCAAGAATGGGCTTCTGCATGGAAGCCAATGCCTCGCTCAAGGAGCCCTTATGTATCAACCACCCCATTTCGCCGTTACCGACTCCGAGACCCAGCACCAGCTGATCCGGGCCTATCCGCTGGGGGCCCTGATCACCCATGGTGAAGGGGGACTGGATGCCAATCATCTGCCATTCGAGCTGGATGCTGGGGAAGGGGCCCATGGCGTCCTGCGTGCCCACGTTGCTCGCAACAACCCGCTCTGGCAGGAGGTGAAAGACGGCGACGACGTTCTGGTGATCTTCAGGGCCGCCGACGGCTACATCTCCCCCAGCTGGTATCCGAGCAAGCATGAGCATCACCAGCAGGTGCCGACCTGGAACTACAGCGTGGTGCATGCTCACGGTCGCATCCAGATCCGCGACGATGCCCGTTTCGTGCGCCGGCTGCTGGCAAATCTGACTCGTCACCATGAGGCTGGAGAGCCGACTCCATGGAAGATGGCGGATGCGCCGCGAGACTATCTCGAGACCATGGTGCAGGCGGTCGTCGGCATCGAAATCGAGATAACCGGGCTGGTCGGCAAGTTCAAACTGGGTCAGAACAAGGAGGCTGCGGATCGCCTGGGAGCGGCCAATACCTTGCAGGATCGCGGGCAGACCGCGCTGGCTGAGGCAATGCTGAGTCCACCTCCTTCACTACCCTAGCGTGACATCATGAGATCCGGCCCGACAAAAACGGCAACCACTAGGTTGCCGTTGTTCATGGTTCCACTCCCGTTCACGCGCTGGCATTGAGCAGCTTGCCGACGCCTTCCCCCTTGCCGTTGGGCAGGGTCTGCTTGAAGGCGTAGAGCAGCTGATCGAGGTTGAGGTCGCTGTTGCCCAAGGAGCCCTTGAGGGTGTCGAGCTCGCTCTGCAGCGCGTCGAGGCGGGTGCTCTGGGTGCCGTCGGCCAGCTGGGTGCGGGCGGCGTCGATGGCCTGGGGCAGCGACTGGCCCGAGTACTCCTGGCCCAGGGTCTGCATCAGCGCCCCCATGAAGTGGTTGATGGCGGGGCGGTTCTGCTCGCTGTTGGCATCCTTGACCCCCAGCCGCTGGAACAGGCTCTGCACCGTGGGGGCGAGCCGCTCTTCCTGCACGGGGGGCTCGGCCTTGGCCTGTGGTGTGCCATCGCCGAGCAGCTTGCTGCCGAGCTTGAGGGCGAGGGAGGCGAGGGGAAGCAGGGTGCTGATGGCGATCATGATGTCACTCTCCGTACGACTGATGTCATGACGGAGCAGGGAATGGGCCAGCTTGGCGAAAATTCAGCCTGAAAATGGCAGGGGACTGATCCTGCTGTGAATTTAGTTTTTGCCCTGCTGGAGGCGGGTGAGCGCGGGAAGGGGCGGCGGCAAACCCTTGCAGCCCGGGGGCTGGCCGGTTTGCCGCCCGGCTTGCCGGATCAGAGCTCCTTGAACGGGCGGCGCTTCTCCTCCTCGATGACGATGGCCTCCAGATTGGCGATGCGCTCCTGTAGCTGGTTGATGAGCACGTCCTGTTTGCCGAGGCGGTCGGTGATGCGAATATCCCCCAGCTGGTAGCGGGCCCGCTTGCTGAGAAAACCGAACAGTGCGCTGATGAAGACGATCAGCACGATACCGGTCCACATGGTCATGAGTGACTCCTTGCCGATGAACAAACGAGAAAACAGCCTGATTGCCTTCTGTTGTCTCATACCCGATTGCCGGCTGCAATGGCCGGCAACCGAGCACTGCGACCCGCGTCAGATCGTCTGCCAGAGCGGACGGCCGAGCCAGAGTCCCCACAGGGTGAGGTGCAGCAGCACGATGAACCAGAACACCCTGCGGTAGCTGCCCTTCTGGGTCTTGTGGCGCAACCAGTGACGGGCCACCAGGGCGCCAGGCCAGCCACCGAACAGTTCCAGCAGGTGGAGCCGGGATTCGGGGATGCGCCAGCCACCGCGAATGGCCTGGCGCTTGTCGTGGGCGTAGGCCAGCACCGTCAGCAGGCTCATGGTGGTGACGATGGCGAGGGGCCACCAGTTGGTGTCGGCCAGGCCGAGCCAGGCGGTCCACAGCAGGGGAAGCAGGGCGAGCCAGATCACAGGGCCAGCTCCCAGCCACGGGGGGCGTCCGGGCTCAGGCTGCGGATCACGCGCGCCGGGTTGCCCACCGCCACCGAGTCGGCCGGGATGTCGCGGGTGACCACTGCGCCGGCACCTATGATGGAGCGCGGCCCTATGGTGACGCCGGGGCAGATGATGGCGCCGCCGCCAATCCAGCAGTCATCGCCGATCCGCACCGGCTTGTTGTAGGCGGTCCAGTTGCGTCGCTCCAGATAGTCCATGGTGTGGGTGGCGGTGTAGATCTGCACGTTGGGGGCCAGCAGCACATGGCTGCCTATATGCACCTCGCCCACGTCGAGAATGGTGATGTTGAAGTTGAAGAAGGTCTTCTCGCCGATGTGGATGTTGCGGCCGAATTCGCAGGTGAAGGGCGTGCTGATCCAGCAGGAGTCGGGGCAGTGGCCGAACAGCTCGCCGCACAGGCGCTGGCGCAGGGCTTCGTCACCGGCCGGAGAGGCGTTGAGTTGTGCCAGCAGCGCCTGACCGCGGATCCGGTCGTTCGCTATCTCCTCGCTCTGGCTGTCCAGGGCGCCGCCCGCCAGTACCTTGTCCCAATCGCTTGCCATGCTACAGCTCCTCTCATGTGCCAAGATGAGCCAGTATACGCGAGCACTTTGGTGGCGTCAGGCTGTCACTTGCTGCAACCTCAGGCGCCGGGCCAGATCAGCGGCAGGATCAGCAGGGCCGAGACGAAGTAGGGCAGCAGCACCCGCAGCCCCAGCCGGCGACCGCCGATCCCCAGGGCCAGCAGCCCCTTCACCAACGAGTTGACCAGCCCGGCCAGCAGGATGCCGCGGGCCGCCACCTCCAGCGCCAGCTCCTTGTGGGAGAGCTGGGAGAGCGACAAGGTGATGGCGTCCACGTCGGTGATGCCGGAGACCAGCGACAGCAGGTAGACCCCGGAGTTGCCTACCTTGTCTTGCAGCAGAGTTGCCATAAAGCCGATCAGCGCCAGCAGCAGGCCGAACTTGATAGCGGTGGCCAGATCGAGCGGGTTGTTGGTTTCCGGTTGCACCGGGCCGTCGGGCAGCTCCTCGCGTTGGCGCCAGAACCAGAAGGCAAAGCCGTAGACGGTAGCCGCCAGCAGCAGCAGGGGCGCCGCCAGGCGCATCGCCAGCTCGCTGTGAATGAGCAGTACCAGCACCAGCAGCCGCAGCCACATGGTGGCCCCCGCCAGCAGGATGCCGGTGGCCAGCAGCCGCTCCAGCCCTCCCTGCTCCTTGTTGAGGCGGGCAAACTGCAGGGTGAGGGCGGTGGAGGAGGCGAGCCCCGCCAGTATGCTGGTGAGCACCAGCCCGGCGCGGGTGCCGAGCAGGCGTACCGCGAAGTGGCCGCAGAACGAAATGCCGGCGATCACCACCACCATCAGCCAGATCTTGAAGGGGTTGAAGGCATCGAGCGGCCCCATCTCCTCGTTGGGCAGCACCGGCAACAGCACCAGCGAGATGAGCAGAAAGCGCAGGGTGGCGTGAAATTCGGTCTCGCTCAGAAACAGCATCCCCTGCTGGATCTTGCCCTTGAGCCCCATCAAGAGGGCCGCCAGCACGGCGCAGGCCACCGCCTCGCTCGGGCTCAGCAGCACCGACATCAGCCCCAGCAGATAGGTGAGCAGCATGGCCACCGAGCTGGTGAGACCGAACTCCCCCTGCCAGCGCTGGGCCAGCCAGACCGAGAGGCCGCAACCCGTCACCACCGCCAGCAGGCCGAGCAGCGGCAACCAGGGGCCGAGGGTGGGCAGCAGCAGGGCGCAGACCCCGCCGAGCAGGCCGATGAGGCCGTAGGTCCGCATCCCGGCGATGCGTTGGTTGTCCCCCAGCTGGCGCACCTGCCAGCCGCGCTCCAGTCCGATGATGAGGCCGATGGCCAGCGACACCAGGGCGCCATTGACGGGTTCTGCATTGATCCACATAACGACTTCCTTTTCGTCATCTGCCTGCCTTGTTTCCATGATGGCACAGCCGGCACCGGGCCAGCGCGGCCTGGCTCACAGAGTGCGCGAATGGCGCCTATGGCCTCCTGATATGAGCAAATGAGATAAGCAAAGCGTTATTTCTTGGTTCTCGGCATAACAAGCCCGCGGCATGCTGCATTCAACCCAACGAGATATGGAGTATCCCCATGAAACTGCGAATGACCGCCCTGACCCTGCTCTCCCTGCTGGCCCTCGGTCAGGCCAATGCCGCCGAGATCCGCCTGCTCAACGTCTCCTACGATCCGACCCGCGAACTGTTCCAGGAGTACAACGGCGCCTTCGCCAAGGAATGGAAGGCGAAGACCGGCGACGACGTGGTGGTCAGCCAGTCTCATGGCGGCTCCGGCAAGCAGGCGCGCGCCGTGGTGGACGGGCTGGAGGCGGACGTGGTGTCGCTGGCGCTGGCCTACGACGTCGATGCCGTGGCCAAGCAGGGGCTGACCGCCGCCGACTGGCAGAGCCGGCTGGCCAACAATGCGGCGCCCTACACCTCCACCATCGTGTTCCTGGTGCGCAAGGACAATCCCAAGCAGATCAAGGATTGGGATGATCTGGTGCGCAAGGACGTGGCCATCGTCACTCCCAACCCCAAGACCTCCGGCGGGGCGCGCTGGAACTATTTGGCTGCCTGGGGCTATGCCCTGAAGAAGAGCGGCAGCGAGGAGGGGGCCAAGCAGTTCGTCGGCGATCTCTACAAGAACGTGAAGGTGCTGGACTCCGGCGCCCGCGGCGCCACCACCAGTTTCATCGAGCGCGGCCTCGGCGACGTGCTGCTGGCCTGGGAGAACGAAGCCCTGCTGGTGCTCGGTCAGCCCGGCAATAGCGACAAGTTCGAGCTGGTGGTGCCGTCGGTCTCCATCCTGGCCGAGCCGCCGGTGGCGGTGGTGGACAAGGTGGCCAAGAAGCACGGTACCGAGGCGGTCGCCAAGGCTTACCTCGACTACCTCTACTCCGACGAGGGGCAGCGCATCATCGCCAAATATCACTATCGCCCCAGCAACCCGGCGATCCAGAAGGAGACTGCGGCCCAGTTCCCGCAACTGGCGCTGTTCACCGTCAAGGATCTGGAAGGGGATTGGGACAAGGCGCAAAAGAAGCACTTCGCCCAGGGCGCCCTGTTTGACCAGATCTACCAGCCGGGTCGCTAAGCGGCCGGCCATCGCCAACTTAACTGGCCCCTGTGCCAGCTGATAGGAGCACCAAGATGAACAAGATCCTCCTGGTTCCCGGTCTGCACAACAGTGGGCCGGATCACTGGCAGAGCCGCTGGCACCAATACTTCCCCCACTGGCAGCGGATGGTGGGGTTGCCGTGGGATCGGCCTGACCTCACGGTCTGGAGCGCCAAGCTGGCGAGCAAGCTGCGCAGCCGGCGCGGCCGGGCTCACCTGGTGGCTCACTCCTTCGGGGCGCTGGCGGCCATCACGGCGGCGCGCCAGCAGCCCGACAAGGTGGCCTCGCTGTTCATCGTGGCCCCGGCGGATCCGGCCCGCTTCGGCTTGCCAGACGAGCTGCTGGCAGGGTCGCTCAAGGTGTCGGCCCAGCTGGTGGCCAGCCGCAACGATCCCTGGATGAGCTTTGAGCGGGCCGAGTACTGGAGCCGCCAGTGGCAGGTGCCGCTGTTCGATGCCGGCGAGGTGGGCCACATCAATGCCCAGTCTGGCCACGGTGAGTGGAACCAGGGGCTCAACCTGCTCGGCACCCTCTATCGGCGGGCCGTGATGGTGGTGGAGCCGACGCCGGCGGTGTGGGAGCGGCGGGCGGCTTTGAGTTTTCGCTGAGCCGCGAGCGTTGATCACACAGGTTTGGAACAGAGAAGGAGGGCAGGCACCCGACACCACGACAGTCTGATTTGGATAGCTTGGTACATTGCACGACGCTCCATTTTTAGGTCTTTTATTTATATAAAAGACCTTTTTTTCATTTTATGGCTCTAAAAGCCTTGTCCGCCGCTGTTAGACAAAAAAGTGCTTAGCAAAGGCGTTATTGGTGTTTGTTGCCCCAAACAGGAATGCGCAGAATCGCTCTATCTAATGTTTTTCATAACAAACGGATGCGTTATGCGATTTGGTTCTTACTCCGTGCTGCCGGGCTTCGGCCCGACCCTCGGCTTCAGCCTGCTCTATCTGGGCGTGCTGGTGCTGCTGCCACTTTCGGCGCTGGTGCTGTTCGCGGTGAACAATCTGACCCTGGCCGAGTTCTGGCAGGTGATAGGTTCCCCCCGGGTGCTCGCCTCCTTTCGTCTGAGCTTCGGGGCCGCCCTGGTGGCGGCGCTGCTCAACGCCCTGTTCGGCCTGATCCTGGCCTGGGTGCTGGTGCGCTACACCTTCCCCGGCCGTCGACTGGTGGATGCCCTGATCGACCTGCCGTTCGCCATGCCCACCGCCGTCTCCGGCATCGCCCTGTGCGCCATCTTCGCCCCCAATGGCTGGATCGGGCAGTGGGTCGCCCCGTTTGGCATCGAGCTTGCCTACAACCCCATCGGTGTGGTTATTGCGCTCACCTTCATCGGGCTGCCGTTCGTGGTGCGCACCCTGCAGCCGGTGCTGCGGGAAGCCGAGACCGAGCAGGAGGAGGCCGCCGCCAGCCTGGGCGCCGATCGCTGGCAGACCTTCATCCGGGTGCTGTGGCCGACCCTGGTACCTGCCCTGCTGACCGGCTTTGCCCTGGCCTTCGCGCGGGCGGTAGGGGAGTACGGCTCCGTCATCTTCATCGCCGGCAACCTGCCGATGGTGTCGGAAATTGCGCCGCTGATGATCATGAGCCACCTGGAGGAGTACGACTACGCTGGCGCCTCCGCCATCGCCGTGGTCATGCTGCTGATCTCTTTCATTTTGTTACTGCTTATCAACAAGTTGCAGGCCTGGAGCTGGGCCCGTATCGGAGGGAGCCGGATATGAACGCATCCAACGCAAGCCTGGCGCTGGCAACGGGCGAGGCGGCGCCGACCACCTCGGTGCGCCAGCCACCCGTCATCCGCGAGCCGGTCTGGGTCAAATGGTTGCTGATCACGGTCGGCCTCGGCTGGTTTGCCGCCCTGCTGCTGCTGCCGCTGGCCACCGTCTTCATCCAGGCGCTGAGCCCTGGTTTAGCCTTCTTCTGGCACGCCATCAGTGAGCCGGACGCCCTCAGTGCCCTCGGCCTCACCGCCCTGGTGACCCTCTGCTCGGTGCCCCTCAACCTGCTGTTCGGGGTCGCCGCAGCCTGGGCCATCGCCCGCTTCCGCTTCCCGGGCCGGCAGCTGCTGATCACCATCATCGATCTGCCGTTCTCGGTGTCACCGGTGATCGCAGGGCTGATGTTCGTGCTGATGTTCGGCAGCCGCGGCTGGTTCGGCGAATGGCTGAGCGAGCACGACATCAAGGTGATCTTCGCCACTCCAGGCATCATCCTGGCCACCACCTTCATCACCGTGCCCTTCGTGGTGCGCGAGTTGCTGCCCCAGATGGAGGCGCGCGGCCCGGAAGAGGAAGAGGCGGCCATCATGCTGGGGGCGAGCGGCCTGCAGATGTTCTGGCGGGTCACTCTACCTGGCATCCGCTGGAGCCTGATGTACGGCCTGCTGCTCTGTACCGCCCGCGCGGTCGGGGAGTTTGGCGCCGTGTCGGTGGTCTCCGGCCACATTCGTGGCCAGACCAACACCCTGCCGCTGCACATCGAGATCCTCTACAACGAGTACCAGACCGGCGCCGCCTTCGCGGTAGCCAGCCTGTTGGCCCTGTTCGGGATCTTCACCCTGCTAGGGGAAACCCTGCTGGCCCGGCTGCGTGCCCAGCCCACTCACTCTCACTGATCACCGAATTCAAGAGGCTGCCATGAGCATTCAGGTACAAGGACTCAACAAGCATTTCAACCAGTACGCGGCGCTGGCCGACATCAACCTCGACTTTCACGACGGTGAGCTGGTGGCGCTGCTCGGCCCTTCCGGCTGCGGCAAGACCACCCTGCTGCGGATCATCGCCGGGCTGGAGCAGGCCGACAGCGGCAGCGTGATCATCCGCGGCGAGGATGCCTCGGATCTGCACGTGCGCGAACGCAACGTCGGTTTCGTATTCCAGCACTACGCCCTGTTTCACCACATGACGGTGTTCGAGAACGTGGCGTTTGGCCTTAGGGTCAAGCCGCGCAGCGAGCGACCGGCCGAGGCGGCGATCCGCGCCCGGGTCAAGGAGCTGCTGGATCTGGTGCAGCTCAGCCACGTGGCCGCGCGCTACCCGACCCAGCTCTCCGGCGGTCAGCGTCAGCGGGTCGCGCTGGCCCGCGCGCTGGCGGTGCAGCCCAAGGTGCTGCTGCTGGACGAGCCGTTCGGCGCCCTCGACGCCCAGGTGCGCAAGGAGCTGCGCCGCTGGCTGCGGGAGCTGCACGACGAGCTGCATGTCACCAGCCTGTTCGTCACCCACGATCAGGAGGAGGCGCTGGAGGTGGCGGACCGGGTGGTGCTGATGAATGCCGGCAAGGTCGAGCAGATCGGCACCCCGGCCGAGGTCTACGACCAGCCCGCCAGCTCCTTCGTGCACAGCTTCCTCGGCAGCGTGAACCTGTTTCGCGGCCGGGTGGCCGGGCAGGGGCTCGGTATCGGCGAGCAGCTGCTGGGCGGGCCCATCAGCTCCCAGCTGGCGGAGGGCAGCGCGGCCGTCGCCTATGTGCGGCCCCACGAGCTGGAGATACTGCCGGCGGATGCGCCGGGCGGCATCAGCGCCACCATCACCCGCCTGCTGCCCATGGGGCCACGCATCCGGGTGGAACTGCGTGGCAATGAGGATACAAACGGTGCACACTTCGAAGCCGAGCTGAGCAAGGAGGCGGCCCGCGCCTTCAGCCCGGGCCAGGGGGTGCGGCTGGTGGCCAAGCAGGCCCAGCTCTACCCGGATTACCAGATTTGAGGGGCAGGCCCCTGAAGGGCCGCGCAGGCAAGCAGCGTGACCATGGCGGGGTCTGCCCGCCTGGGGTACAACAGGGTCAGTATGGTGCTCAGAGTTCAGGCTCGGGCGGCCAGACAAGATAACAACAAGGCGGCGGGGAAGGCCCCGACCGGCCGGTCAGCGCAGGAGGCGATGACGTGAATTTTCAGCAGTTGCGAATTATCCGGGAGGCGGCACGGCGGGATTACAACCTGACCGAGGTGGCCAATGCCCTGTTTACCTCCCAGTCCGGGGTCAGCCGCCATATCCGCGAGCTGGAAGAGGAGCTGGGGATCGAGTTGTTCATCCGCTACGGCAAGCGGCTGCTCGGCATGACCGAGCCGGGCAAGGAGCTGCTGGTGATCGCCGAGCGCATCCTCAACGACGCCAACAACATCCGCAAGCTGGCCAGCACCTTCGCCAACCGCGAGTCGGGCCGGCTGCTGGTGGCGACCACCCATACCCAGGCCCGCTATGCCCTGCCACGAGTGGTGAAGGCGTTTCGCGAACAGTTCCCGCTGGTGCAGCTGGAGCTGCGCCAGGGCAGCCCGGAGGAGATAGTGCGGCTGGTGCAGACCGGCGAGGTGGACATCGGCATCAGCAGCGAGCAGCTCGACAAGAGCGAAGGGGTGGTGGCCTTTCCCTACTACCGCTGGCACCACAACATAGTGGTGCCGGAGCAGCATCCGCTCACCGCCGAGCGGGAGCTGACCCTGGCGGCGCTGGCGCACTGGCCCATCATCACCTATCAGGCCGGCCTGACCGGGCGGGCGCGGGTGGACGAGGCGTTTGCCGAGGCCGGCATCGCCCCGCAGATCCTGCTGACCGCGCAGGACTCCGACGTCATCAAGACCTATGTCGAGCTGGAGATGGGGGTGGGCATACTGGCGGACATGGCGTTCGACACCCAGCGCGACAAGGGGCTGGTGCAGCTGGATGGCAGCCGGTTGTTCGCGCCCCACACCGCCTGGATTGGTCTCAAGCAGGGGCAGTTCCAGCACAACTTCGCCTGGCAGTTCATCCAGCTCTGCAACCCGGAGCTGGCGCTGGCGGACATTCAGGCCCGCGCCATGGGCAGCGAGGCGGCCATCGATTTCCAGATCTGAGGTGGTGCATCAGAGAAAACGGGGAGCCAGTGGCTCCCCGTTTTGTTGATGGTGTCATGCTGTGCCTGCGGCTCAGTTCACCAGGATCCAGGCATCCTGCCAATTGGTGCCGACCCCGGGTTCATACTGGGTGGCACTGGCCGACCACTGGCTGCACCAGCCGCGATAGGGGAAGGGCTTGCACTGGTAGATCTTGCCGTTCTTGGGCTGCAGCACCTTGGTGCCGTCGGTGTAGGACTTGAGCCCGTCCGGGAAGGTGAACTGGTAGTCACCGCCGGCGGCCGGATCCTTGAGCATCAGATCCAGGGTCTGCTGCACCGCATCGCCACCGGCCTTGGGTTTGCCCTCGATCACCAGCTGGTGGTGACCGGCGCTGAGCCCGGTCAGCGGCATGGTGAAGCTGTGGGTGCTGTCCTTGATGTCGGCGCTGGTCTGCCCCTTGGCGGCCCCACCGTGATCATACAGGGTGTTGGTGACGGTCAGATCGCCCTCGGCGGCCACGGTAAAGTTGAGGGTAAGCTTGCCCTCGTCGAGCAGGTAGTCGCTCTCCAGGCCGCTCACGCTGACGCCGTTGCTCACCGGCGGCTGCTGTTGCTCGAGCTGGATCTCGACTCGCTCCAGGGCGCTGCCGGCCTTGAAGTAGACCGGGTTCTGGCCGTAGACGGGGTTGAACTGGCCTTCGCCGCTTTGCTGGCCGGAGCGGATCTGGCTCTGCTCTGCATTGATCTTGGTCGCCAGGGCGTGGGTCCAGTTGTTCTTCTGCCCTTGCTCCGGGCTGGCGATGGTCAGCTCGGTCTGCAGATCGGGGCGCACGCCGTTGGCGTCGAACACCAGGGTTCTGGCCTTGTCGCCGACCGCCAGCTCGGTGGAAGGATAGATGGTGCCGCCCTGGCTCCAGGCCAGCGGTGGCTGGGTGCCGCCCTTGAAGTTGGCGTCGATCACGTTATAGAAGCTGTTGCTGGTGTCCCCCACTTCCCACACCCCCAGGATCACCTGATAGCCGGTGCGCTGGGGCAGGTTGCACTGGTGGGTGACCTGCTTGGGCGGCTGGGTCATGTTGCCGTCCACCACGCAGAAGGGGGTGAGCTCGAAGGCGGCGCGGGTCAGCGGCTGGTTCGGGTTCCAGTCCTGCTTGGTGAGGTAGTAGCGCCAGTTGCGGGTGACGTGGTTGGCGGTGAAGGTCCAGCTGATGGCGAAGGGGCCGGCCTGCACCTCGCGGCGGGTCCAGCGGTCGCTGGTCTGGGCGTTCAGCTCGCGCCAGCTGGCACTGCCGGCCGAGGCGATCTGGCCATCGGGCGGACCGGCCTGCGGGAAGCCGGAGGGGCCTTCCACGCTCTGGGGCTCCCATTGCACCGCGCCGCACTGGCTGTTGCCGCCGGTCTTGCACAGGTAGTTGCGCGATTCCGGCTGGCTGATGTAGCCGTGGGCGAACACGCTGCCACTGACCAGCAAGGCCAGCGTCGCAGCGACGTGATTGAGTTGGATTTTTGCTGCCATACATTCCTCTGTTCGACAGATGTGGGCAGTCAAGTTGGCAGGGGGAGTTCCCCGAAGCACGATGTGGCAACCCCGCTATCCTGGACGACATGTCTTTAGACCGGAGGCTTTGCGTCCTGGCCTTTCAACCAGTTTGCCAAATGACTACATAAAGGGTCATGGTGTCGCGTTTGGCGACAACCCATCATGGCTATTTTTGATTAAATAATTAAGTGTAAATCTTTACAGCTTGACCTCATCGGAGTAGAGCAAACACTTAACTGTTTGTTTTTAAATGGTGGTTAACTGAACGCCGCCGCATCAATGTCGTCGAACAGGTCGACAAGATGCAAAAAATCCACATTTTTCATCAATGAAGCACGCCCCCGCCAGCCGGGCTGACGGGGGCGTGCGCTGCGACAGGGCAGGACGGATCAGTGGCGAACGCGGGGGCGTTCAGCCGGGCTCACCTGCCGGTGCAGAGGGGCGAGTCGCTGCTCCAGCTGCTGGTCGATGGCGCTGCCGAGCTTGAATACCGCCAGCCGCTCGTCCAGGCTGCGTGAAAGCCCGGCCAGCAGCTCGCTCTCCTGGGCCAGCTGGGAGGCGGACTGGGACATCTCCAGCGCCGAGTCGTTGATGCCGCTGACGTTGCGGTTCATGTCCTCCGCCACCATGCTCTGCTGCTCCGCCGCGGTCGCTATCTGGGTCGCCATGTCGCTGACGTGCTGGATATGGTTGACGATGAGGGAGAGATCCTGGCCCGCCTTCTCCGACTGGCTGACGCTGCTCTCCGCCAGCTTGCGGCTGGCGTCCATGGCGCTGGCGGCGGTCACCGCCCGCTGTTGCAGCTGGGCTATGGTGCTCTGGATCTCCTCGGTGGACTGGCGGGTGCGGCTGGCCAGCTGGCGCACCTCGTCGGCCACCACGGCAAACCCGCGGCCCTGCTCGCCGGCGCGGGCCGCCTCGATGGCGGCGTTGAGGGCCAGCAGGTTGGTCTGCTCCGAGATGGCGCTGATGACCGCCGTCACCTCGCTTATCTGCATCACCCCCTCCTTGAGCTGGTTGACCTGCAGGGTGGCCTGCTCCACCTCGGTGGCCAGCGCCTGGATGCCGTGCACGCTGGCGTGCACGTCACGGTTGCCGAGGCCGGCCTCGCTGGTGGCGTCCTGGGTATCGCGGGCGGTGTTCTCGGCGTGGCCCGCCACGTCGGAGATGGTGGCGCTCATCTCGTTCATGGCGGTGGCGAGCTGGGCCAGCTGATCCCGCTGGCTGTTGACCGCCTGGTTGGTCTGCTCGGCGGAGGCGGCGATGCGCAGGGCGGCATCTGCCACGTTGCGGGCCCCCTGGCTCGCCTCCAGCAGGGCGCGGCGAATGGCGTTGAGCCCCTGGTTGGTGCAGCTGGCGACGGCCCCCAGCTCATCCTTGCCGTGCACCGGGATGCTCACCACCAGATCGCCGGCGGCCACCTGCTGCATGGCCCGGTTGATCTCGGCCAGCGGATTGACGATGGAGCGGCTGATGGCAAAGCCCAGCAGCCCCATCAGCAGGGTCACCAGCAAGGTGGCGCCCCCCATCAGCTGATACTGGGACCAGATGGTGGCCTGGATGTCCTGCAGCAGCACGCCGGAGCCGAGGATCCAGCCCCAGGGCTGATAACCGGCCACCAGCGACATCTTCTGGGCCGCCTCGCCGGAGGGGGAGATCCACTTGTATTCCAGCCGGCCGCTGTGGCCCCCCTTGCCGAGATCCACCATCTGCTGCCAGTGGACGCCGGCGGTGGCGGTGCCGCTCTCGCCCATCTGCTGGCCGACCAGCTCGGGCCTGACGGGGTGCACCACCATCCGGCGGTTCTCGTCCAGCACGAACAGGTAGTTGTCGCCGTCAAAGCGCATGCTGTTGAGCATGGCCTTGGCTTCGGCCTGGGCCTGGGGGGCGGGCAGGGTGGCCGCCAGCGTCTGGATCCGGCTCATGGCCAGATCCAGCACGGCCTGCAGCCTGGCTTCCCGTTCACTCATCAGGTTGCGATGCAGGGCACTGGCCGAGATGAGCAGCAGTGCGATGAAACCGATCAGCGCCAGTGAGAGCAACAGCATCAGTTTGCGGCTCACGGCAATATCACCGAGCTTGAACATAGTCTCTTCCTTAACTTTCCCGTGCGGGTCTGGTGGTGGCCAGTCCGTCGGCTGGCCCTGATTATTTTGTTGTTAACATTTAATTAACTTTCAATGGCTTGGGGCCATAAAACGCCAATTGAGCAATTTGACAATCAGTATAGCCAGCAGACAGAAACCCTCGCTTTTGATAGCGTGATGGCGCGCATCCCGGCGCACTATTTGTCTGCTCAATTTGCAGAAAATGTGAATGAGTTGGCATTTCACCAAAAAGGAGTGGGCGCCCTCGCGGCCGCCCCATAACAAGAGGGAAGTTATGAGTTCCATTGCCAGGAATTATCTCAACCAGCTCAACGCCGACTACCTGCAGGTACACAGGCGCAAGGAGGATCTGTTCTGGTCCACCTACATGGGCACCAGCGACGATCAGGCCGGCTTCACCGCCGCCGAGCAGGCCTACAAGGCGTTCTGCGCCGATCCGGCGCGCCTGCCGGTGTTGCGGCAGATGCAGGCCGAGGCCGAGGAGACCGAGCTCAAGCGCGGTCTGGGGGGCTGGATCGCCTTCTTCGAGTGCAACGTCATCGAGGATCCTCAGGCTGCGGCCCTGATGGACGAGCTGGTGGCCGCCGAGGCGGCGCTGTTTGCCCGCCGCCGGGAGCTGAAGCTGACCTTGCTGGACGAGCAGGGCGGGCAGGTGGCCGGCAGCCTGCCCGCCGCCAGCACGGCGCTGGCCGCCAGCAGCGACGAGGCGGTGCGCCAGAGTGCGCTCGCCATGTTCCACACCCTGGAGCAGTGGGTGGTGGACAACGGCTATCTGGCCATCGTCGCGCTGCGCAACCGCTTCGCCCGCGCCATGGGGTATCGCGACTACTTCGACTACAAGGTGCACAAGAACGAGCAGATGAGCCCGGCGCAGCTGTTCGCCATTCTCGACGACTTCATCGCCGGCACCGAGCAGCGGCTGCACCAGAGCCTGGCCGAGCTGAAAGCGGTCAAGGGGGAGGCGGCCCTGCTGCCCCACAACCTGCGCTACAGCGTGAGTGGCGACGTGACCCGCCAGCTCGACCCTTACGTGCCCTTCTCGCGGGCGCTGCAGGACTGGGTCGATAGCTTTCGCCGGCTCGGCATCCAGTACCGCGGTGCCACCCTCACCCTGGATCTGCTGACCCGGGAGGGGAAATACGAGAACGGCTTCTGCCACGGCCCGGTGCCGAGCTTCTGGCAGGAGGGGGAGTGGGTGCCGGCGGTGGTCAACTTCACCAGCCTGGCCAACCCGGCCCAGGTGGGCAGCGGCTGGAGCGGGCTCAACACCCTGTTCCATGAGGGCGGCCACGCGGCGCACTTTGCCAATGTCACCGGTAACGCCCCCTGCTTCTCCCAGGAGTTCCCGCCCACCTCCATGGCCTACGCCGAGACCCAGTCGATGTTCTGCGACAGCCTGCTGGACGATGCGGACTGGCTCAAGCGCTACGCCAGAAACGCGGCGGGGGAGCCGATCCCCGATGCGCTGATCAAGGCGATGATCGAGGCGCGCCAGCCGTTTCGCGCCTTCAATGAGCGCCAGATCGCGCTGGTGGCCTACTTCGAGCGGGATCTCTACGCCATGGACGAGGCGGAACGCACCCCGGCCGCCGTGCTGGCACTGGCCCGCCGCTGGGAGCGCCAGATCCTGGGGGTGGAGAGCCCGCGCCCGCTGCTGGCCATCCCGCACCTGCTCAACCAGGAGTCGGCCTGTGCCTATCACGGCTATCTGCTGGCGCTGATGGCGGTGGAGCAGACCCGCGCCTACTTCCTCAAGCGCGACGGCTACCTCACCGACAACCCGCGTATCGGGCCGGATCTGGCCGCCCACTACTGGGGTCCGGGCAACGGCATGACCCATGACGAGACGCTGCAAAGCCTGACCGGCAAGGGCTTCAGCGCCGGTCCGCTGGTCCGGGCCTGCAACCAGAGCGTGGCCGAGGCGTGGCAGCAGGCAGAAGCCTGTATGGCGGCGGCCCGCCAGCGTCCGCCGGTCGGCGAGGGTGAGCCGCTCAATGCCCGCATCCGGGTGGTTCACGGCGACCAGCTTATCGCCGACAATAGCGGCTCCGAAGCGGCCATGCTGGCCGACTTCGAGCGCTGGATCCGCGACCACTACCAGGAGCCGGTGACCAGCCACTGAGGCGCAAGCCGGTGAACATGCGTTATGTCAGACCCCTGCCGCGGCAGGGGTCTGTTTTCATGGGAAGGAGTCGAGGGTGGGAACAACAGCGCGGTGGCGGTGGCTTCTGGTCACGCTGCTGCTGACGGGAGGGCTGGCGCAGCCGGCCCGGGCACTGCAGGCGCTGACCGAGCAGATGCCCCCTTACAACTATCAGCTGGCCGGTCAGCCGGTGAGCGGTTTCTCGGTGGATCTGCTGCATGCCCTGCTGGCGCGCAGCGGCCTGGCGCTGCGCGGTGACATCCAGCTGCAGCCCTGGGCGCGGGCCTATCAGAATGCCCGCTATCAGGCGGGCAGCATCCTCTTCTCGGTGGCACGCACCCCGGAGCGGGAGCAGCAGTTCCAGTGGGTGGGGCCGGTCGGGCCGCGCACCATCAGGGTGTGGCGGCTGAGCTCGCGCACCGACATCCAGCCCCGCAGCCTGCAGGAGGCGAGCCACTACCGGATCGCCGTGGTGCGCAATTCGGCCTCGGCCCAGCAGCTGATCCGCCAGGGGCTGGCGCCGGTCAGCGTCAACAGCGAGGAGGACAAGTTTCGCATGCTGCTGCGCGGCCGGGTGGAGCTGGTGACGGCGCTGGATCTGGGGGCTGCCTTTCACATGCACCAGCTGGGGCACGGCTTGGATGCGCTCACTCCGCTGTTCGTCTATGACGACGGCGAACAGTACTACTTCGCCCTCAACCTGGCGACGGAGCCGGCCAAGGTGCAGGCCCTGCAGCGGGCCCTCGACCAGATGCGCCAGGATGGCTCGCTGGAGGCGCTGCGCCGGCGCTGGCTTAACCTCCATGCAGTGCCGCCCGCCCCGGCCAGCGGGGCGACCCCCTCCTGATGGCGGCCCGGGTTCAGCCTTGGATCTTCAGCACGCTGACCGGTTTGTCCTTGAGCGCCACCAGCAGCTGGTGGCCCGGCAGCTTGTGGCCGTCGATCATGATGGAGCTGTGGCCGAAGTTGGCCACCAGCCGGCTGCCGTCGGAGAAGCGGGTCTCCTGCACCCGGCCCACCCCGTCACGCCAGCGAAAGCCCACCAGTGCCTTGTCCCACAGCGCCTCGTGCAGCGGGCCGAACTGGCTGTCTAGCCTCACCAGCTCCGGCAGGCGGCTCGCCAGCGTGCTGCGACTCAGGTTGACCAGCGGTGGCGTGTTGTAGAGCAGGCCGAGCAGGGCGCGCTCCTCCTTGATGCCCGGGAATTTCAGGTTGTCCAGCAGCCAGTGGTGGCTGTTGAGCACGGAGTCGTGGAACACCGCCTGATAGAGGGGCAGCCGATCCGCCGGGTTGAACACCGTCTTCAGGTAGCGCGGCTTGAGTCGGGCGGGCTGGAAGAAGACCTGCGGCGCCTCGTCCGGCCACCACTTGCCGAGGTAGTAGGGGGATTTGGCCTGCTTGCGCATGGCGGCATCGGTCCAGCCAAAGCCCCAGCTCTGGATGCCGTGGGCAAACAGCAGCGGCTTGCTGGTGAGGGCGTTGCCATCCTCCGAGCCCAGCACCAGCCCGAGCCGCTCTCCCACCCAGCTCATGCGGGCGTTGCGGTCGGCGATCATCGCCTGGCTGCCCTGCTGGTGGGCCGGGTTGTAATCGTTGGAGGCCATGGCGGTGCCGTCCACGTCGAGGAACAGGCTGTTGATGCCGCTGGCCTTGGCCAGCTCGCTCATGCGGCTCTTGGCAAACGGCAGGGTGCAGCCCGGATTGAGATAGACCCCCTCGCCACCAAAGCCCGGCTTGGGCTTGCCGTTGGCCTCGACGATGGCGCAGCGCTTGCCGATCTCCGGTGGCAGCTGTGCGGTGAGCCAGCTGTCGTTGGTGCCGGGCGCGATGGCGGTATCGTAGGAGTCATAGCTGCCCACCAGATAGCCCTGGCGCTGGGCGGCAGTGAGGGCATAGCCCTGCTGCAGGGCAGCTGTCCACTGCGGGGTGCCGAGCCACAGCTTGCGCAGTCCCGCCTGCTGCAGCGCCTCGATCACCGGCAGCGACAGCCCCTGGCCCCAGCGCTCCTGCGCCACCAGTTGCTCGCCGAACTGGCTCTTGACCCACTGTTGGCGCAGGGCCAGCACCTTGCTCTGGGCATGCGGGCCCTGCTGGGCAGGCAGCGGCAGCTGGTCGGCAATCAGCCGGTTGAGACCCGCCATGATCAGCGCCTGCTGCCAGGGTTCTGGCGCCTTGGCGGCCAGCGCCTCCCGCTCCTCGCTGTTGAAGCCTTGCAGCCACTCCGGCTTTTGCCGGAGCTTGGCCTGCAGCGCGGGCCACGCCTTCACATCTTGCCGATCGAGCAGGGCATCACCCCACAGGTAGACATGGCTGGCGCCGATCAGCCGCCGCCCGGCGGGAATGCGGGCGACCTTGTCGGCCAGAGACTGCCAGGCCCCCTCGCTCTGCAACCACGCCCGGTAGCGGCGGGCGCCGGCCAGCCAGTCATCCCCCACGCTCAGCCGCACCACCATAGGCGCCTGCTGGTTGAAGCTGCTGAATTCATGGCTGGCGCTCAGTTGCAGCCGGCCTCCCTGGCGGCTGAAGCGAAGCCGGTTGTCGTAGGGGGTCTGCAGGATCCAGCTGTAGGTCTGCTTGCCGGCATCCTGGCTCCAGAGCGGCAGCTTGAGGTCGTAATGGGTGTTGAGCTCGGCCAGCTCGTCGCCGACATAGCCGAGCCAGTCGCTGTCGCGCACCGAGAAGCGGCTGCCCTCGCCGAAGGCCAGGGAGAGGTGGGTCTGGTTTTTCGGCAGGCTGAACCAGGCCAGCTGACGGGGACTGTCGCTGACCAGCGTCAGCAAGAGGTCGTCGCCATCCAGCTTGACCTCCACCCTGGCGTCCTGGGCGGGCCAGTGCCAGCTGGCCTGCTGCTCCCCTTGTTGCAACTGATCGACCTGGCGAGCGGGCTGGCCGGCGCTGACCGGGATCTGGTTGACCGAGATGGCCAGGGTATCGGGATCGATGCGGTAACGCTGGGTCTCGCCCTGCAGCGTCAGAGGGGCGGCGGCCAGCGGCGCCGCCAGCAGTGAAATCAACAGCCAGCCCAGTGCTGGCGCCCGTATCGGCAAACCGTTCATGCAACATCCTTGACCTGATTGATGCCATCAGGGTACGCCGACGCCTGCCCCCCGGTACAGCCAAATCTGCTTAACCCATATGGGGTGAATGGCCTCATTCCAGCCCTTTTCGGGGCCATTTTCATGCGGCAAAAAAGCATCATTCGAACCCTCTCTCAGCCCCCGCCAGCACTGACTTGCGCGACTCATCCTGCGGGTGTGAACCTCCCGCGCCCATTTTTTCGACGCCCCATATAGGGGGGTGCCAGCCTGCTCGGCGGTTTCTAGCATGCCTGCTCACTTTGAACGCAATTCATTGTTTTATAAGGATTGTTTTTGACTGGAGTATCAGTATGAAGAGAGCGAAATGGAAGCCTTGGCTGGGGTTGTGCGCCCTCTTGGCCGGGGTGATCGGCTGGTACCTGTGGCCGCAAGCGGTGGCGCCCGGCCAGGCGGCGGCAGGGGATGAGGAGCACGCGGCGGATAGCGGCCCGCTGGCGGAGCTCACGCCGCTCGCCGCCATGCCTGCGCCTGCGCTCAAGCCGGCACCGGTCGCGGCCCCCACCAAGCCGGATCGGCTGCGGGAAGATGGCAGCCAGCAGCTGGAGACCCCTTGGCAGGCGGCCGAGGTGGATGCCGACTTTCCGCTGGCGGAGCCCGGCGATGCGGTCGAGCAACCCCAGCCGATCGCCCTGCAGGGCAGCGACCTGGAGCGGGCCCAGGTGGGCGACAGCGTGGCCCTGCCAATGCCGGACGGCAGCACCCTGCAGGCCAGGGTGACCAAGGTTGAACTGCAGCGGGGCGGGGAGCGCAACTGGCAGGGGGAAATTCGGGTCGACGGTGACAGCTATCCGGTCAATTTCACCGTCGGCAAGCAAGCGACTTTCGGGTTCATCGGCACGCCGCAAGGCAGTTACTCCGTCGAGACCCTGGGAGGCAAGGGCTGGGTTTACAAGAACCCGCCGCTGGATCTGGGTCATGGCGGCGATGACGCCCTGATCCCGACTCACCAATAACAACAGAAAAGGAAGATCACATGCAGAAAACCACCTTGGGGATCATGATTGCGGGATTGCTTGGGGCGACCCCCGTGCTGGCGGAAACCATCGACCTGATGGTGCTGCACAGTCCGGGGCTGGCGGCCCGCTATCAGGGGGATGCGCAGACCCGGATCCAGCACATGATCAACGTCACCAACCAGATCTATGCCGCCAGCGGCCTGGATCTGACGGTGCGGGCCGTGCACGACCAGCAGGTCAATTACCCGGATGGCGGCACCGACAAATCCGCGCTCAACGCGGTGACCTACCAGCAGGATCCGGCTTTCAAGCAGGTACCGACCCTGCGCACCCGCTATGGCGCCGACATGGTGGTGCTGATGCGCCCCCAGACCGGTGACCACGGCAGCTGCGGGCTGGCCTGGGTTGGTGGTTCCGCGACCTATACCGATGGCCGCAAGGCGTATGCCGACGGGGATGTATCCCAGGATGCGGGCAGCATGTTCAGCCATGTCACGGCCACCGGCTGTGGCGACGTGGTGCTGGCGCACGAGCTGGGCCACAACATGGGGCTCAACCACTCCCGCCTGCAGGATGGCACGGGGGGCACTTATCACTATGCGTTGGGGCACGGGGTGCGGGGTTCCTTCGCCACCGTGATGGCCTACCCTTCCAGCTTCGGGGTCTACAGCCACGAGTACAAGTTCTCCAGCCCCGATCTGGTCTGCAAGGGGCAGCCGTGCGGCGTGGATTACCGGGATCAGGCCAACGGTGCCGATGCGGTGCGGGCGCTGAAGGTGACGACGCCGCAGATCGCCGCTTTCTACCCCACCATGGTGACGGAAGCGCTGCCGGATCTGGGCGAGCTGGAGCGCTCTCTCGAGACCCGGCGCCAGGACCTGGCGGCGGCCCAGGAGCACTACAGCCAGCAGGTGGCAGCCAGAACCGCCCTGCAGGATCGCCAGCAGACGCTCAAGGGCAACTTTGATCGCTACCAGCGTGAGCTGAGCCAGCTGAACCAGCGCAACCGGCAGACGGTGCAGGAGATCAACCGGCTGGTGCGCGAGCACAACAGCTACAACGGCAGCTACGGCCCGGAAGAGTATCGCCGGATCCGCGCCATCCAGGCGAACCTGAGCGCCCGCATCGATCAGCTGCACGATGAGAACAACGCCATCATTCGCCAGTCCAACGAGATCAGCCAGCGCTACCAGGCCGAGGTGAACGAGTACAACGGCAGCTGGGATCGCTACAACCAGCTGGTGGCAGCGGTGAAGAGCGCCGACGGCAAGGTGGACGAGGCGCGCCGCGAGCTGGAGCTGGCCGAGCACAGGTATCAGCTGGCGCTGGCCCGCCAGCCTGCGGAGACTCAGCCGGCCTGATGCAACAAGGGCGCCCCGCAACAGGCGGGGCGCCCTTGATGTCTGTCTGTCAGAGGAGCCGACCGGGCAAGCCCGGTCGGCTCCTCTTTTGCTGGTTGGCGTCAGTCAGCCCGTTTGGCTGCGGGTTTCGCATTCGTCGACAGCTGGGCGAGGGCGGCCTGCACTGCGGCTGCCAGCTGGGGATCGCGTCCCGCCAGCATGTCGGCCGGGGTCAGCGCCACCTGCACGTCAGGGATCAGCTCCTGGTTCTCGTACAGGGTGCCGTCGGGGTTGCGCAGCCCCAGGGTCGGGATGCCGTAGGCAAGGCCCGGGATCAGCCTGGAGGTGTGGGCATACACCATGGTGCCGGTGCCCGGCACCGGCTCACCGACGATGGGGCCCACCTTGAGGGTGCGGTAGTACTGGGGAAAGGCCGAGCCTTCCGAGTAGCTGCCCGCATTGACCAGCACCACCGAGGGTTTGGTCCACTGGCGGGTGGCGGCGTCCGTCTCCCCCTTGCCAAGGCGTGGCCAGCTGCGGGCCATGCCCTGAGCGCTGCCGCTGCCGGTCAGGAACTCCACCAGGGTGTTGGCCAGATAGCCCCCCTTGTTGAAGCGCACGTCGACGATCAGCGCCTCGCGGTTGCGCTGGCGACCGAGGGCGTCGGCCACCACCTCCTCATAGACGGCGCTGCTCATCTCCGGCAGGTAGACATAGCCGACCCGCCCCTGACTCAACTGCTCCACCTGGCTGCGGCGCTTGGCGATCCAGCCGTCGAGCTGCAACTGATACTCCTGCTGCAGGTCGATGGCGGTGACCTCCAGCTGGCTGGGCTCCTTGGCTCCCTTGGGCAGCACAGTGAGCGCCAGTCGCTGGCCGGCCTGGTGGTTGAGCAGGGCATCCAGCTCGTTGAGGCTGTGCAGCTCGGTGCCGTTGACGGCCAGCAGGCGGGCGCCCGGCGCCAGATCCGTCTCCTGCTCCAGCGGGCCGCCGGCCAGCAGGGCGTCGAGCTCGACCGCCCCCTGTCGCTCGCGCCAGTAACCACCGAGGCTGGCGGTCTCGTCCGGCATGCGCAGGGAGGGGGCCGGACCGCTGCCCCAGGTGTGGGAAACATTGAGCTCGCCGGCCAGCTCTGCCAGCAGGTTGCCGAAGTCACGATCGTTGCTGATGCCGGGCAGCAGGCGACGATAGGCGGCCACATAGCCGTCCCAGTCCACCCCGTTCATGTCGGCCCGGTAGAACTCGTCCCGGGTGAGGCGGGTGATCTGGTCGAAGGCGGCGCTCATCCGATCCTGCCAGCTGGCGGTGATCAGCAGATTGAAGGGGTGGCTGCTGGCCTCGCCGGAGCGGGTATCGATGAGGGCGATTTCCCCCTCCCGCACCAGGGTGGCGAGGCTGGCATCCTGGTTGAGGCTGGCCAGCGCCGGCCCCGGCTGCTCGGCAAACAGCAGCTTGGTCTCCCCCTTGCGCAGATCCTGGGCGTAGCCCTTGATCTCGCTCTCGCCGTTGGCGTCCATCACCTCCACCAGATAGATCAGATGATCGTCGACGATGCGACTGGCGAGGATGGGGCCCTCTGGCTGTAGCTGGATCGCCTCCCGGTGCGCCAGACGGTCGGCCTCGAAGCCGTAACCGGCCTTGGGCGGTGCCTGCTCGGCGATGAAGTCGCTCTTGGCGGCGCGGCTGCTGTAGAGGCCGAGCAGGCTGCCGCCGAGGGGCTCGCCATCGGCGCCCAGCACACCGTACTTGGTGGACTGCCAGTAGAGGATGCCGCCGTCCTGACTCCAGGCAGGATCGCCATCCCGATAGCCGTTGAGGCTGACGTTGACCGGCTTGGCCTTGGCATCCCGGGTATCGATGACGGCGATCTCCTGCTGGGCGGAGTCGGGCTGGATGGTCAGCGCCAGGTGACGCGAATCAGGGGCAAAGGCCAGCTCCACCGCGTGGCGGGAGGGGTTGAACTCGGCGGCGACCAGCTGGCGCCGCTTGCCGCTGGCCAGATCCAGCAGGTGGATGGCCTGGCCGTCCACCACGAAGGCGAGTTGTTTGCCGTCGGGGGAGAGGGTCGGCACGCTGATGGCGGCGCCCGGAATGGCCAGCAGTTTCTCCTCGGTCAGGGAGCCGGGGTCGCTGAACAGCTTGTCCGGCTGCCCCTTCTTGAGGCGGTACAGCGCCGCCGGCCCCTCCTGTTCGGAGAGGTAGATGAGCTCCTGCTCTTTATCCAGATAGCGCGGCGCCGACTGCTCGCTGGGGTGGCGGGTAAGCTGGCGTACCCGCTCGCGTCGGGTATCGACCGCGTAGAGATCCCCCTGGCTGACCAGGATCACCTCTTCCCCGTCCTGGCGGGCGATGGCCTCGTCGACGGGGCCGGGCTGCCAGCTCTGCTCGGCCGGCACCTTGGCGAACAGCGGCTGGATGACGATCTTGCGCGGGGTATCGCTGCCGGCATCGAGGCGGTAGAGCTCCCCCTGCCAGGACCAGACCAGATCCCCCTGGCGGGAGGCACTGAGGCCGCGCACCGGGTGGCCCTTGAAGTGGGTGAGCTGGCGATCCTGGCCGCTGGCCAGGTCCCGTTGCCAGACGTTGAAATCACCGCTGCGCTCGCTCAGGTAATAGAGCTGCTTGCCCTGCTCCTCCCAGACCGGATCGCTGGCGGCCACCCTGTCTTCGGTCAGCTGGCGATGCTGTTTGCCGTCGAACAGCCACAGACGGGAGACGGCGAACGAGTGCTGGTGCTTGCGAAACGGCTGATCCATGCCCGGCATCTGGTAGGCCAGCTGGTTGCCGTGGGGGCGGGCCAGGGTGGCGGGCAGGGGCTGGGCAGGGGTCAGCGGGCCGCCGGCAACCGGCGTCCAGTAGAGGTTGCCGGCCTGATAGCCTTCCGCCACGAAGTGATCGGCGTCGGGGTCGGTGAGGCGTTGGCTGCTCAGCAACAGCTGCTTGCCGTCAGCGCTGAAGGCCTGGGGCAGATCGGGGCGCGAATCGCGGGTCAGCCGCACCATCTCGCCGCCGTGGCTCGGCACCACGAACACGTCCTCGTTGCCGTAGAGGTTGGCGGCAAAGGCTATGAGCTTGCCATCCGGCGACCAGAGCGGGCGCTGGCTCAGGTAGTTGCCGTCGGTGAGGGGCACGGCGGGGCCGCCATCCCCCGCGCTCAGGTAGACGCGGCCCTGCCAGGTGAAGGCAAGCTGCTTGCCATCGGGGGAGAGGGCGGGCTCGCGCAGCCAGAGCGGCTCGGCCGCCTGCAGGGAGGAGCAGAGCAGCAGGAGCAGCAGGGAGAGTCGGTATCGCATCGTGAGGTTCCTGAGAGGTGAAAAGCGCCTTATCTTCCCCCAATGTCCCGCCCGGGACTATCCCGAGATAGGGGGGTTATCCCGTTGTTTTGGCAGTTAATTGTAACAATCTATAAAAGATGGCGCGGGATATGTTTCTCTGGATATATTGAGTATTGATGGCGATCCAATATGATGGCGCTCGCCCGCCACACGAGGCGGTGCAGTTCAGATGATTTGGTAACAGAAAAGCCCTTACCAGAGGCTTGCCGAGGGATGGAATGAGAGCCGTATTACTGTGTTTGCTGGGGCTGTGGCCCGCATTGAGTTTTGCCACCCTGTCCGCCGATATGGTGGTGGTGAAGAAATCGAGTTATAGCCTGACCCTGATGAAGGATGGCAAGGAGGTCAAACGCTACTGGATCGCTCTGGGTCCGGCTCCCAAGGGGCACAAGCAGCGGGAAGGGGATCAGCGCACGCCGGAAGGCCGTTACATCCTCGACTACAAGAAGACCAACTCCAACTATTACAAGGCCATCCACATCAACTACCCGAATCTGGACGACATCAAGGCGGCCAACGAGATGGGTGTGCGACCGGGTGGCATGATCATGATCCACGGTCAGCGCAACAGCATAGGCAACACCCGCCTGCAGCCGTCCAACTGGACCAATGGCTGCATCGCCATGCTCAACAAGGATCTGGATGAAGTGTGGAACGCCATCGAACCTGGCACCCCCATCGTCATTCAGCCCTGACTCTCTGCAGCGCGCCACCTCCGGGTGGCGTTCTGTTTTTTGGCTCCCTCCGCTCTGCTCCATCCTCTCTTTAGCCGCAGCCTCTTGGTATCCGTCCCCGTGCTGTGCTAGTTTTTCCGGCTCGCCGTGGACGCAACAAGGATGATCCCATGCCATCAGCAACCTGCTCCCGGCCCGTCGGGGCCGAGAGTACCCGCGCGCTCTGGTGGCGCGCCTCCATCGATATTCTGCCGCTCTCCGTCTCGGTGATCCCCTGGGGGATCCTGTGCGGTGCCCTGGCGCTGCAGGTGGGGCTGAGCCCGCTGCAGGCCCAGCTGATGTCGCTGCTGGTCTATGCCGGTGCCGCCCAGCTCTCGGCCACCACCCTGTTCGGGGCGGGGACGCCGCTGCTGCCCATCATGGGCTCCACCTTCGTCATCACCTCCCAGCACCTGCTCTACGGCTTCACCTTTCGCCGCGACGTGCTGCCGCTCTCCCTGCGCTGGCGCGCCAGTCTGGCCTTCTTTCTGACCGACGAGATGTTCGCGGTGGCGCTCAAAGACCGGGAGCGCAGTGGCCGTTTCGATCCGGCCTACGCGCTCATTGCCGGCTTCGTCTTCTATCTGTTCTGGAATGCGGCGACCCTGCTCGGCATCGCCGCCGGCCAGTACATCGACGGACTGGATCAGATGGGGCTGGACTTCGCTATCGCAGCCACCTTCATCGCCATGACCATTCCCGCCATGAAGAACCTGCCCATGGTAGCGGCTACCCTGGTGAGCGGTGCCATGGCGCTGCTCACCAAGCCGCTGCTGGCGGAGGTCTACATCATCATCTCGGCGCTCTCCGGCATGCTGGTGGGTTATGTGCTGCACCGGATGAGGAGGTAATCATGAGCTGGCTGATGATAGGCCTGCTGGCCCTGATCACCTTCTTCAACCGCTTCGCCTTCTTCTCGCGGCTGACCCGCTATCAGCCGGGCGCCGAGATGGGGGCCTTCCTCAGCTTCTCGGCCCAGTCGGTGCTGACCGCCATCTGGTTGCCCATCGTCTTCAGCTACCAGCCTGGCACTGGGCTGAGCTGGGATCCGGACTACTTGGTCGCCACCCTGCTGGTGACGGCGCTGACCCTGCTGCGGCTGCCGACCCTGCTGGTGGTGGTGGTCGGCATGGGGGGCTTCTTCCTGCTGCGCTGGCAGGGGGGCGTGGCCCAGCTGCTGCCCTGGCTGGGCTAGGCCCGTGATCTTGCATGGCGGATGTCTTCATTGGATATCCGCCATGTTGTGAATGTCACTTCAAAAAACACCTCTCAAGTGTGAGGATTTAGCTCCCATCCCTCGAGGAGCGAGCCATGTCCTTCACCGAAACCTGCCAGCGCATCGTGCGCGATCCCCTGCTGTCACCGGCCCAGAAGAGCCATGCCCTGGCGCTGGCCGCCGAGAATGCGCTGCCCTATCCCGAGCTGCCTGCCGAGGTGAGCGAGGCGATGGCCAAGGGCTTTGTTTGCGACATGTTCGAGGGGCACGCCCCCTACAAGCCGCGCTATGTGCTGCCGGATTACGAGAAGTTTCTGCGCCAGGGCTCGGCCTGGCTGGAGCTGGCACCGCCGCAGGATTTCGACGAGGCGCTCGATGCCTTGCGCATCCTCTACCACCATGTGCCCTCCGTCACCGGCATGCCGGTCTGGCTGGGCCGGCTCGATCACCTGCTGCTGCCCTTCGTCGGTGAGCTGGATGACGAGGCCCTCTATCGCAAGCTGAAGGGGTTCTGGATCTACCTGGATCGGGTGCTGCCGGATGCCTTCATGCACGTCAACATAGGCCCGGATGACAACCGGCTCTGCCGCCTGATCCTGCGCATCGACGGCGATCTCAAGCAGGTGGCCCCCAACCTCACCTTGTTCCACGATCCGGCGCAGACCCCGGACAGCCTGCTGCTGCAGGGGGTGAAGAACATCGCGGCCTGCAGCAAGCCCCACATCGCCAACTACCCGCTCCATCGCAACACCTTCGATGAGCGCGGCTTCGGCATCGTCAGCTGCTACAACGCCCTGCCCCAGGCGGGTGGCGCCAACACCCTGGTGCGGGTCTCCCTCAAGCGGGTGGCCGAGCAGGCCCACGGTATCGACGACTTCCTGGGCTGCCTGTTGCCCCACTACTGCCGCCTCGCCTCCCGTTTGATCGAGGCGCGTGCCGCCTTCCTGCACCAGGAGTCCGGCTTCTTCGACAGTTTCCTGGTGCAGGAGGGGCTGCTGGAAGAGGATCGCTTCGTGCCCATGTTCGGCATCTACGGCATGGCCGAGGCGGTCAACCTTCTGATGGACAAGGAGAATCTGCCGGAGCGCTACGGCCGGGACGAAGAGGCGAACCAGCTGGGCTACCGCATCTCGGCCCAGCTCGCCCGCCACGTGAGCGAAACGCCGCAGCGCCACGCCTGGGGCGGCCGCGCCCTGCTCCACTCCCAGGGCGGGCTCAGCGTGGATCGCGGGGTGACCCCCGGGGTGCGCATCCCCTATGGCGAGGAGCCGGATCCCGCCAGCCACATGCTGGCGCTGGCACCGCACCACGGCTTCTATCACTCCGGGATCAGCGAGATCCTCACCCTGGATCCCACCATCCGCCAGAACCCGCAGGCGCTGCTGCAGCTCTGCAAGGGGGCGCTCGCCATCGGCATGCGCGAGTTCACCGCCAACGTGGCGGACAGCGACCTGGTGCGGGTGACCGGCTACATGATCCGCAAGAGCGACGTGGCCCGCTTCGCGACAGAGGGCTCGCGGCTGCAGACCACCTGCCTCGGCGCCGAGGCGAGCGAACTGACCGGGATCCGCCAGCGGGCGCCGCGGGTGGTGGGGCGCGAGGCGACCCTGTGTGACTACTGAGTGCAACAGGCGGGCAGGGGCGGTGCGCAGCGCGACGGTGAGCCGCTGGTTGCCCTTCTCCTGCGTGGACGGCCCCGGCAACCGGCTGGTGCTGTTTCTGCAGGGCTGCAACTTCGCCTGCCCCGGCTGTCATAACCCGCACACCATCGGCCTCTGCGATCACTGCGGTGACTGCGTGCCCGGCTGCCCGAGCGGGGCGTTGACCCTGCACGAGGGGCGGGTGAGCTGGCAGGCGGCACGCTGCACCGACTGCGATGCCTGTCTCGATGCCTGCCCCCGCAGCGCCAGCCCCAAGACAGCTGTCATGACGGTGGCCGAGGTGCTGGCCCTGCTGCGCCGCTACGGCCCGCTGCTGACCGGCATTACCGTCTCCGGCGGTGAGGCCACCACCCAGCTGCCGTTCGTGATCGCGCTGTTCACCGCCATCAAGGGGGCGCCGGATCTGGCTCATCTCGACTGCCTGCTCGACAGCAACGGTTCGCTCGCCGAGGCTGGCTGGCAGCGGCTGCTGCCGGTGCTGGACGGCGCCATGATCGATCTCAAGGGGTGGGGCGACTCTGTGCATCACACGCTGACCGGCTATGGCCGCGAGCGGGTGCTGGCCTCGCTGCAATTGCTGGCGCAGGCGGGCAAGCTGGCGGAGGTGCGCCTGCTGCAGGTGCCGGGGCAGAGCGACTATCTCGCCGCCGACGGCACGCTGGAGGGCGGGCTCGCCACCTTCTTGCGCGCCCTCGGGCCCGTGCCCATCCGCCTCAACGGCTTTCGCCATCACGGGGTGCGCGGGGCGGCGCAGGGCTGGTCAGAGGCGACGCGAGAGGAGCTGGAGCAGCTGGCCGCTGCGCTGGCGGTGGCCGGGCTCGGCCCGGTCAGCCTGCCGCCACTGCTCTAAGTAGCCGGATGCTAATCAACTGATCGCAAAGGGATTTGATACTACAAGGCAAGATTGGACGGCGAACCGAGCGGTTTGGCGTGGCTTTTTTGCTGCCTGAGTCTTGAGATGACGTAACTGTGATTGCTGTCTATTTGAGCTCTGCGAGGTGGCGGCTAGAATGGGTCAATCGCCCACCATCAACAGACGAACATGAGTGAATCCAACGCCTTATATCGAGTGCAGTTCATTTGTCACAACGAGCGTTACGAAGTCTATGTCAGGGAAGTGAGCCAGGGTCAGCTGTTCGGCTTCATCGAGATCGCCAACTTCGTGTGGGACAACCACACGGCGCTCATCGTCGACCCCAGCCACGAGAAGTTGAAGAGTGAATTTGCCGACGTCAATCGCACCATGATCCCCATGCACCACGTGCTGCGGGTCGATCAGGTGCGCAAGCAGGGGGCCGCCCGCATCACCGAACTGGGCAACAACGTCTCTCCCTTCCCCAGCCCCATCTACACCAAGAAACCCTGACACCTGCCATGTCCGGCCGGCGTGTGCCGGGCATAGTCGTCCTTATCCCAGCTCGCGGGCCAGTTGCAGGATGCGCTGGCGAAACCAGCGCCGGGCCGGCTCCTCTCCGGCCGGGCCGTACCACACCAGGCTGTGGGTGACGGCGCCGTAATCGAAGGGCACCGGCCTGCTCACCAGAGCGTGGGGGGCCGCCTGTTCGGCCCAGCCACCGATGGCGGTGAGGATCAGATCGCTCTGGCGCAGCAGGGCTGCCGCACTGCCAAAATCCGGCAGGATGGCGGCGATCTGCCGGCGCACCTGCAACTGGGCCAGGCTCTGTTCGAAGAAAGGGTTGGCCAGCTCCTGATCGCGAATGGCGATATGGCGCCAGCTCAGGTAGGCATCGAGATCCCAGGATTGCGCCAACGCCGGGTGATCCGCGCGCAGCAGGCAGACTAGCTTGTCCTCGCGCAGGGTCTCCCACACCAGCCCTTGCTGGCGGGGCAGGGGCTGGCTCTGATCGTGGGGCAGGATCACGAAGTCCAGCTTGCCTGCCGCCAGGGCCGCCAACCCCTGCTCATCCTTGTTGCGAATGTCGGGCACCAGGCCCGGCACCTCGCGCATCAGCTGAGCCAGAATGGGCCCCATGGGCCAGACCATGCCGCTCTCGCGCAAGGCAAATTTCAGCTGCCCCTGCCAGCTGGCGGGATCGAACCCGCCCTGGCCGGTGAGGCCGTTCAGCTCGCTCAACAGCCGGTGCAGCGTAGGGCCGAGCCGCTCGGCGAACGGGGTCAGCAACAGCTGGTTGCCCTGGCGGTAGAGCAGCTGATCGCCGAGCAGATTCCGCAGCTGGTTGAGGGTCTTGCTGACGGTGGAGGGGGTGGTGCAGAGTCGTTCGGCGGTGCGGGTGACGCTCTGGCTGTCGAGCAGCAGGTGCAGGGTAACCAGATGACGGCCGCCGAGGCGGGAGAGGGCAATGAGATCCATAACGGTTCCACAAGCAAACGGGACAAACAAAAAGCCCCGCCGAAGCGGGGCTTGCGGGGATCAGCCCTTGAGCACGGCGGCCATGGCGTCGGCCACGTAGTCGACGTTGCGGCTGTTGAGGCCCGCCACGCACATGCGACCGGAGCGCACCAGGTAGACGGCGAACTCCTCGCGCAGTCTGTCCACCTGCTCCGGGGTGAAGCCGGTGTAGCTGAACATGCCGCGCTGGTTGATGAAGTAACTGAAGTCACGGCCCGGCACCTTGGCGCTCAGCACCTCGAACAGCTTCTCGCGCATCGCCTTGATGCGGGTGCGCATCTCGGTCACCTCACCGACCCACATGGCATGCAGGCTGGCATCGTTCATCACGGCCGCGGTGATCTGGCCGCCGTGGGTGGGGGGGCTGGAGTAGTTGCGGCGCACGGTGGCCTTCATCTGGCCCAGCACCCGGCTCGCCTCTTCGGCATCCTGGCAGATGACCGACAGGCCGCCACAGCGCTCGCCGTAGAAGGAGAGGTTCTTGGAGAAGGAGTTGCTGACGAAGAAGCTGACGCCGGCGGCCACCATGGCGCGAATGGCGTAGGCATCCTCTTCCAGCCCGTCGCCAAAGCCCTGATAGGCGATGTCCATAAAGGGGATCAGGTGCTTCTCGACTACCAGCGCGATCACCTGGTCCCACTGGGCGCGGGAGAGATCCACCCCGGTCGGGTTGTGGCAGCAGGGGTGCAGCAGCACGATGCTCTTTGCCGGCAGGCTGCTCAGGCAGTCGATCATGGCGTCAAACTGCACGCCGCCGGTGGCCGCATCGTAGTAGGGGTAGTCGTGCACCTTGATGCCGGCGCCCTCGAACATCGCCTTGTGGTTGTCCCAGGTGGGATTGCTGACCCACACCTCGGAGGTCGGGAAGTAGCGCTTGAGCAGATCGGCGCCGATCTTCAGGGCGCCGGAGCCGCCGATGGTCTGGATGGTGGCGATGCGACCCGCCTTGACCGCTTCGTGGTCGGCACCAAACAGCAGGTGCTGCACCGCGGTGCGGTAGTTGGCGGCGCCTTCCATCGGCTGGTAGGGGCGCGGGGCCGGGGCGGCGGCGCGCTGGGCTTCGGCCTGCTGTACCGAGGCCAGCAGCGGAATGCGGCCCTGCTCGTCGTAATAGAGGCCGATCCCCAGGTTCACCTTCTGCTCGCGGGTGTCTTTGTGGAAGGTCTCGACCAGGGTCAGGATGGGGTCGCCAGCATAGGCATCGACGTGTTCAAACATGGGGGGTCCTTGCGAAATGGAATCCAGGGTATGGCGATCAATGATCGGCGGTCATCATGGCGTAAAGCCGGCGAGGGCTCAAGTCTGAAAGGGGCGGGGGCCGACGCCGCCCAGCCGTAAACGGGATGAGGCGGGGCTACGCATGGCCCCATCCACCGGCTCTACTTCAGATAGGATCGCAATACCCGCACCACCTGATCCAGATCTTCCAGCCGCTCGGCCGGGGTCGCCTCTTCGGCGCCGAGATGCTCGCGCATGTGGCCCTCCAGCACCTCCAGCATCAGGCCGTTGACGGCGCCACGAATGGCCGCGATCTGCTGCAGGATGGCGGCGCAGTCGCTCTCCTGCTCCAGCGCGCTCTCCAGTGCCCCTGCCTGCCCCTTGATGCGGCGCACCCGCGCCAGCAGCTTCTTCTTGCCGTGAATGGTGTGTGACATGCAGGATCCTCTCGATCAATAAAACTATACTGGGGTATAGTATATTGCATTGTCGTCCTCAGGAGAAATCCATGTCATCCCTCGCCTCATCCCACTGCCACCAACCCGTCGTCCACGAAGGGAATCCGCTGGCCGAACAGAAGACCCGCTGGGCCGTGCTGCTGACCGTCATCATGATGGTGGCGGAGATCGGCGGCGGCTGGTTCTACAACTCCATGGCGCTGCTGGCCGACGGCTGGCACATGAGCTCCCACGCGCTGGCTCTCGGCCTGTCGGTGCTGGCCTACCGCGCCGCCCGCCACTTCGCCCGCGACCACAGATTCAGCTTCGGCACCTGGAAGATCGAGGTGCTGGGGGGCTTTACCAGCGCCCTCTTGCTGGTGGGGGTGGCCGGCATGATGCTGTTCGAGTCGGTTTTCCGGCTGCTGGATCCCAGCCCGATCCACTACCAGCAGGCCATCGTCATCGCCATCGTCGGCCTGCTGGTGAACCTGGCCTGCGCCTGGCTGCTCAAGGATGATCACGGCCATCACCATGGCCACGGTCACGACCACCATCATGATCATCACGACCATGCTCACCCGCACGATCATCACGGCCATCAGGATCTCAACCTGCGCGCCGCCTACATCCACGTGCTGGCGGATGCGGCCACCTCGGTGCTGGCCATTCTGGCGCTGGTGGGGGGCATGCTGTGGGGGGCCGACTGGCTGGATCCCCTGATGGGCATAGTGGGGGCCGGGCTGGTGGCTGTGTGGGCCTGGGGCCTGCTGCGCGACTCCGGCCGGGTGCTGCTGGATGCCGAGATGGACGCGCCGCTGGTGGCGGAGATCCGCGAGGTGATCGCCGAGTTGCCGGATGCCGAAGTGCGCGATCTGCACGTCTGGCGGGTGGGCCAGCAGCAGTATGCCTGCGTGCTCTCCCTGTTGATGGCGGCGCCGATCTCCGCCAGCGAGATCCGCGCCCGGCTCGCCATCCACGAGGAGCTGGTGCACGTCACCATAGAGGTGAGCGCCTCCTGATCCTGGCCGGTTGGCTGCACGCAACAGCAGGAAGGGGCCAAGGCCCCTTCCTGTTTTTCTGGCTCAGTGCGGCTGGCCCTGCACATCCTCCGGTTTGTGCTGCCAGATGGCGCCGAGCAGCAGCTTGAGCAGCAGCTCGGGCGGATTGTCCAGCAGCCGGCCCGACTCCAGCAGCAGGTGGCCGTCGGCCCGAAAGCCGAGGCTGGCGTGGATTGTGCCCTCCTCGCCGCACACCTGGATCAGCCCGCTCAAACTGCCGCGCTCCCCCGGCTGGCAGCGCAGCCGCAGCTCCCGCGGCTCCCCCAGCAGGGTGAAGGCTCGGGCGAGGGGCGGGGTATCCTCATAATCCGGCCAGTTGAAGAAGTGGTACTGCTCGGCGAGCGTCCCTGCCTGCTGACAAAATTGGTCAAACAGCTGGGCAATCTCTTGATACTCCAGGTCCAGCCGTCTGGCCTGCTCCTCAATCCGCTTCATCTGTCGTGGCTCCCTCTCTCTTGCCGTATCCACTTATCCATTTGATCGGAAATCAATTTTTCCAGACATCATGGCCCTGCCCGCAGGTATGTGCCGAATCGGGCGGCAGGTCTGTGAGCCCGATCCGATTTTCGTTATGAAAACGTTATCTTGTTGAAAGCGGTTAACTTTTTTGCCCCCCTGCTCACATTTGAAACGATTTCTGCTGATTAATATGGCACCGCTCGGCAATGACCGGGTACTCGGATATCGAGACTAACTACAGCGGGAATTATAAAAAAATGGATATGAAAAAGACCAAAGTGGCGCTGGTAACAGCCTCACTGCTCGCGCTTTTGTCCGGCTGCAATGACAACAGCTCCTCCCCCTCCACCCCTGAACCCACGGACGGCCCCGTCGCCCGTCTGCCCAATGTGCAACCCCCTGCCGAGCAACTGGTAGCCGGGCCCGATCAGGCGGTGATCGCCCTGGTGGATACCCAGACCAGTGCGGCCCGCGGGGTCACTGGCCCCTTCGCCAACTACAGCCTGCACCTGTGGAACAACGACGCCTGCAGCGCCACCGCCGAGAGCGGCCTCAACGCGGGCTGGGATGACAAGGTCAACACCCCGGCCGCGGCCGACGGTTTCGGCCCGAGCTGGGTGGTGCCTCTTAGCAAGCTGGAAGGCTGCATCAACTTCATCGCCCGCAACGGCGATCTGGCCAACCTGACCGGCAGCGACATGAAGGTGGTCTTCAGCGATCACCCGGACCGCACCGTGGCCATTGTCGCCGGCAAGAACGAGATCTTCGGCAGCCGCGCCGAGGCCTTCACCGCCGCCTTCGGCGTGGCGGGCGCCAGTGCCCACCTGATCGACGGCAACACCCTGATCTGGCAAGGGGGCAAGGACAAGCCCCATGTGCGCCTCTATTACACCGAGTCCGGCACCATCAAGGCCAACGCCGAAGGGGTGTTCGACTTCCCCTACATCACCCTTACCCCGACCAGCCTGACCGCCGAGCAGCAGGCCAAGTATCCGCATCTGAAGGATGCTGCCGCCTTCGCCCTGCCGGCTGGCAAGGACCTCAAGCCGCTGCTCAAGGGTGAGCTGGTGGCCATCGGCACCGATGCCGACGGCATTCTGCAGGGGGCGACCCTGGTGCAGAGCGCCGGTGCCCTCGATGCCCTCTACAGCGAAGCCGCCACCAAGCTGACTTATGGCGCCGTGGTCGAGGGGGGCAATGTCACCTTCCGGCTGTGGGCGCCGACCGCCAAGTCGGTCAAGCTGGCGCTGTTCGACGGCCAGCACAAGCCGCTCGGCGAGCGCAGAGGCCAGCGGCAGCTGGAGCGTGCAGGGCGGCAGCGAGCTGGTGGGCAAGTTCTACCGCTACGACATCCAGGTCTATCACCCGGTCAGCCGCAAGCTGGAATCCTATCAGGTGACCGACCCCTACTCCCTGAGCCTGGCGATGAACTCCGAGTTCAGCCAGGTGGTGGATCTCAACGATCCGGCTCTCAAGCCGGAAGGGTGGGACAGCCTCAAGGCGCCCCACAGCCAGCAGAACCCCGCCGACATCACCATCTATGAGGCCCATGTCCGCGATCTGACCGGCAACGACGACTCCACCCCGGCCGAGCACCGCGGCAAGTTCCTCGGCCTGACCGATACCGACACGGCGCCGGTCAAGCACCTGCAGGCACTGGCCAAGAGCGGCGTCAGCCACCTGCACCTGCTGCCGGTGTTCGACATCGCCACCGTCAACGAGGATCCGGCCAAGGTCGCCAACATCAGCGACGATTTTGGCAAGCTGTGCCAGGTCAACCCCGAGGTGCAGAACTCCAAGTTCGCCGGCTACTGCAGCAGCGGCCAGACCATCGAGGCCGTGCTCGGCGATCTGCAAGGGAGCGACAGCAAGGAGAACCCGCAGGTGCAGGAGCTCTACGGCTATCTGCGCGGCGTCGACTCCTTCAACTGGGGCTATGACCCTTACCACTACACCACCCCGGAAGGCTCCTACGCCACCAACGCCGAGGGCAGCCAGCGCATCCTGGAGTTCCGCGAAATGGTCAAGGCCATCAAGCAGAACATCGGCATGAACGTGGTGATGGACGTGGTCTACAACCACACCAACGAAGCGGGCCTGGGGCCCAAGTCGGTGCTCGACAAGATAGTGCCCTGGTACTATCAGCGCCTCAATCCGGAGACCGGCTCGGTTGAGAACTCCACCTGCTGCTCCAACACGGCGCCGGAACACGCCATGTTTGCCAAGCTGATGGATGACTCTCTGGTCACTTGGGCCCGCGACTACAAGATCGACGCCTTCCGCTTCGACCTGATGGGCCACCACCCGAAAGATCAGATGGTGCAGGCGCTGGCCGCGGTCAAGAAGGTCAACCCGGAGATGTACTTCTACGGCGAGGGCTGGAACTTCGGCGAGGTGCAGGATGACAAGCGCTTCGTGCAGGCGACCCAGAAACACCTGGCCGGTACCGGCATCGGCTCCTTCTCCGACCGGCTGCGGGATGCGGTGCGCGGTGGCAGTCCGTTCGACGGCGGCGATACCATTCGCAAGACCCAGGGCTTTGGCAACGGCGCCCTGGTGGATGCCAACGAGATGGACGGCGTCGATCGCGCCACTGCCCTGCATCAGGCCGATCTGGTGCGCCTCGGCATGGCCGGCAACCTCAAGGACTTCATCCTGACCGACAAAGACGGGATGCCGAAGAAGGGGTCCGACATCGACTACAACGGTCAACCGGCGGGCTATGCCCAGGATCCGACCGAAATCCAGAACTACGTCGACAAGCACGACAACCAGACCCTGTTCGACAACCTGATCTACAAGGCGCCGCAAGGGGCCGATCTGGTGCGGATGCAGGGGGTATCGCTCGCCACCGCCATGCTGGGGCAGGGCATTCCCTTCACCCATGCCGGTGTCGAGCTGCTGCGCTCCAAGTCCATGGAACGGGACAGCTACGACTCGGGTGACTGGTACAACCGGGTCGACTACACCCTGGCCGACAACAACTTCGACAAGGGGCTGCCGCGCAAGGACAAGGATGGCGACAACTATCCGCTGATCGAGAAAGTACTCGGCAAGCACGTCAAGCCGAGCGGTGCCGACATGGCGACCATGGTGGGCTTCTATCAGGAGCTGGCCGAGCTGCGTCAATCCTCCCGTCTGCTGCGTCTGGGCAGTGGCGCCGAGGTGATCAAGCGGGTCGACTTCCGCAATACCGGCCCGGATCAGGAACCCGGCCTCATCGTGATGACGGTGGATGACGGCATCAATGCGGGGGCGGATCTGGATCCGGCCATCGACGGTCTGGTGGTGATGATCAACGCCACCAATGCTCCCCAGAGCATCAGCGACTTCCGTGACGGCAACGATCAGCCCATCGACCTGAGCGGTTTGCAGCTGAGCCCGGCCCACCACGGCGGCGAGAGCATCGCCCGCGATGCGGTCGTCAATGGCGGTACCCTGACCCTGGGAGCCTGGTCGGCGGCGGTGTTCGTCAAGCCGCAGAGCGGTGCCCAGGGCAGCGGCCTGCCGGTCGGCAAGAAGACTGATCTGAGCACGGTACCGCCGTTCGGTGACACCGCCGTCTATCTGAAGGGGTTCCTCAATGAGTGGGGCAACACCAACCAGATGACCTTCAGCAGCAACTTCATGTACGAGTTCACCACCGAGGTGAGCAGCGACAAGCTGGGCACCACCAACGTCAAGATCGCGGATGCCAGCTGGGGTCCCCTCAACTACGGCAGCTGCAATGCGGGTGACAAGCTGGTGGTCGGCACCCCGTTGACCCTTTGCAAGGGTGGCGATACCGGCAACATCGGGCTCGATCTGGCCAAGGCGGGCAGCTACAAGTTCGTGTTTACCGCCATGAACAAGGACAAGCCCACCCTGAGCGTCAGCTTCACCGAGCCGGTGCAGAGCTGCAAGGTGCTGGACACGGTGGCGGGCAATCCGCTCGGCTACAACCTGTTCGTCAAGGGCGAGCTCTCCGGCTGGGCCGCTCAGCCCCAGTACCAGTTGAGCTACAAGGGGATGGACGGCGATCTGGCCATCTATCAGGCGGCCTTCAACTACACCGGCAGCACCGAGTTCAAGGTGGCCAACGAGGACTGGAGCAAGGAGTACCTGCTCAACGGTGGCGGCGCGGTGACGGCGGAGACGGGTTATGCCATCGGCTTCTCCCAGCCGGGCAGTGCCAACAACAGCATCACCTTGCCGCATGGGCTGTGGAGCGTGCTGGTGAAGGTTGACCCGGCCGGCACCAAGGCCGGTACCGCTGTGATCCAGGAGTGCAGCGCCAAGTAGTCATTCCCATCGAGCCCGGGGCTGGCTCGGCACCCCAGGGTTGAATTCCACCTCGCCAAGGGTGGGATAACTCCGAGAGAGTAAGCAAAGCGCGACTGCCGACCGGCAGCCGCGCTTTTTCTTTGCTCGTGGGCGAGGCAGTAAAAAGCCGCCCACTGGGGGCGGCTGTTGGTTGTGTCGTCAATGGCCGGCTTAGCGCTTGCGTAGCAGGCGCAGGGCGTTGGCGGTGACCAGCGCGGTGGCGCCGGTGTCGGCCAGCACCGCAATCCACAGGCCGGTGATGCCGAGCAGGCTGGTGACCAGGAAGATGGCCTTGAGCCCCAGCGCCAGCGCTATGTTCTGGTGGATGTTGGCCAGTGCCGCGCGGGAGAGCCGGATCATGGCGGCGACCCCGCCGAGCTGGTTGTGGGTCAGCGCCGCATCGGCGGTCTCCAGCGCCACGTCGGTGCCGCCCCCCATGGCGATGCCGATGCTGGCCCGCTTCATGGCCGGGGCGTCGTTGATGCCGTCGCCGATCATCGCGACCTTTTGCGTCAGACCGAGCTTGGCGATTTCATCGACCTTGCCCTCCGGCAGCAGGCCGGCACGCCAGCCCATGCCGAGCTCACCGGCGATGGCCTCGGCGGCGCGGGGGTTGTCGCCGGTCAGCATGATGCTCTGCAGGCCGAGCTGGTTGAGCTCTTGCAGCGCCGCAGCCGCTTCTGGCCGGATCTGGTCGCGCAGGGCCAGCAGGGCGGCCGGGGCGGCGTCAGGCTGACCGAGCACCACCACCGTCTTGCCTTGCTGCTCCAGGGTGGCGACCCGGGCCTGCATCGCGGCATCCAGGGTGGCGACCCGGCTTGGTGCCAGCAGTTGCCAGAGGGTGCCGTCGATGCGACCTTCCACGCCCATGCCGGGCAGGGCGCGCAGCGCCTGGGCCGCGGCGAGGCTGAGGCCCCGTTCGCTGGCCGCCGTCACCACGGCGCGGGCCAGCGGGTGGTGGGAGCCCTGCTCGATGGCCGCCGCCAGTGCCAGCAGTTCGGCCTCAGGCTGGCCATTGAGGCTCACCAGTTCGGTCAGCTGCGGCTTGCCCAGAGTCAGGGTGCCGGTTTTGTCAAAGGCCACGGTATCGATGTGGGCGAGGCGCTCCAGCGCGGCGCCTCCCTTGATGAGGGCCCCCTGCCGGGTGGCTGCCGCCAGCGCCGAGGTGACCGCCGCCGGGGTGGAGATGACCAGGGCGCAGGGGCAACCGATCAGCAGCAGCGCCAGCCCGCGGTAGACCCACTCGTCCCAGCTCTGGCCGAAGGCAAGCGGCGGTACCAGCACCACCAGCAGGGCAACCAGCATCATGGCCGGGGTATACCAGCGGCTGAAGCGGTCGATGAAGCGCTCGATGGGAGCGCGCTGGGTCTCGGCCTCCTCAATGAGATGCAGGATGCGGTCGATGGCGTTGTTGCCGGGTTCGGACACCACCTCGAGGCGCAGCACCCGATCCGCAGCCAGGCTGCCGGCGGGCACCTTGTCACCCTGACGGCGCTCCACCGGGATCGATTCGCCGGTCAGGGCGCTCTCGTCAAAGGCGCCGAGGGCGTCGAGCAGGCGGGCATCGGCGGCCAGGCGGGCACCCGGGGCGATTTCGATGATGTCGCCGGGGCGCAGCTGGTCTGCCGCCACCTCTTCCCGCACCTCGCCCTCGGCAGTGGTACGGATGCGCAGCGCCTTGTCGGGCACCAGTGCCATCAGGGCGGTGACCCCGGCGCGGGCGCGGCCGGCGGCGTAGGCCTCCAGATGTTCGCCCAGCATGAACAGCAGCAGCACCATGGCCGCTTCAGCGGTTTCGCCGAGGAACAGGGCCCCTACGGCGGCGACCGTCATCAGGGTCTCGATGGCGAAGGGGGAGCCGCTCTTGGTCAGCGCCCACGCCTTGCGGGAGATGGGCCACAGCCCCCAGAGGGTGGCCAGGGTAAACAGCGGCTGACCGATCTGGCTCGGCAGCAGGGCCGCCACCAGCATCAGGCTGGCCAGCGACAGCGGCTGCCAATACTTGGCGAGCAGGGTCTGCAGCGGGCCGCGTTCGCGGCCAGGCTCCTGCTTGCCGCTGCGCTCGCCCTTGAGCTGGAAGCCGGCGGCCAGCACGGCGGCGGTAACGGGATCGGGGGAGAGGCCGGGGGCCAGATCCACCACCAGCTTCTCGGTGGCAAACAGCACGCGGGCCTGTTGCACGCCGCTCACCCGGCTGACGGCGGTCTCTATCTTGCGGGCGCAGCTGGGGCAGTCCATCCCCAGCACCTGCCAGCTGTGGCGGCGGCTGTTCTGCTCGGGGGCGTCCAGCGGAGGTTCTGCCGCGACGGCATGCTCATGGTGGTCGTGCTCCCCGTCATGGGCATGATTATGGGCGGGCGGCGGAGTGGCGCAACAACCCCCTCTGGGGGGCTCTTCCCCTTCGGGAGCGTCGCTGGCGGCATGATCCTGATGATCATGGGGGGCCTGACTCGCGCAGCAGCTGACCGGTGCGGCCTGGTCGCAGCAGTGGCTGTCGTGCTGGTGCTCGGCCTGGGGCGCCGCGGTCTTGCTGACGGCCTTGATGGGGGCGGCGGCGTGTTGATGGCTGCAGCAGGATTTGCTCATGATGAGTCCCTCTTGGATGGATCCCGCCGGTGCGAGATCTTCGATAACTGAGCCGAGTGTAAACCTTGGTGTTAAGTCCAAGGTCAAGCCCCTTTCTCCCGCTCCTCGCAACAGGCTGCCGGCAGAGGCGATATCCCTGTGGTTGGCGGGTGTTTGTCCCCGCCCGGCAGGCCTATACTGGAGGGCCTGATCCTCCCTCGATAATCAAGGACATAACATGAGCAATTCCGTTACCCTGCAAGGCAACCCCGTCTCCGTCGCCGGTCACTTCCCGGTTGCCGGCGAGCAGGCCAAGCCGTTCTCCCTGGTGGCCAAGGATCTCTCCGATCTGACCCTGGCGAGCTTCGCCGGCCAGCGCAAGATCCTGAACATCTTCCCGAGCGTCGATACCCCGACCTGCGCCACTTCCGTGCGCAAGTTCAACGAGCAGGCCAGCGCGCTGAACAACGCAGTGGTGCTGTGCATCTCCGCCGACCTGCCGTTCGCCCAGTCCCGCTTCTGCGGCGCCGAAGGGCTGGACAAGGTAGTAACCCTCTCCACCCTGCGTGGTGCCGCCTTCCTGCAGGACTACGGTGTGGCCTTCTCCTCCGGCCCGCTGGTGGGTCTGGCTGCCCGTGCCATCGTGGTGCTGGATGAAGAGAACAAGGTGCTGCACAGCGAGCTGGTGGCCGAAGTCGCCGACGAGCCGAACTACGCCGCCGCCCTGGCCGCACTGTAAGCAGGCAGGCTGACAACAATCCCGCCGGGGCATGGCCCCGGCGGGATTTTTTTATGGAACAGTCAGGGGGCTTTGGTCACGTCTTTGGCGGGTAGTGGCTCCGGGTGGGGTTGCCACTCGACATAGGGGCGGTGCAGCCTTGAGTAGATCTCTGCCAGTTTGCCGGAGGCGGCGAGCCGGTCGATCGCCTCGCCGAGGAAACGATCCGTTTCATCCCCGGCAGGCCCCTTGGCGATGATGAAGACATCCTCGAAATCCCCCTGGTGTTCCCGGTGAATGTTGGTCAGCTTGAGCTGGCGCAGCATCAGGTCGGCCTCCTCCTGGGCCCAGATGAAGGCGTCGATGCGCCCGCGCGAGAGCTTGCGCAGGGACTGCTCTATGCTCATCGACCGTTGCAGCGGAATGGGCAGAAAGCCGGGGGTCGCCTCGATCAGCAGATCCCGCTTGGTGGGCACTATGCCATAGGCCATGTCGGGGGTGATGAGGTGGTCGGTATTGCTGTAGAGCACGTGGGTGACCTTGCCGAAGCTGCGGGTGCTGAAGCGATAGGGCAGCAGGTCGGCATTCTGCAGATTGCGGATGGCGGGCAGGCTGAAATCGGCGGTGCCAGCGATCACCCCGGCCATGGCCCGGGCGAGGGGATAGATGGTGATCCGGATGCTCACCTCGGGGTAGAGCTCATCGATGGCGCGCACTAGGTCGACGAAGGGGCCGGTCTTGTCGGCGTTGATGAGCCCCGGCAGCTCGCCGAGGTGGGCGTTGAGGATGCGTACCGGTTTGGCGGCGGGAGCGGCAGCCGTGTCGGCGCGAGAGAGGCTGAGGCTGGTCAGCCCCGCCAGGCAAAGCAGCAACAACAGCAGCAGAGAGGGATGTCTGGTCATGGTCTGGTCACGTCCCCGGGGGAGGTTCCCTGAAGTGTAGTCAGGCCCGCTTTGCGCATGGCGGGCCGGGTGCGGGCCGCTGGCCGTGATGGATGGGATTTTACTTATGGTCGGCCGCTCACTAGACTTCGCCCCCACCTCCCTATTCTGTCGATAGCTGCGTAGCCCCATGACTTTTGATGAACTTGCCCTCGTCCCCGCCCTGCTGGCGACCCTGCCCGCCGACCTCAAGTGCCCGACCCGGGTGCAGCAACTGGCCATTCCCGCCGCGCTGGCGGGTCGGGATCTGCTGGCACTGGCCCGCACCGGCAGCGGCAAGACCCTGGCATTCGGCCTGCCGCTGCTGCAGCGCCTCGATCCGGCCAGCGATCGGGTGCAGGGGCTGGTGCTGGTGCCGACCCGCGAGCTGGCTGTGCAGGTGAGCGAGGCGTTGCAGGGGCCGGCCGCCGGGCTGGGTCTGCGGCTGGTGACCCTGTGCGGCGGGGTAGCGCAGGAGCTGCAACAGGCCGAACTGGCACTGGGGCCGCAACTGCTGGTGGCGACCCCGGGGCGGCTGCGGGATCTGCTGGCCCAGCAACTGCTGGGACTGAGCCAGCTGCGCCATCTGGTGCTGGACGAGGCGGATCGGCTGCTGGAGATGGGCTTCTGGCCCGACATCCAGTGGCTGCTGAATGCCATGCCGGTCGAGCGTCAGACCCTGCTGTTCTCGGCCACCCTGCCGGCCGAGCTGGATGCGCTGGCGACCGGTCTGCTGACCGAGCCGGTGCGGGTGGAGGCGGATCCCCGCAACAGCGTGGCCGACGACATCGAGGAGCGCCTCTATCTGGTCAACAAGAGCAGCAAGGTGCCGGCGCTCATCAGCCTGCTCAAGGCCCACGAGTGGCCGCAGGTGCTGGTCTTCATCAGCGCACGGGACGACGCAGACGGGGTGGCCCGCAAGCTGGCCAAGGCGGGCATTGCGGTGGCGGCGCTGCACGGCGAGAAGGAGCAGGCGGTACGCGAGCAGGCGCTCGGCGACTTCAAGGCGGGCAAGGTACAGGTGCTGGTGGCCACCGACCTGATGGCGCGCGGCATTCACGTGGAGGCGCTGCCGCTGGTGATCAACCTGGACCTGCCCGCCAGCGCCCCCGTCTACGTGCACCGCATCGGCCGTACCGCCCGGGCCGGACGCAGCGGGCTTGCCATCTCGCTCACCTGCCATGGCGAGGCCGATACCCTGGCGGCGATCCGCACCCTCACCGGCCGCGAGCTGCCGCTGGCGGAGCTCGCCGGCTTCCCGGTCACCGATCAGCCAGCCAGCGGGGAGGGCAAGCGCGCCCCCCGTGACAAGCAGGCCAATCGTCGTACCCAGGCCAAACGCAGCGCCAAACAGTTCAAGAGCAAGAGCTGAGGTCATTGCTGCCGCCTTGCTCCGTTTCGCGACAAACAAGGTGATCACAACGCCGCACCCAGGCCAAGCGCAGCGCCAAACAGTTCAAGAGCAAGGGCTAGGACAAGCCTGACCAAAGATGGACTGCCCGCTTGGGCAGTACCAAAGGACGCCCGTTTCACTATGCTCCATGGGTTCAACCACGGAGGGATAGGCAATGGCGAGTCTGGTGATGGGGCCCCTGCTGGGGCTCGAAGCGGAGACGCAATACAGCATCTGTTTTTTGGCGGGGCCTGACTGCAAGGGCGCCGGGGTCAGGATCAACGGCAGCCTGCTGGCCGCCGGCAAGCAGGCGGATACCCCCAGGGGCGGCTTCTGGCGGGTCAGCTGGACGGCGACTCCAGCCGAGGCGGGTTCGAGCGTGGAGTACCAGATCCTGCTGGATGGGGAGCCCGCCCGGGATCTGGCCGGTGAGGATCGCTGGCAGTTTCATCTGCCTGGGTCGGCGGAGCGGGTGCGCATCGGGTACGCCTCCTGCAACGGTTTTTCCGACTTCAAGCTGCTTACCTCCACCCCGCAGCCCTATGTGATGTGGGACAAGCTGGCCGCCGAGCACGCTACGCACCCCTTCTCGCTGCTGCTGATGGGGGGCGATCAGGTCTATGCCGACTCCCTCTGGACCACGGTGCCCAGCCTCAAGGCCTGGAACGAGCTGGACATGGCGGAGAAGGTCAAACGCAAGGCCACTCGCACCATGGAGGAGCAGCTCGATCGCTTCTACTGCGATCTCTACTGCAAACAGTGGGGGCGGCCCGAGGTGGCGCGCCTGCTGGCCCGGATCCCGAGCGCCATGATGTGGGACGACCACGACATCTTCGATGGCTGGGGCAGCTATCCCGAGTCGCCAGACAATCTGCAGGGCTGCGACGTCTATAAGGCTATCTATGCCGCAGCGTCCCGCTATTTCCGGCTGTTCCAGCTGCGCTCCGTTGCCAACGTCTCCCTGCTGGACCCGGTCAAGCTGGGCCACAACTCCTGGCGGCTGAGTTTTCGGGGCTACCAGATCCTGGCGCTGGACAACCGGGCCAACCGGACCCGCGCCCAGGTGATGAGCCCGTCCCAGTGGGATCAGATCAACGACGCGCTGGCCGCCTGCGACGCGGGCCACCTGCTGGTGTTGGCGGGGGTGCCCGTGGTCTATCGCGACTTCTCCTTCACCGAGGCGGCGCTGGATGCCACCCCCTGGGAGGAGGAGCTGACCGACGATCTCAAGGATCACTGGCGGGCCAAGGATCATCAGGGGGAGCGGGCCCGGCTCATCATGCGGCTGCTGGACAATGCCAAGAGCCGGCGTGGCTGCAAGACCCTGATCCTCTCCGGCGACGTGCACGTGGGCTGCCTTGGCGTCATTCAGGACAAGCGTGAAGGGGTCACCAATGTGCACCAGCTGGTCTCCTCCGGTATCGTCCACCCCTGTCCCACCCAGTTCCAGTGGATGGGGATCCTCGCCATGACCAACGACGATGCCGAATACCTCGACGAGAACCGGCTGATCCGCGCCGAGCTTATCAAGCCGTTCGGCGCTCCTGTTTACCTGCGTACCCGCAACTTCGCCACCCTGCTGATGGGCACCGACAACAAGCTGTGGGCCAACTGGCATTGTGAGAACGGGCTGGCGGCCAGTTACCCGCTGGCCTGATGGCGGGAAAATGCGAAGGGCCCTGACGGGCCCTTTTTCTTGTCGGGGTCAGATACCCTAGGCCGTTGTCTGTTCAGGGCTGATCCGGCGTCTGGGCGAAGAAGTCGCGCCGAAACTGGCCGAGTACCGCCTCCCTGTGCTGTTGCCAGCTTGCCTCGTCCATGTTGCCTCGGCTGGCCGCCAACTGCTGCTCCAGCTCGGTCAGCTGCTGCTGGTAGTGGCTGCGCTGTGTCAGCTGCTGCTGTCGGCTGGCGGCAAACTGCACGGTCGCTTCGGCCTGCCCGGCCGGCAGGAAGTGGCGGGCCAGGGTCGTCAGCTCCTCGTCCCCCCACAGCTGGCGCGCCTGCTGCAAGCGGGCAGCCGGGTTGAACAGCTCAGCCGCCAGATCCGGATGATCCGCCGCCCACTCATCCTGCAAGCGGGTGAGGGCCGCCAGTCGCTCGGCCAGCGGCAGCTGCTCGTGCTCCTGCGCCAGCTGCTCTAGTGCCAGGGCGTAGCGCCCCTGCAGCCGAAACAGGCTCTCCCCCTCGCTCAGCCATTGGGCCTCTATCGCTTCCAGATTGGCCAGCCGCTCGGCGAGCGGCTGCTCGCTGTCGCTCACCTCGCTGGCGAGCTGCCGGTTCATCTCGTCCGGCAAGTCGCGCCAGCTGGCAGGCGCAGGCGCTGGGCCGGCTGGCACGGCGGTGGCGGCAAGCGGGCCGCTAGCGGGGGGCAATGGCGGCTGTGTCTGCGGAGACGCTGCGGTGGCTGGCTGAGCGAGCTGGCCGGTGTGTGCCGGCCGCGTTGGCGCCTCCTGCCAACCGAGGTTGAGCAGCAACAAAGCCAGCACCGCCAGTGCCAGCAAGCCGTAGCGGCGCTTCATCGGCTGATCTCTCCCTTGACCGGGAAGTGATCGGAGAGGTTGCTGGCGGGCCAGAGGCTGCCATCGCTGCTGCGCGGGATCCAGACGCTGTTGAGGTTGTGGCGCACTGCGCCGTATTCCCGGCTCACCACCAGATAGTCGAGGTACTCCACGTTGGCACCGCCGGAGAGCGGACCGCCGGCATAGGGGTTGATCCTGGGATCGAAGGTGGCCTCGGTGTAGCCGCCGTAGGCCGGCTCGTCGGCGTTGAGGTTGGCCAGCATGCCGGCGTAGTCGTCGGCAAACTTGCGCTTGTTGACGTTGAAGTCACCGCCGTAGATGACGGTGTCGCTGGCGGGGATCTTCAGGCTGGCGGCCAGGGTGCGGATCTGGCCGAACTGGATCTGGCGCAGCTGGCGCGCCTCGTCGGTGTCGAAGCTGGCGGTGTGGGTGGCAAACAGGTGCCAGGCCTTGCCCCCCTTGATCACCTCCGCATACATCACCCCCTTGTCGGCGAAGCAGTCGGTACCGGTGCACTGGGGATAGACCAGCTGGGCCTCGCGCACTATGGGATAGCGGCTGACGATCACCACGCCGCCGTCATGGATGTTGACCCCCGGTTTGTCGAGCACCCTGGTTTGGTACGGGTACTCCTTGGCCAGCGCCTGCAGGAAGCCCTCGCGCCGGCCATCGAACACCTCCTGCAACAGCAGGGCGTCATAGCCCTTGAGGTGCTCTGGCAGCAACGTCAGCCGCTCGCCGATGCTGGAGGCGATCACCGGCAGCGCCCAGACGTTGTAGCTGGCCACCTTCAACCTGGCTTCGTCAGCGTCGGGCTGTTCCACCTGCCTGGGTGGGGTCAGCATGTAGTGGAGATCGTCGTAGCGGCCGGTGAACTTGGCGGCAAAGGCCAGCTCCTGCGGCCCGCTCAGGCGGTGGATGGCGCGATCGCTCTGCCAGCCGGAGTTGTCTGCCGGCGTCTCGCCGCCGTGTTGCAGGGTGCTGTTCCACCAGGTGCCCTCCATCTTCTGGTTGAGGCGATAGGTGTCACCGCCGGGGGTGGTGACCCGGGTTTCGAACAGATAGCTCTTGCCCGCCTTCACCCCCTCGTAGCGGTTGAAGCTGAGCACCATGGCGCTCTCCCAGGGACCCAGCTCGGTTCTGTGCTGAAGCCACTGGCTGCCGGCCTGCAGCTGGCCGGAGCCGCTCTGGCGGATCTCCAGCTGGACCGGATCCGGGCTGTTGTTGGTGAGGTAGACATCGGTGTCGGCCAGCGCCTGCAGCGGAAACTGGCTGGCCAGCAGCAGGGCGGCATAACTGAGGGGTTTGTGCATCATGAAGTCCTTCTGGTCGAGGCACGCTGGAAAGTGACTGTTATGGCGGGCACAGAGGTCATTTCATTTACATTTTTGTTACAAATAAATGAAAGGCCCCATATGGGGAGGTGTTAACCCATGAGGTTGGCAGCTGCCAAAGGGATGGGGGAGGTCAGGCGAGCGAGGTGAAGCGGGCGTGCCGGGCGGCACGCCCCTGCAAGGCGGTCAGTGCTGGAACTGGTTGATCAGGCGGGAGAGGGCATGCAGCCGCTCCACCAGCAGGGTGATGCCGTCGAGGGCCTGGCGGCTATTGTCGGCGGTGTGGCTGGCCAGCTGGTGGATCTGGTGGATGCCCTTGTCCAGGGTGCTGGTGACATCCGCCTGCTGGCTGACGGCCTGGGCAATCTCGTCGCTGGTATGGGTGACCCGGGCCAGCATGCGGTTGATCTGGTTGAGTACCTCGGCGGTGGTCCCCACGTGCTGCTGGCAGCGGTCCGAGGTCTGGGCGCCCTGGCTCATGCCGTCGGCCAGCTGACGGGTCGTCTGCTGCAGTGCCTGGATCATCTCGTTGATCTCGCCGGTGGAGCTGCGGGTCTTCTGGGCCAGCGCCCGGATCTCGTCGGCCACCACCGCAAAGCCGCGTCCCTGTTCGCCGGCCCGCGCCGCCTCGATGGCTGCGTTGAGGGAGAGCAGGTTGGTCTGATCGGCGATCTGGCTGATCACCTCCAGGATCCCGCTGATCTTCTGGCTGTCGCCGGTCAGCCGGGCCAGCACGGCGTGGTTGGCATCGAGCTCGTGATGGAGCTGATCGACCGAAGACTGGGTGGTGGCCAGCGCCCGCAACCCCTCGGCGGAGACCTGCTGCACCTCGCCCACCAGTTCGCTGGCCTGATGGGCGTTGCTCGCCACGTCGCGAATGGAGTGGCTGAGCTCGGTGATGGCGGCGGCCAGCTGCTCGCTCTGGGCCCGCTGCTGCTGCAGGTGGATGTCGATGGTCTGGATATTGCCCCTGTCGTCCTCGGCGGCCTGCAGGATCTGCTGGTTGGTGTCGGCGCTGCGCCCCACCACCGCCTTGAGCTCGGCCCGCTTCATGCGAAGCGCCAGCTCCAGGGCCGCCAGGGTGTCCCGCCGCCTGGTGTAGAGCACCTGGCAAAGCGGGGTGCCCATCTCCTCGCCGGCCGTATGGGCCAGCCGGTTGAGCCGCTGCTGCAGGCGCCAGCCGTGCAGCATCTGGGCCAGCAGGGCCAGTGCGCCTGGCGCCCCCCACAGCGGATTGCCGCTGATGATGGCCGCCAGCAGGGTGAGCAGGGCGCCGCCCGACAGCAGCAGGGTGAGCAGACCGGGTTCGAGGGCGAGCCGACTCAACCAGGGCAGCGCCTTGCCGGCCCGGATGCGGGCGTAGAGCTGCTCCGCCCAGGCGATGTCGTGCTCGCTGGGGCGGGTGCGCACCGACTGGTACTCGATGATCTGTCGCTGCTCGTTGAGGATGGGGGTGACATAGGCGTTGACCCAGTAGAACTTGCCGCTCTTGGCGCGGTTCTTCACCAGCCCCATCCAGCTTTTGCCCTGGCGCAGTCGCTGCCACATGTCGGCGAAGGCGGCCTTGGGCATGTCGGGGTGGCGTACCAGATTGTGGGGTACCCCCTCCATTTCGGCGGGGTGATAACCGGCCACGTCACAGAAGTGCTGGTTGGCGTAGGTGATGTGGCTGGCGGGGTCGGTCGTCGAGATCAGTGACAGGTGGTCGGGGAAACGTATCTCCCCCTCCCGTTGGGTTGTGGTCATGAGTGCATCCTGATTGAGTCAAGTAACTGATAGATTTGTTTTTATTTTTTGTGATTGTTACCGGCCCATTCTAGGGGGCAGCAAGCGCGCTATCTTGGCTTGGGTCAATTAATCGCCACTCTCGCTTAGCTAAATAGTGCAAATGAAAGGTGCATCTGTGCAGGCGGATGGCAAAGGAGTGGGCGGCGTGCGCCAAGGGGGAGCAGAGGTTGCAGGCGCCCCGCAGGGGGCGCCCGGGATCAGCGGCTGGCCAGCGGGTAGGTAAAGAGGGCCAGGTGGGCGAAGTTGAACAGGAAGTGGATCGCGATGGCGACGCCGAGGCGCCCGCTCAGCAGGAAGGCCAGGCCATAGCAGGCCCCCGCCAGCGCGGCGAACAGCACCAGCAGCGGGCCGCCGGCCAGGTGGGCGGCGCCGAACAGCAGACTGGCCACCAGCACCCCAAGCCAGCGCCGGCTGTGTGCGGCGATCCCCTGCTGCAGGAAGCCGCGAAACAGCGCCTCTTCCGCCACGCAGGTGAACAGCAGGTTGTTGATGACAAACAGCCACCACCAGCCGGGCAGGCCCACCTCGGGCTTGAGGGCCCCCAGCTGCCAGGCGGCGATCAGCAGGGCCGCCAGCGGCAACAGCAGCAGTGCCAGCCTGCGCCACTGAATGGCACCGCCCGGGCCCAGCAAGGCGGGCCAGGCCAGCAGCAGACCAAAGAAGACCAGCGGCTTGTCCAGGTTGAGGTACATGTTGAACGGCACGCTGGCGGGGCCGGCCTGCACCTGGTCCAGCACCTTCAGGTTGGTGAAGCCGGGGATGAGGTGCAGCATCAGCGCCACCGCCCACAGCAGCACGGCGCCCAGGGCGACGGCGCGCCAGGGCTGGGGCAGGGAGGGGGTGCGCCAGGCCAGCAGCAGGCCCGCCGCGCTGGCAAGCAGGGCGACTGGGTTCAGGTGGCCGAGGCCGAGAGCCGCCAGCAGGGCGACGGCCAGCATGATGAAGCCGGGCAGTCGTTGCCGGGCCAGACAGAGCAAGACGGCCAGCGCCAGTGCTCCCCAGATGAGTGAATCAGGTAGAGGTAACATTGAGTCTCCAAGGCCGATGAAAGTCCCGCACCTTAACAATGGGACATCCCATGAGACAAGGCTTAATAAGCTGGTCGGATCCCGTGTTCGGCTGGCTGCCAGGGCGCGCGGCCATAAAAAAACCGGAGCTGGGCTCCGGTTTTGGCAAGGGTGACAAGGCGTCTCAGCGGCCGGATTCGGCGATCACCCGGGCAATGATGTCGGCACGCTTGCTGGCTTCCAGCTCGCCCAGGGCAATGAGGCCAGCCTTGAAGATCACGTTCTTCGGCAGGCTGACGTCGTCCAGAGTGGCGATGGCTTCGACGTGCATACCGTTCAGACGGCTGGCATCGCGCGGGCTCAGGTTGACCTGGGTGTTCAGCACCTGCTTGCCTTTCTTCTTGGCAGGGGCGGCTTTTTTCGGTTGTTCCTGCTCGTCTTCTTCCGGCAGTTCGTCATCAAAATCGTAAATAGACATAGTCAATCCTGTTGGTTAGGCAATGGGGCATGGTTGCCCGATGTCGTTTTTTCAGAGGGGTCGTTCAGCCCATATCCTCGTTGCGGATAAAGGCGCGCCAGGAGCCGAGCACCTGGGCAAAATCTTCCAGCCCGCACATGGCCAGCTGTTCATCATCGTAGTAGGCGAGATCGTCGAGATCCTCATCCTGCTCGATATTGAGGACGTTGGCTTTCACCTCGGCTTCCTCGTGGGTCAGCAGCAGGGAGTAGTCGCCGCCCAGCAGCCGGTATTCGACGCGAGTCCGGCTGGAGAGCTGATCGATGATGGCGAACAGCTCGTCGAGTTTTTCCTCGTCCTTGCCCACTTCGTCGATCAGCCACTGGCCGATGGCCTCATGGCCCATGGAGAACCGGGCGCGATAACCGCCGAACGGATCGCGGCGAAATTCATAATCCATAGTTCAGTCCATAGCGGAAGGGTGAGTCGTCATGGGCAGGGCAAATCCTGCTCCATGGCGGGGCGCATATAGCGTAAAGTGGCCTATTCTAGCGAGCCCCCCCTCGCTTGTCTTGAAGATGTGGCATCTTTGCCCCGCTACCGGCGCTTTGTGGCCGGTCCGGCCCCGCTTTGGAGATGTGATGCAGCTAAACGATACCCTCGCGCGCCAGATTGTCAGCCGGGCGATGAAGATCCTGTCGTGCTCGGTCAACGTGATGGACGAGCCACAGCGGCTCATCATCGCCTCAGGCTATTCCCGGTTCATTCAGCGGAGTACCTATGCAGCTCAATGATACCCTCGCTCGGCAGATTGTCAGTCGGGCGATGAAGATCCTCTCTTTTTCGGTCAACGTGATGGACGAGCACGGCCTGATCATCGCGTCCGGCAATCCGGAGCGGCTCCATCAGCGTCACGAAGGGGCCGTGCTGGCGCTGACCGAGAACCGGGTGGTGGAGATCAGCGAAGCGACCGCCCGCGAACTCAAGGGGGTGCGCCCCGGCATCAACCTGCCCATCGCCTATCAGGGGGAGCTGCTCGGGGTCATCGGCATCTCGGGCGATCCGGACGAAGTTCGTGCTTACGCCGAGCTGGTGCGCATGACCGCCGAGCTCATTCTGGAGCAGGCAGCGCTCACCGAACAACTGCAGTGGGACAAGCGCCACAAGGAGGAGCTGGTACTGCAGCTCATCCGTGGTGAAGGGCGGGAAGATCAGCTGCAGCAGGCGGCCCGTTTCCTCGGGCTGGATCTGGCCCAGCCGCGGGTGGTGGCGGTGCTGGCGCTGGAGGAAGCCGACCCGGCCCGGCTGCGGGAGCTGGTGCATCTGCTGGAAAACCCGGAGCGGGACAACCTGGTGGCCATCAACGGCCTGGACGAGATAGTGGTGCTCAAGCCGGCCCAGCTCAGCGACGGCATCTGGCAGTCGGCGCAGGAGCGCAGCCGCATCAAGCAACTGCTGGCCCGCATTCCCCACTTTCGGGTGCGCATCGGGGTGGGTGATTACTTCGCCGGCACCGGCGGGCTGGCGCGTTCCTACCAGACGGCGCGGGACACCTTGCGCCGTGGCATGCGGCAGGCGCCGCGCAAGCAGGTCTATTTCTTCGAGGATTACCGGCTGCCGGTGCTGCTCGGCAGTCTGGCGGACTCCTGGCAGGCGGATCAGCTGCGGGCTCCGCTGCACAAGCTGGCGCAGGAGGACACAAAGGGAACGCTGCAGAAGACGCTGCGCCAATATTTCTTGCAGGATTGTGATCTGCATCCCTGCGCCGAAGCCCTGTTCATCCACCCCAATACCCTGCGCTATCGGCTGACCCGGATTGAACAGATAACCGGGTTGAATTTCAACAAGTTAGATGACAAGTTTCTGCTCTATCTCGGGCTCAACCTCGACAGCTGATTTGTTCATTCATACATAAAATTGCGTTTTATAAAGCTGATATTTGGTTTTTTGACCAAAGCATTCCGATCCCGGATCACCATAATGGCCACCACTTACTCATTTGAAAGGTGCCCGTCATGATCCCTGTATCCGCGCTCGGCGCTCTCGCCGCGCTCTCCATCGCCATCTTCCTGATCCTGAAGAAGGTGCCGCCCGCTTACGGCATGATCGTCGGCGCCCTGGCCGGTGGCCTGATCGGCGGCGCCGATCTGACCCAGACCGTAGCCCTGATGATCGGCGGTGCCCAGGGGATCACCACGGCGGTGATGCGGATCCTGGCGGCGGGCGTGCTGGCCGGTGTGCTGATCGAATCGGGCGCCGCCACCACCATCGCCGAAACCATCGTCAAGAAGCTGGGCGAGACCCGCGCCCTGCTGGCACTGGCGCTGGCTACCCTGATCCTGACTGCGGTCGGCGTGTTCGTGGACGTGGCCGTCATCACGGTCGCTCCCATTGCGCTGGCCATCGCCCGCCGTGCCGACCTCTCCAAGGCGGCCATCCTGCTGGCGATGATCGGTGGCGGCAAGGCGGGCAACGTCATGTCCCCGAACCCGAACGCCATCGCCGCAGCCGATGCCTTCCACCTGCCGCTCACCTCGGTGATGGCGGCCGGCATCATCCCGGGCCTGTTCGGGCTGGTGATGGCCTACTGGCTGGCGAAGCGCCTCAACAACAAGGGCAGCAAGGTCGCCGCCGACGAGGTGGTGAGCTTCAATGGCAGCAAGCTGCCGGGCTTTGCCGCCGCCATCAGTGCGCCGCTGGTGGCCATCCTGCTGCTGGCCCTGCGCCCCATCGCCGGCATAGTCGTGGACCCGCTCATTGCACTGCCCCTCGGCGGCCTGGTCGGCGCCCTGATGATGGGCAAGTTCAGCAAGGTGAACCAGTTTGCCGTCTCGGGTCTCGCCCGCATGGCGCCGGTGGCCATTATGCTGCTGGGTACCGGTACCCTGGCGGGCATCATCGCCAACTCCGGTCTCAAGGATGTGCTGATCAGCGGCCTGACCGCCTCCGGTCTGCCCTCCTACCTGCTGGCTCCCATCTCCGGTGCCCTGATGTCGCTGGCGACCGCCTCGACCACCGCCGGTACCGTGGTGGCCTCCAACGTGTTCAGCTCCACTCTGATAGAGCTTGGCATCAGCAGCCTGGCGGGGGCCGCCATGATCCACGCCGGTGCCACCGTGTTCGACCACATGCCCCACGGCTCCTTCTTCCATGCCACCGGCGGCAGCGTCCACATGGGTGTGGGTGAGCGGCTCAAGCTCATCCCCTACGAAACTGCGGTCGGTCTGACCATTGCCGCCGTCTCCACCCTGATGTTCGGCGTGTTTGGCCTCGCCTAAGGAATTGATATGAAAATTGTTATCGCCCCCGATTCATTCAAGGAGAGTCTCAGCGCCATGGCGGTGGCCGATGCCATCGAGGCCGGATTCAAGCAGGTGTTGCCGGATGCCACCTACGTCAAATTGCCGATGGCCGATGGCGGCGAGGGGACGGTGCAGTCCCTGGTGGACGCCACCGGTGGCCGCATTCTGCCCTTCTACGTGACCGCTCCCCTTGGCAACAAGGTACAGGGCTTCGTCGGTCTGCTGGGGGATGGCGAGCGCGCCGTCATCGAGATGGCGGCGGCCTCCGGCCTGCATCTGGTGGCGCCTGAGTTGCGCAATCCGCTGCACACCTCCAGCAGCGGTACCGGCGAGCTGATCCTGGCGGCCCTCGACATGGGGGTGAAGCATCTGATCCTCGGCATCGGCGGCAGCGCCACCAATGACGGCGGTGCTGGCATGATCCAGGCGCTTGGCGGCAAGCTGCTCAAGCGCGACGGCACTCCCATCGCACCGGGCGGCGCCGGTCTGGCCGAGCTGGCCACCATCGATCTGAGCGGGCTCGATTCGCGCCTCGCCAAGCTCACCATCGAAGTGGCCTGCGACGTGGACAACCCGCTGTGCGGGCCGAAAGGGGCCTCCGCCGTGTTCGGTCCGCAGAAGGGGGCGACCCCCGCGATGGTGGCGCAGCTGGACGCCAACCTGGCCCACTACGCCGACTGCATCGAGCAGGCGCTTGGCAAGCAGGTGAAGGAGATTGCGGGAGCGGGCGCCGCCGGTGGCATGGGGGCGGCCCTGGTGGGCCTGCTCGGCGCCGAGCTCAAACCCGGCATTCAGATCGTCATCGAGGCGTTGAAACTGGCCGAGGCGGTGGCCGATGCGGATCTGGTCATCACCGGCGAGGGGCGCATCGACAGCCAGACCATCCACGGCAAGACGCCAATCGGTGTCGCACGCTGCGCCAAGCAGTTTGGCAAGCCGGTGATCGGCATTGCGGGCTGCCTGACCGACGACTGCGGCGTGGTGCACGAGCACGGGCTGGATGCGGTGTTCGCCGTGGTCAACCGTGCCATGTCGCTGCCGGAGGCGCTGGCCACCGCCACCACCAACCTGCAGCTCACGGCCCGCAACGTGGCGGCGCTCTATCTGCTGCGACCCTGACTCTCTTCTGGCCGGTGCCTGGCGCCGGCCAACCTAGCCCCGTGTCGCGGTGACGACCTGCCCCGCTGCCGGTCTGCCCGAAACACCTTGCCGATCAGATGATCGGCTTTTTTCATTATCCTGCTGTATAGACTGTACTTTTCTGCGGTTTCTGTATTCTGGCCGCCGACTTTGCGGCATAGTGATCCCCCATAGTACAAGGAGCAACCCATGATCTTGCTGACCCTGGGGGTACTGCTGTTTACCCTGATCCACCTCTATCCCTGCTTCGCAGGTGCCCATCGGGCCCGCTTGCGCGAGCGGCTGGGGGAGAATCGCTACAAGGGACTCTTCTCGTTGCTGGTGTTCATCGCCATCGCCTGCATCATCGCCGGCTGGCGCACCGCCAGCCCCCTGCCGCTCTATTTTCTGCCCGCCTGGGGACCGACCCTGATGATGGCGGTCATGCCCATCGCCCTGATCCTGTTCTGCTCCGGCCAGGGGCCCAATCACCTGCGGCGCTGGCTGGTGCATCCCCAACTGCTCGGCACCCTGCTCTGGGCCGGTGCCCACCTAGCGGTCAACAGCGAGGCCCGCTCCCTGGTGCTGTTTGGCGGCATCGGCCTGTGGGCGCTGGTGAGCATCGTCTGGATTTCGGTGCGGGACTGGCAGCGTCATCCCCGTCCGGCGGCCAACTGGTACGGCACCGGGCTCAGCGTGGGGGCCGGGCTGGCGCTCACCGCCCTGCTGATCTTCTGGGGGCACGGCATGCTCACCGGCATCCCCCTCTATTGAGCGGGTGAACCGGCCGGCGTGCCCGCGCGTATGTCACTCATCTGCCTGACAGGAGTCGCTCGATGAAATGGATCATGTTGTTGCTGACACTCGGGGCCGGGGCCGCCGTCGCCGCCTGCCCGGACTACTTCAACGTGGAGATGCGGGAGCTCAACAGCACCCAGCGCCACAACCTCTGCCAGCTGACCGAGGGCAAGGTGGTACTGGTGGTCAATACCGCCTCCTACTGCGGCTATCGCGGCCAGTTCCGGGATCTGGAGACGCTCTACCAGACCTACAAGGAGAAGGGGTTGGTGGTGCTCGGCTTCCCCTCCAACGACTTCTGGCAGGAGGCGGGGGACGAGGGCAAGACCGCCTCGGTCTGCCGACGCGATTACGGGGTCACCTTCCCCATGTTCAACCGGATCGCCGTGCGCGGGGCCGATGCCAGCCCGCTTTACCGAGGGTTGGCCGCAGCGGCGGGCGAGGCGCCGGGCTGGAACTTTCACAAATACCTGGTCGGCCGTGACGGCAAGCTGGTCGCGAGTTATGGCGCGAACCAGAATCCGGCGGACGATCCCCTGCAAAAAGAGGTCAAACGGGCGCTCGGCCTTTAGCGCTACCCCGCGGCGGGCGGCTCTGGAATAATGGGGGCCCGCTCTTCTCTCTGGTAATCCCGTGCTGCAACGTCTGCCCCAAATGGTGATCTTCGATGCCCTAGTCCGTGAACAGGGCATCTCGGCGGCCGCCCGGCGGCTCGGGGTCTCCAAATCCCACATCAGCAAACAGCTGGCTCAGCTGGAGACCGAACTCGGTGCCCAGCTGGTGCAGCGCACTACCCGCCGCTTCTCCCTTACCGAGCTCGGCCAGGAGTATGCCCGCCACTGCCGCGCCCTGGTGGCGGTGGCACTGGAGGCGGACTCCATGGTGGCGGAGCGGCGCGGCAAGGTGAGCGGCATCCTGCATCTGGGAGTCGGCCAGTCTTTCGGCCGGCTGCACGTGATCCCGCGCCTCAAGGCGTTTCAGGATCGCTACCCCGAGCTGGAGCTGGAGGTCTCGCTGTTCGATCACCGCACCAACCTGGTGGATGAGGGGCTGGATCTCTGGATCACCACCTACGAGGACAAACCCGAGGCCCTGGTGGGGCAGCGGCTGGCGGACATTCACTTCGTGCTGGTGGCCTCGCCGGACTATCTGCTGAGCCACGGCACCCCGCTGCACCCCAGAGATCTGGCTCAGCACAACTGCATCACCTACCAGAGCCGGGAGCGGCGCTACCACGAGTGGTCGTTTCGCCAGGGCAAGGAGCGCCAGACGGTACAGGTGGCCGGCAACTACCGGGTGGACCTGGCGGAGGCGGTGCGCGACGCCGCCCTGGCCGGGCTCGGCATCGCCTACGTGGCCAACTACCTGCTGGACAAGGAGTTGCAGTCCGGCCAGCTGATCCCGCTGCTGCCCCAGTGGCGGCCGAACCAGAAGATGGCGGTGCACGCCGTCTATGCCAGGCGCGAGCACCTGGATCCCAAGATCCGGCTGTTCATCGACTTCCTCAAGGAGAGCTTCGGTCCGAATCCCTACTGGGAGCAGCGGCTGGCCCCCTGGCTCGGTGGCAAATTGTCCGGCACAGAGGAATAATCGTTTCTATATAAGAACACTGGCTTTCGCTTGAAACCAAAATCGAGTCAAATCAGCCAGTTGCCGCAACCGATATCGTGCAAACGTTTTTGCTAACAGGGCTGTAACCAAGTGGACTTGCAGTGGCGAGGTCGGGAGCGCAGAATCCGCGCCCATCTTTCGCCCCACCTGATGGAGTCCCTATGATTGCCCTGCTCGGCATCCTGAGCATTCTGGCCGTGGCCACGCTCTGCTCTGATAATCGTCGTCGTATCCCGTTGCGAACAGTTGGCCTGGCCCTCTGCCTGCAGATCCTCTTCGCCGGCCTGGTGCTCTGGCTGCCCGCCGGTCAGCACGTGCTGAACGGGGTAAGCGAAAGCGTCAGCAGCGTGATCGGTTACGGTCAGGAGGGGATTGCCTTCCTGTTTGGCGATCTGGCCAAGTTCAAGCTGGGCTTCATCTTTGCCTTCAACGTGCTGCCGGTCATCATCTTCTTCTCCGCGGTGATCGCCATCCTCTACCACATCGGCCTGATGCCGAAAGTGATCGCCCTGCTCGGCGGCGGCCTGCAGAAGCTGCTGGGTACCGGCCGCGCCGAGAGCCTCTCCGCCACTGCCAACATCTTCGTCGGCATGGTGGAGGCGCCGCTGGTGGTCAAACCCTATCTCTCCAAGATGTCCGACTCCCAGTTCTTCGCGGTGATGAGCTGCGGCCTCGCCTCCGTGGCCGGTGGTACCCTGGTGGGTTACGCCAGCATCGGGGTCGAGCTGAAATATCTGATCGCGGCGGCCTTCATGTCGGCACCGGCCGGTCTGGCCATGGCCAAGATCCTGGTGCCGCCTGCCGCCGAAGAGCAGGACCATCATCAGGACGTGGTGATCCCGCGCGCCACCAACGTGATTGAAGCGGCCGCCGATGGCGCCATGTCCGGCCTCAACATCGCGGTTGCCGTGGGTGCCACCCTGCTGGCGTTCGTCGGGGTGATCGCTATGCTCAACGGCCTGCTGGGCTGGGCCGGCGACCTGGTCGGGCTGGAGCTGAGCTTCCAGATCATCCTGGGCTGGCTGTTTGCACCTGTCTCCTGGCTGATCGGCATCCCCTGGGAGCAGGCTCAGGCCGCCGGCGCCCTGATCGGGACCAAGATAGTGGTGAACGAGTTCGTCGCCTTCATCGCCCTGGTGCAGGACCAGACCCTGAGCGAGTCGAGCAAGGCCATCGTCACCTTCGCCCTGTGTGGTTTCGCCAACATCTCCTCCATGGCGATCCTGATCGGCGGCCTGGGCGCCATGGTGCCGGAGCGCAAATCCTTCATCGCTCGTTACGGCATGCGCGCCATCCTGGCGGGTGTGCTGGCGAACCTGATGAGTGCCTCGCTGGCAGGCTTGTTCCTCGCCCTCTGATTGACCCTGAAGCTAGCACCTTCCGGTCAGAGCCCGCTTCGGCGGGCTTTTTTGTGGCCGCTTGCCGGCAAAAAAAAAGCGCCTCAGGGAGGCGCGGGGAAAAAGACAGATTGGAAGCGTCACATGGGTGCCACTTGAATGAGGGATGAGCCATGCCATCCAAGTGTGAAGCCATGATGCCTGATGCTGTCTGAAGCCCTTCTGAGGCGATTCTTCATACTATGTTCATTTTGCTAAACGCAATGGGACTGACTGCTCAGGGGGTCAGGGGGTCAGGGGGTCAGCGCGAAGTTGTCTGCGGTCTGTTGCTCCAGCGCCAGCAACCAGCGTTTGATGGGAATGCCGCCGGCATAACCGGTCAGCTCGCCGCTGCGGCCGATCACCCGGTGGCAGGGCACTATGATGCTGAGCGGATTGCGCCCATTGGCGGCACCCACCGCCCGCACTGCCTTGGGATTGCCGATGGCCTGGGCTATCTCGAGGTAGCTGACGGTCTCGCCATAGGGAATGTCGCCCAGGGCGCGCCACACCGATTGCTGAAAAGGGGTGCCCCGGGCGGCGAGCGGCAGATCGAAGCGGCGCAGGCGACCGGCGAAGTAGGCCGCGAACTGTTCGACGAAGGGGGCCAGCGCCTGATCGTCGCGCTGCCATTCGTCGGTCGGGGTCACCGGCTGCTCGCCTAGCACGAACTCCACATAGCGCAGCCCGTCCCGGTCGATGGCGATGAGCAGGGGGCCGTGGGCGCTGTCGCAAAAACTGAATTTCATTCTGTCATCCTCGGGCGTTGGGCAAGGGCCCGGCTAGTCCACTACCGGCTTGCCGCGGGTCGATTTTATCTCCCCCTTGCGCTTCTTGGCATCGACCCGCTTGCGCTGGGAACTGCGGGTCGGCTTGGTGGCGTGGCGGGCCTTGGGGCGCCAGGCCGCTTTTTTCAGCAGCTCCACCAGACGGTTCATCGCCTCCTTGCGGTTCATGTCCTGGCTGCGGTGGGTCTCGACCCGGATCATGATGAAACCGTCGTGCACCCGGCTGTCGCTCAGCTTGTCGAGCCCCTCCTTGTAGAGCGGGGTGAGGCTGGGGGAGTTGCGGTAATCGAAGCGCAACCAGACGGCGGAGTCGGTCTTGTTGACGTGCTGGCCACCGTTGCCCTGTGCCCGCATGGTCTGGAATTGCAGTTCATGCCAGGGCAGGGTAACGCTGTTGGAGATGACTAACATACTGCGGTGCTCTTGTTTGGTGCATCGGCTGTGGCTGGCTCAGCTTGGTGCCTCATAATGGGGCGAGATGCGCTCCCTTGGTGATGCCGGGAGAGTCCTGCTCCAGACGTAAATGCTATCTTTTTGAAATTAAACAATAAAAAGACTTGGCACAAGAATTGATTCCCCATTCATGACATACCATGGATTGGGAGCAACCAGATGAAGCTGATTACTGCGATTATCAAACCCTTCAAGTTGGACGACGTGCGCGAAGCCATCGCCAACCTGGGGGTCGAGGGTCTGACCGTGTCCGAGGTCAAAGGGTTTGGCCGCCAGAAGGGGCACACCGAATTATACCGGGGAGCCGAGTATCAGGTCGACTTCCTGCCCAAGGTAAAGCTGGAGATAGCGACGGCCGACGACAACGTCGAAGGGGTGATCGAGGCGATCTGCAAGGCCGCCTATACCGGCAAGATCGGTGACGGCAAGATCTTCGTCTACGACCTGCTGCAGGCCGTGCGCATTCGGACCGGTGAGAGCGACGACGAGGCGCTCTGATCGCGCTGGATGGGGGCGAATGATCGGTACTTTGTCGCTGATTGACTCCATGGTGGGGCCGGATGGGATTCTATCCGGCCCCTTTGTTTGAACAGGGTTTAAATATGTGATCCCGCCACATCAGGATTTCTTGATCCGGCTGTCGAGCTCAATGCAAAATGCAAACAGCAATGGTTCTCACTCGATATAGCAACTCAAGGAATGGATGATGAAAATGAAGATGTTGGCACTGGCTTTCTCTGCGTTGGCGGCTCAGTCGGCATTGGCGGCAGGGGAGGTGAATGTCTACTCCAACCGGCAGGATGAGCTGATCAAGCCCATCATCCAGCAGTTCGAGAAGGAATCGGGCATCAAGGTCAACGTGGTGTTCGCCAAAGAGGGGCTGAACGAGCGTCTGGAGCGGGAAGGCAAGCTCTCCCCGGCGGATCTGATGCTGACCGTCGACATCAGCCGGCTGACCGATCTGGTGGACAAGGGGCTGGTGCAGCCGGTGGACAGCAAGATCCTGCAGGAGAACATCCCCGCCATCTATCGCGATCCGGACAACCGCTGGTTCGCGCTGACTACCCGGGTGCGCGCCATCTATTCCAGCAAGGATCGTCTCGGCAAGCTCGATACCATCAGCTACGAAGATCTGACCAAGCCTGAATTCAAAGGAAAAATCTGCACCCGCAGCGGCAAGCATGAGTACAATGTGGCGCTGGTCTCCTCCATGATCGCTCATCACGGCATGGCCGAGACCAGGAGCTGGCTGGAAGGGGTCAAGGCCAACCTGGCGCGCAAGCCGCAGGGCAACGACCGGGATCAGGTCAAGGCGATCAAGGATGGTATCTGTGATCTGTCGCTCGGCAACAGCTACTACCTGGGCGCCATGTTGAAGGATCCGGCGCAGAAAGCCTGGGCCGATGCCGTCTACATCAACTTCCCGAACCAGGCTGACCGCGGCGCCCACGTCAACGTGAGCGGTGTGGCCATGACCAAGTACGCCAAGAACAAGGTTGAGGCCCAGAAGCTGATGGAGTTCCTGGCCGGCGACACCGCCCAGCACATGTATGCGGACGTGAACGCCGAGTATCCGGTCAAGGCCGGGGTGGAGCCTTCCGCCATGGTCAAGTCCTGGGGCAGCTTCAAGTCTGATGCGCTACCGGTCAGCGATTACGCCAAGCACCGCAAGGACGCCTTGCAGCTGCTGGATGAAGTGAAATTCGATTTGTAATTCAGATGGGGCCAACGGCCCCATCAACCTCTGTGGTCTCATGAAAAATTTTGGATGGATTACCGGCAGCTGGGCCAGCGCCCTGCTGCTGGCTTTGCCGGTGCTTGCTCTGGTCTTCTCCGCCTTGTCGGCCGACGGAGATCTGTTTGGCCACCTCGCCGATACCGTGTTGTTCGACTATCTGGCCAATACCCTGGGGCTGGTGGTCGGCGTCGTGCTGCTCAGTCTGCTGTTCGGTGTGCCGACCGCCTGGCTGGTGGCCATGTGCCAGGTGCCGGGGCGGAGCGCCCTGCAGTGGGCGCTGATGCTGCCGATGGCCATGCCCTCCTATATCGTCGCCTACGTCTATACCGATCTGCTCGACTACTCGGGCCCGCTGCAGGCGGGGCTGCGCCAGCTGTTTGGCTGGGGTGGGCCGGCCGACTACTGGTTCCCGGCCATCCGCTCCCTCGGCGGCGCCGCCTGGGTGCTGGCGCTGGTGCTGTTCCCGTACGTCTATCTGCTGACCCGCGCCTCTTTTCTGGAGCAGTCGGTCAGCCTCATTCACTCCAGCCGCCTGCTCGGTTGCTCCCCCTGGCAGAGCTTTCACCGCCTCAGTCTGCCGCTGGCGCGCCCCGCCACCATGGTCGCTGTATCGCTGGTGGCGATGGAGACGTTGGCCGATTTTGCCACCGTCCACTTCTTTGCCATCAATACCCTGACCACGGCGGTTTACGACACCTGGCTCGGTTACGGCAGCCTGGCCACCGCCGCCAAGCTCTCCTGCCTGATGCTGCTGGCGGTGGTGCTGCTGATTGCGCTGGAGCGCCGCTCGCGCAGCCGGCAGCAGGTGTTCCAGAAGTCGATGGGCCACGAACAGCCGCTGCGCTACCCGCTCAAGGGGATTCGCCGTGCTCTGGCCGGGCTCTGGTGCTGGGGACTGGTGCTGGCCGGCTTCGGCCTGCCGTTCGTCATTTTGCTGGATTACGGCGTGCGCTACTTCGAATTGTCGTGGACGCCGGAGTTCGTCCGCTTCGCCGGCAACAGCTTGGCTATCTCGGCGCTGACCGCCCTGCTGGCCATGGGCATCGCCCTGCTGCTCGGCTTCTGTCGTCGTCTCGATGGTGGGATCAAGAGCCTGCTGCCGCTGCGCATCGCCGCCATGGGTTACGCCATGCCGGGTACCGTACTCGCCATCGGGGTGTTGGTGCCGCTCACCGCCCTCGACTTTGCCATCAACGATCTGGCCGAGTGGCTGGGGCGTCAGGGGCCGGGGCTGCTGCTGACCGGCACCATCACCGCCATCGTGTTCGGCTATCTGGTGCGCTTCGTGGCCATCGCCATCGGCTCGGTGGAGAGCAGCATGGGCAAGATCTCCCCCAGCCTCGACATGGCGGCCCGCTCCCTGGGGCAGGGGGATGGCGCCATGTTGCGGCGGGTGCACCTGCCGCTGGTGCGACGCGGCCTGTTTGCCGGTGCCATGCTGGTGTTCATCGAATCCATGAAGGAACTGCCTGCCGCCCTGCTGCTGCGGCCGTTCAACTTCGATACCCTGGCGACCCACGTCTACCAGTTCGTGTCGGACGAAATGCTGGAGCGCGGCGCGCTCGGCGCCATCGTCATCGTGCTGGTGGGGTTGTTGCCGCTGATCTGGGTCAACCGCAACCTGGATGGGGCGGGGCACTGAGTTGCCACGTCGGCCAATGAAATTGCATGCGGTGTGCTGAGCCGAAAGGCAGCACAGCGCCAGAAATGAGAGGAAGTCAGCCTTGTCCTGTTTGCAGGTTGAAAATGTCAGTTGCCGTTACAACGGCCGCAATGTGCTGGAACAGCTCTCCCTGACGGTGGCAGACAACGAGATCGTCTGCTTGCTGGGGGCGAGCGGCTGCGGCAAGACCACGCTGCTCAAGGCCATCGCCGGCCTGCTGCCGTTGGCAGAGGGAACGATTCACCTCGGCGATACCCTGCTCGACGGGCCCGGTGCCAGCGTGCCGCCCGAGGCGCGCAACATCGGCATGATCTTTCAGGATTACGCCCTCTTTCCCCACCTGACGGTGGCCGACAACGTCGGCTTTGGCCTGACCAAACTCAATCGCCGTGCCCGCCAGCAACAGGTGGACGAGGCGCTGGCGCTGGTCAATCTGCAGGGGCTGGGGGATCGCTATCCGCACCAGCTCTCCGGCGGCCAGCAGCAGCGGGTAGCCATCGCCCGGGCGCTGGTGTGCAAGCCGAGATTGATGCTGCTGGACGAGCCCTTCTCCAACATCGATACCCAGGTACGGATGAAGCTGATCCTCGAGATCCGCGCCCTGCTCAAGCAGCAGGGGATCGGCGCCATCTTCGTCAGCCACAGCAAGGAAGAGGCCTTTGCCTTCGCCGATCGGCTGGCGCTGTTTCGTGCGGGTCACATCGAACAGGTGGGCCAGCCGGAGCAGCTCTATCGCCGCCCGCAGAATCGCTTCGTGGCGGAGTTTCTCGGCGGGGTCAATTACCTGGCGGCCGAGGTGGTGGACAGCCACTGCGTGCGCACGGCGCTCGGGGTCATCTGCGGCAGCGAGCCCCATGGCCGGGCCGCGGGTGAGCTGCTGCAACTGATGCTCAGGCCTCAGCAGCTGCTGCTGGAGAGCGCCGCAGATGGCGAGCTCAAGGTGGTGGAGCAGCAGTTTCTCGGCCACCACTGCCGGGTGCTGTTCGAGAGTGGCGAACTGCGGCTGGAGGCGAGCATCGGTGAGCCGCTGGAGGGCGCGCGGGCGCGGGTCAGGGTGACGCCCCACGCGCTGGTGTTGTTTGACCCTTTACCCTGAACGCGTGATATCGTCGTGAAATCAATGAACTGGAACCGCGCTGGTTTATAATCGCGCAACGCTAACCGCCCATATCGCCAATGTCTGTTCAGGGGAGAGATATATGAAAGCCCAAGCCGGGATCTGTGCCGAGCCCAATCTGCACGCCCTCTATCTGATGTTCAACCGCACCGGTGACGCCGCCGAACTGGTGGCCCGTCTGGCCAGGTTGCCGGCCCTGTGGGAGGCGGTGGCCGCCGATTTCCCCGCTGCCGGCTTCAGCGGTCTGGTCGCCGTCGGTGCCGATGCCTGGGATGGCCTCTATCCTGCCGCCCGTCCGCCCCAGTTCCGCGGCTTCATGGCGCAATCCGCCAACGGCCAGGAGGCGCCCAACACTCCGTTCGATCTGTTCGTGCAACTGCGCGCCGATCGGGTCGATGTGCTGCATCACGCCGGTCAGCGTGTGATGGCTCTGCTGGCCGGGCTGGTGGAGCTGGCGGAAGAGGTGCGCGGTTTTCGCAACCTCGACTGCCGCGATCTGACCGGTTTCGTCGACGGCACCGAAAACCCGCAGGATGAGCACCGCGCCGAAGTGGCGCTGCTGGACGGCGGCGAGTTTGCCGGCGGCTCCTACATCCACGTGCAGCGCTGGGTCCACGCCATGAGCGACTGGGAGAAGCTGGCGCTGAAGGAGCAGGAAGACATCATAGGTCGCACCAAGGTCGACAACATCGAGTACGAGTCGGCCGACAAGCCGCTGACCGCCCACATCAAGCGGGTCAACCTCAAGACCCCGAAGGGGGAGTCCATGGAGATCCTGCGCCAGAGCATGCCCTGGGGCACCATGACAGAGCAGGGGCTCTACTTCATCTCCTGCTGCCGCACCCCGCAGCACTTCAACGCCATGCTGGCCAGCATGTACAAGGGCGAGGGCAGTCACTTCGATCACCTGCTGCGCTTCACCAAGGCGGTGACCGGCGCAGCCTTCTTCGCCCCTTCAGAGGATTTTCTGGTGGCGCAGGGCAAATAAGGCTCGCCCACCCGCAGATAACAAAAATCCCGGCCTTGGCCGGGATTTTGTGTTTTGGCGGGACCGCGATGACGCGGCGGCAACCATTACGGCGTCTGTTCGAACAGCTCGAGGGCGGAGAGGTAGAGCTCTTCGATGTCGGTGTCGCTGGTCGGGGTGATGAAGATGGTGTCGTCACCGGCGATGGTGCCGAGGATCCCTTCGGCCTTGCCGAGGGAGTCGAGCAGGCGGGCGATCAGCTGGGCCGCACCCGGGCTGGTGTGGATCACCACCAGGGCACCGTTGTGGTCGACATCCAGCACCAGGTTTTTGAGTGGGCTGGAGGTGGTGGGCACACCCAGTTCCACCGGCAGGCAGTAGACCATCTCCATCTTGGCATTGCGGGTGCGAACGGCGCCGAAGCGGCTCAACATGCGCGATACCTTGGACTGGTTGATGTTTTCGAAGCCCATCTCTTGCAGGGCAGTCACTATCTCTGCCTGGGAGCCAAATCGTTCTTCTTTCAGCAAGGCTTTAAAGGCCTTGGCCAGTTTTTCTTGCTTGTCGTTATGCTTCATCTTGGACTCACGAATGAGGAGGTTTGGCTGCCTGTCACGCTCAGGCGGCAGATATGAACAGCGTGCCCATTTTGCATTCATATGCCTATTTTTGCAAGGAAGCGGCGCTTGTTCTGCATATTGATTCAAATATAGCTTGCATCCACCCATGCCAGCGTTAGAATCAGGACGAAATTTTGAAAACTTATTCAATTGGGCTGTATGGGTATTGAATTAATCGGTATCGAAAAATCTTGGCACAAGGTGCCGGTACTGCAACAGGTCAGCTTTCGGACCGCTCCCGGTGAAACCTTGGTGTTGCTGGGCCCGAGCGGTGCCGGCAAGAGTTCTCTGCTGCGCATGATGAACCTGCTGGACACCCCGGATGCCGGTGTTCTGCGCATCGGTGAAAGTGAATTTTCTTTCCCGTCCAGCCTCTCCACCGCCGAGTTCAACCGCCAGACCCAGGCGCTGCGGCGCAAGGTGGGCATGGTGTTCCAGCAGTACAATCTGTGGCCCCATCTCACCGTGATGGAGAACCTCATCGAGGCGCCGGTCAAGCTGCTCGGCATGAGCAAGGCGGCGGCCATGGAGAAGGGGGGCTATCTGCTGGCCCAGCTGCAACTGGCCGACAAGCGCGACGCCTGGCCGGCGCGGCTGTCCGGCGGTCAGCAGCAGCGGGTGGCCATCGCCCGTACCCTGATGATGGACCCCCAGGTGCTGCTGTTTGACGAGCCGACCGCCGCCCTCGACCCCGAGATCACCAAGGAAGTGGCGGAGATCATCCGCAACCTGGGCCAGACCGGCATCACCCAGGTGGTGGTGACCCACGAGGTGGAGTTCGCCCGCAAGGTGGCCAGCCAGGTGATCTATCTGGAGAAGGGGCGGATCATCGAAGCCGGCTCCGCCGCCATTTTCCAAGCCCCGCAAACCAGCCGGTTTGCCGAATTCTTGATGCATTGATATTCAAATCGATAAGGAAGCTGTCATGAAAAAGAGTCTGTTGCTGGTCGCCGCCATGGGCCTGCTGAGCACCTCGGTGCTGGCCAAGGAGATCAAGTTCGCCACCGAGGCCACCTACGCGCCGTTCGAATACCTGGACGACAAGAACGAGTTCCAGGGTTTTGACATCGATCTGGCCCGCGCCATCTGTGAACAGGCCAAGCTGGAGTGCAGCTTCCACAACCAGGCCTTCGACAGCCTGATCCCCAGCCTGAAATTCCGTCGCTATGACGCCGCCATCGCAGCCATGGACGTGACCCCGGAGCGGGCCGCCCAGGTCGATTTCTCCGACATCTATTACCAGAACTCCGCGGTGTTCGTGACCAAGAAGGGCGCCTTCAAGGGGCCGGAAGAGCTGGTGGACAAGACCGTCGGCGTGCAGAACGGCACTTCCCATCAGTCCTATCTGGTGGACAACTGGGTGAGCAAGGGCCTGCTGACCGTACCTTACGCCAGCTATCAGAGCGCCTTCCTCGACATGATGAACGGCCGCACCGACGGCGTGTTTGCCGATACCGCGGTCGCCGCCGACTGGCTCAAGCAGCACAAGGAGTATGCCGTGATCGGCACGCCGGTGACTGACGCCAAGTACTTCGGTACCGGTTTTGGCATCGCGGTGGCCAAGGGCAATCAGGAGCTGCTGACTCAGCTGAACAAGGGGCTGGCTGACATCAAGGCCAACGGCACCTATCAGAAGATCTACGACAAATATTTCGCGCACTAAGCCATGTTGAGCCTGTTGTTGGATGCAGCCTGGATGACCCTCGGGCTGGCCTTGGCATCCCTGGTCGGGGGCATGGTGCTGGCGCTGGCGTTCAGCGCCGCCGAACTGAGCAAGCAGCGCGCGCTGGTGTGGTCGGTGGCCACTCTCACCACGCTGATCCGCGGGTTGCCCGAGCTGCTGGTGGTGCTGTTCATCTACTTCGGCTCGACCCAGGTGCTGTTCCTCATCACCGGCGAGTACGTGGAGTTCAGCCCGTTCGCCTGCGGCGTGCTGGCGCTCTCCCTGCTGTTCGCCAGCTACGCCACCCAGACCCTGCGGGCTGCCCTCAATGCGGTGCCCGCCGGGCAGCGGCTGGCGGCACTGGCGCTCGGTCTTGGCAAGGGGCACATCTTCTTTCGCATCGTGCTGCCGCAGGCGTGGCGGCACGCCCTGCCGGGGCTCGGCAATCAGTGGCTGGTGCTGCTCAAGGACACCGCACTGGTCTCCCTCATCGGGGTGAACGAGATGATGCGCCAGGCCCAGATGGCCTCGGCCAGTACCTATCAACCCTTCACCTGGTATGCCGCGGCGGCCCTCATCTACCTGGCCATCAGCCTGGTGAGTGAGTTTGGCTTGAAGCAGGCGTCCCGTTACACCCGTCGTTACGGAGGCTGATCATGCAGGATTACCTGATGACCCTGCTGGGTGGCTTGGCGATTACCCTGCAACTCACGGCATTCAGCCTGCTGCTCGGCGTGCTGATGGCGGCTGCCATGACCTGGGTGCTGGAGCGCCGCATTCCGGTGGCGACCCAGCTGGTGCAGCTGTGGGTGCTGATCTTCACTGGCACGCCGCTGCTGATCCAGATCTTCCTCATCTACTACGGGCCGGGCCAGTTTGCCTGGCTCAAAGAGGGGCCGCTCTGGCCGCTGCTCAAGCAGCCCTGGTTCTGCGCCGTGCTGGCGCTCGGTTTCAATACCGCCGCCTACTCCACCCGGCTGTTCAAGGGGGCGCTCGATGCCATCCCGGCCGGTGAGGTAGAGGCCTGCCGCGCGCTCGGCTTCTCCGCCGGCCAGACTTTGTGGATGAAGGTGCGTCACGCCGCCCGGCGGCTGGTGCCCGCCTACTCCAACGAGGTGATCCTGGTGCTCAAGGGGAGTTCGCTCGCCAGTACCATTACCATCATGGATGTGATGGGGCTGGCCCAGCGCCTCAATGCCCAGACCTATGACACCCTGGCGGTGTTCACCGTGGCCGGTGCCCTCTACCTGACCATGAACGGATTGTTAACAATTGGTTTTCGTTGGTGTGAACGCAGGGCGTTGGCCTTCCAGGGCTGAAGTCGGTAGATCTACCTATTAATGGTGAGGGGAAGTGCAGGAAATCTGTGCTTCCCCTCCAATTTTTTGCATTTCCCCCCATTTTTATTCGCCGCCTGTTTATTGGCTCACAGAACCTGTGATTACAACTGTTATCAGATTGTTTTTTAGGGGGGGATCCTTTAAGGTTGGGCGCACAACAAGAAACAACCTTAAACCTACGCTTAAACATGGAGTTGATCATGAAAGTTGCCGTTCTGGGTGCCGCCGGTGGCATCGGCCAAGCCCTCGCTCTGCTGTTGAAAAACCGTCTGCCTGCTGGTTCCGAATTGAGCCTGTATGATATCGCTCCGGTGACCCCGGGCGTGGCGGTCGATCTGAGCCATATCCCGACTGACGTGAAAGTAAAAGGTTTCTGCGGTGAAGATCCGAGCCCGGCTCTGGTCGGCGCCGATGTCGTGCTGATCTCCGCCGGCGTGGCTCGCAAGCCCGGCATGGATCGTTCCGACCTGTTCAACATCAACGCCGGCATCGTCAAGAATCTGGTGGAAAAGTGCGCCGCCTCCTGCCCGAAAGCGCTGATCGGCATCATCACCAACCCGGTCAACACCACGGTCGCCATCGCCGCCGAAGTGCTGAAGAAAGCCGGTGTCTATGACAAGCGTCGCCTGTTCGGCGTCACCACCCTGGACGTGATCCGTGCCGAGACCTTCGTGGCTGAGGCCAAGGGTCTGAACGTCGACAAGGTGCGCGTCAACGTGATCGGTGGCCACAGTGGCGTGACCATTCTGCCGCTGCTCTCCCAGATCGAAGGTGCCAGCTTCACCGCTGACGAAGTGGCCGCCATGACCAAGCGTATCCAGAACGCCGGTACCGAAGTGGTGGAAGCCAAGGCCGGTGGCGGTTCCGCTACCCTCTCCATGGGCCAGGCTGCCTGCCGTTTCGGCCTGTCGCTCATCAAGGGCCTGCAGGGTGAAGCCAACGTCATCGAGTGCGCCTACGTGGAAGGCGACGGCAAACACGCCACCTTCTTCGCGCAGCCCATCCTGCTTGGCAAGAACGGTGTCGAAACCGTGCTGGACTACGGCAAGCTGAGCGCCTTTGAACAAGAGGCGATGGATGGCATGCTGGCCACTCTGAAAGCCGATATCCAGCTGGGTGTCGAGTTCGTCAAGTAAGGCGTCCGGATGGACAGCAAGGGGAGCTTCGGCTCCCCTTTGTCGTTATGGTGACGGATGCAGGCGGTGCCGGCCTAAGGGGATGTCATCGGCTGCCGATAACAGGGTGCTGCAGGAGATCCTTATGATGAAACCCATTACCCTTGTCGGCCTTCTCTGTTTGCTGACGCCCCCATTGCTGACGAGCCAGGCGCAGGGGGCCGAGCCTTCCGCCTCTGCCGCCGCGGCGACGAGCGGGGCCGTGGCCGCTTCCGCACCGGCCAGCACGCCGGCGCAGCCGGAGGCAGCGGTCCCATCCGCTGCGACCGCTGTACCGGCGGCTGCGGATACCACGGCTGCGCCATCGGCCAGCCCGGCGACGGCCGATGCACCGGCAGCGGCCCCCATTCCCGCTCCTGTCGCCACGGATAGCGGGCGCTCACCCAATAGCCGCCCCATGACCAGCACCCCGAACAGCAGCAGCGGGCTGAATGTGGACAGCGGCACGCTGCAGGCGGTGCCGCTCTATCGCCAGGACGAGCTGCTCAACTGGATTGAGCAGGGGCGTCACCTGCAGCAGGTAAAGCAGGACAGGTGCCAGCTTACCCAGGATATCGAGGTGCGGGCCGAGGTGATGAAGGTGCCTGCCTATCAGTTTTTGTGGGGAGACATGCTGGCCTGGGGGGTCTGCATCAAGCCCAACGCGGAGCTGGGGGTCAAATTCATGTGGGAGGCGGCTAATCAGGGGTTGGCGCCGGCGCTGGAACAACTGGGCCGTTACTACTGGAAAGGCACGCTGGTGCAAAAGGATCTGCTCAAGGCCGAGACCCTGATGCGGGAGGCCGCCAGCCTGGGTTTCCAGCGGGCACAGATCGAATGGGTGGAGATGCTGCTGCAGGGAATGGGCAGCCCGCTCGACTATGAAGAGGCCTACCACTGGTTGCACAGCACGGTGATCGGCGACAAGGCGCTGCACCAGAAGGCGACCAGCCTGCTGAGCCGGCTCGGCAACCGGATGCCGGCCAATGCCATCGCCCGCGCCAAGGCGATGCACTGAGCCAAAAAAATGACCCACGGATCTGCATCCGTGGGCCGGGAGGCGCCGGCCGCCGTGCCGTGACAGGCTGGCCCCTCATCTGGTTATAGTGATTAGCCCGCCTTACAGATCTTGGTGGGGACCAAAAACTTCGTAATGAAGCTGGCCGGCCGGAATGCCCGCCGCGATCAGCTGCTGCTTGACTGCCTGCATGAAGCCGACGGGACCACAGAAGTAGTAGTTGGCCTGCAGCGTGATGCGCTCTTTCACAGCACTCAGATCCATGGTCCCGGCAAAGTCGTACCCTTCGCCCTGCACGTCACTGGCCTGCGGCTCCCGATACCAGACCCGGCTCAGCAGGTTGGCGTGTTGGCGGGACTTTTGCTGAATATCCTCCCTGAAGGCATGTACGGCACCCTGTTCACAGGCGTGCAGCCAGGTGATGTCGGCTTGATGGCCATTCGCCAGCAGCTGGTTGAGCATGCTCATCATCGGGGTGACACCCACACCGGCCGAGAGCAGCACCACCGGGGTCTGGCCATCGGCTTTCAGGTAGAAGTCGCCGGTGGGGGGCATCACCTCAATCTTGTCACCCGCTTGCAGATGATCGTGCAGCAGGTTGGAAACCTGGCCCTGCGGCTCGCGCTTGACGCTGATGCGGTAGTGCTGGCCATTGGGCGCATCGGAGAGGGAGTACTGGCGGATCTCCTGATATTCCAGCTCGGGGTGGACCAGCTTGATGCTGAGGTACTGGCCAGGCTTGAAGTCCAGTACCTGCTTGCCATCCACCGGCGCCAGCAGGAAGGAGGTTATGAGCTCGCTCTCGACCCGCTTCTCTTTGATCAGGAAGGGGCGGGAACCCTGCCAGCCACCTGTCTGGCTTGCCTTCTCCTGATAAATCTCGCTCTCGCGGCCGATGAAGATGCTGGCGAGCACGCCATACGCCTTGCCCCAGGCATCCAGCACTTCGTCGGTGACCGCACTTCCACCCAATTCTTTGAGCGTGGCCAAGAGATGACTACCTACAATGTGATATTGTTCTGGCTGGATCAGGAAACCCGTGTGCTTGTGGGCGATACGCTCCACGGCACCGGCCAGTGCCCCCAGGTTGTCGATGTTCTTGGCATAGGCCGCCACCGCATTGAACAACGCCAGCGGCTGACCGCCGCTGCGCTGGTGCGCCAGGTTGAAAATGTCCTTCAGTTCCGGGTTATGGCTGAACATGCGCTGGTAGAAGTGCTGGGTGAGCGCGGGGCCCGCCGATTCGAGCAAAGGGATGGTGCTTTTGATGACGGCGATGGTGGCTTGGTCTAACATAGGGGGTCCTTGCTAATTGAACATCTAAAATGTCACTTAATAAGCTGCATCCTAGATGTTTATTTGATCTGAATCAATAATCAATTTCCGCGCGATGCGCCACAGGCACTATGAGACTAACTAGCTATACCGATTTTGGATTGAGAGCCCTGCTCTATCTGGCGACCCTGCCGGAGGGCGAATTGTCGAGCGTGGCCAAGGTCTCCGCCTTGTATGACGTCTCCCGCAATCACATGGTGAAGGTGGTGAACCAGCTGGTGAAACTGGGCTATCTGCAGTCCCAGCGTGGCAAGAATGGCGGGATCCGCATGGCTTGTGCGCCGGAGAGCGTCAACATCGGTCAGGTGATCCGGGCGCTGGAAGGGAATCTGGACGGGATAGATTGCGGCTCGCCGGCCTGCCACATCGTCTCGGTCTGTCTGCTGAAGAATGCCCTGAAGGAGGCGATGAACGCCTTTCTGGCGGTGATGGACAGCTATACCCTGCAAGACCTGCTGGCCAATCGCGACGAGCTGCAGAAGGTATTTGGCGAATTGATTCCGACTCTGGTGCTGGAGCCGGACGAGGAGAGCGAGTAAGCAAGCAAAAAGGCTGCCAGTGGCAGCCTTTTTTCAATCTTCAAAGCCAGACTCGTTACGGTATAAATCAGGCATGATCCGCGCCATCTTCACCATGTTGTTCTCCACTTCCAGGATCTCGATGGGGTAACCGGCCAGCCGCAGGCTGATGTTGGGCTGGGGGATCTCCTCCAGGTATTCCAGGATGGCGCCATTGAGCGTTCTGGGCCCGTCGATGGGCAGTTGCCAGCTCATCTCCTTGTTCAGCTCGCGGATGCTGGCCGAGCCCTCCACCAGGAAGGAGCCGTCCGGCTGGGGGTGGATCTCGTCGCTGGGAGCGGGGGTCATGGAGGTGGTGAAGTCGCCCACTATCTCTTCCAGAATATCGTCCAGAGTGATCAGCCCCTGAATGTCGCCGTACTCGTCAACGATGAGGCCGATCAGCTCCTTGTTGCGCTGGAACTTGGCCAGCTGCACGTTGAGCGGTGTTCCTTCCGGGATGAAGTAGATCTCGTCCACCTCTCGCAGCAGGCTCGACTTGTTGAACTGATCCCTGGCCATCAGCCGCAGTGCGTCGCGGGCGTGCAGAAAGCCCACCACGTCGTCGATGTTGTCGCGATAGAGCAGGATCTTGGTGTGGGCGCAGTGGGCCAGCTGGCGCAGTATGGTTTTCCAGTCGTCGTTGATGTCGATGGCGTAGATCTCGCTGCGTGGCACCATGATGTGCTCCACTGTCATCTTGTCCAGATCCAGAATGCTGAGCAGCATCTCCTGATGGCGCTGGGGGATGAGGCTGCCAGCCTCGTTGACGATGGTGCGCAGCTCCTCGGTATTGAGGGCGTCATCCTTGCTGGGGTTGAGCCGCAGCAGCTTGAGCAGGCCGCTGGTGATGCCGTTGATCAGCCAGACCAGCGGCGAGAGCGGCACCATCAGCCCCTTGAGCACCCAGGAGGCCGGGTAGGCAATCTTCTCCGGGAACATGGCCGCCAGGGTCTTGGGGGTCACTTCACCAAACACCAGCACGATCAGGGTCAGGCCGAAGGTGGCGATGGCCACCCCGAGATCGCCGAAGACGCGGATACAGACGATGGTGGCGATGGCCGAGGCGAGGATGTTGACCAGATTGTTGCCGATCAGGATCAGCCCCAGCAGGCGATCCGGGCGGGAGAGCAGCTTTTCTACCCGGCGGGCGGCCTTGTGTTTGGTCTGGGCCAGATGCCGCAACTTGTAGCGGTTGAGGGACATCATGCCGGTTTCGGAACTGGAGAAAAAAGCAGACAAGAGGATCAAGATAACGAGAACAATCAGCAATGTACTCGTTGAGATACTGTCCAAGAAGGGCTCCTGTGGGAGTGGGTGATAAAATGGGCGGCGGTCAGCTCAACAAGACTTCTTTGACGAAGCGGCTGCCAAAATAGGCCAGGGTCAGAATGAAGCTGCCGATCAGGCTCAGGGTGATGACCTTGCGGCCGCGCCAGCCACGAGTATGGTGGCCCCACAGCAGCAGCACGTAGACGCACCAAGCCAGGATCGAGAGGATGGCCTTGTGGGACTTGCCCTGGGCGAACATGTCTTCGAGGAAGAACAGGCCGGAGGCAATGGAGAGAGTCAGTAGGAACAGACCCGCCGAGATGAGCTGGAACAGCCGCTTCTCCACCGTCATCAGGGGCGGCATGGCGGGCAGTTGGCTGATCTTGCGCGACTTCAGCTGCCGGTCCAGACAGGCGAGCTGCAGCGCAAACAGGCAGGCGATCATCAATACCGAGTAGGCCATCAGCGCGAGACCAATGTGCAGCAGCAGCTGGGGATGGGCCTCCAGATGGGTGATGTAGCGACCGGGAATGAGGGCGCTGGCGGCCAGCAGCAAGGCCGAGAAGCTGTAGACCACCGGCAGCAGGATCCAGCCGTTGAAGCGGCGGGTGACGCAGGTCATGAAGCAGCTGATGATGAGACTGACCAGCGAGGCCACGTTGAGCATGCTCAGATTCTGGCCGGAGTGAGTCACCAGCACTTCGCCGGCCACGGCGGTGCCATGGGCGATCAGGGCCAGTCCGATACAGGCAAACAGGGGGGCTTGTCCCACTGGTTTGGCACTGAGCAGCAGGTGCAGAGAGGCGATGATGGCCAGCAGATAGAACGCCAGGGCCAGAACAGAGATCACGATCATAACCGGGTCGTTGTCGAGCAAGCGATTGGGAATAGGAAGGGCAGTATACCTTGCACAAGATGTGCTCGCCAGTTGTGCAGCCGCCGATCCGCCCATATATAGGCAGCAGTCTGCCGCCGCGGCGCGCACCAGAAGGCGCGCCGGCACCGGCCGAAATACCAGCCTGGGGTCATTGTGCCTGCCATTTTGAGGGCAGGTCACCGTCGTGTGCGGCGAATAATCGTCCTCATTGCGCCGGCTGAGGTATAATGCCCCCATTTGTTACGCCAAGAACCGGAATGCGTCATGTTTGAGAATTTGACTGAACGACTCTCGCGCACCCTGCGCAATGTCAGCGGCCGTGGTCGTCTGACCGAAGAGAACATCAAAGAGACCTTGCGCGAAGTTCGCATGGCGCTGCTCGAGGCGGACGTCGCCCTGCCGGTGGTGCGTGACTTCGTGGCTCGCGTCAAGGAGCGGGCGGTTGGCCAGGAAGTGGCCAAGTCGCTGAGCCCGGGCCAGGCCTTCATCAAGATTGTGCATGGCGAACTGGTTTCCGTGATGGGGGAGGCCAACGAGCAGCTCAATCTGGCGGCCCAGCCACCGGCCATCATCCTTATGGCGGGTCTGCAGGGGGCCGGTAAAACCACCACGGTTGGCAAGCTGGCCAAGCTGCTCAAAGAGCGCAGCAAGAAAAAGGTGCTGGTAGTCAGTGCCGACGTCTATCGTCCGGCGGCGATCAAACAGCTGGAAACTCTGGCCAATGACATCGGTGTGGACTTCTTCCCGAGCGATGCCAGCCAGAAGCCGGTCGACATCGCCAATGCGGCCATCGATCAGGCGCGCAAGAAGTTCTATGACGTGGTGATCGTCGATACCGCCGGCCGCCTGCACGTCGACAGCGATATGATGGACGAGATCAAGCATCTCCACGCCACCATCAAGCCGGTCGAGACCCTGTTCGTGGTGGATGCCATGACCGGTCAGGATGCCGCCAACACCGCCAAGGCCTTCAACGAGGCGCTGCCGCTCACTGGCGTGATCCTCACCAAGGCGGACGGCGATGCCCGCGGTGGTGCCGCCCTGTCGGTGCGCCACATTACCGGCAAACCGGTCAAGTTCATCGGTATGGGCGAGAAGACCGATGCGCTGGAGCCGTTCCACCCGGATCGTCTGGCCTCCCGCATCCTCGGCATGGGCGACGTGCTCTCTCTCATCGAAGAGGTGGAGCGCAACGTCGATAAAGAGAAGGCGGCCAAGCTGGCCAGCAAGGTCAAGAGCGGCAAGGGCTTCGATCTGGAAGATTTCCGCGAGCAGCTGGCCCAGATGCGCAACATGGGCGGCATGATGGGCATGCTCGACAAATTGCCGGGCATGTCCGGCCTGCCGGACAACATCAAGGATCAGATGGATGACAAGCTCACTGTGCGGATGGAGGCCATCATCAGCTCCATGACGCCTAAAGAGCGTGCCCATCCCGACCTCATCAAGGGCTCTCGCAAGCGTCGCATCGCAGCGGGCTCGGGTATGCAGGTGCAGGACGTGAACAAGCTGCTCAAGCAGTTCACCGAGATGCAGCGGATGATGAAGAAGATGTCCGGCAAGGGCGGCATGCGCAAGATGATGGGGCAGATGAAGAACATGCTGCCGCCGGGATTCGGTGGTGGCCGCGGCCCCTTCTGATTGCAGAGTCTTTATATAGAAGTCAGGGGCTCACCACGGGTGGGCCCTTTTCATGTGGCCGCTTGTGCAAAAAATGGCTGGCTTGGTTGCAATTATTACGAATCCAAGTAGAATTACGCGGCTTATTTTAAGCTAGGGTCCGCGTGTTTGCGGGCCTTGTTCATTAGATGTTAATGAGGACGATATGGTAACCATTCGTTTACAACGTGGTGGCGCGAAAAAGCGTCCGTTCTACCAGGTAGTAGTTGCTGACAGCCGTAACGCCCGTGACGGTCGTTTCATCGAGCGTGTTGGTTTCTTCAACCCGGTTGCTTCTGGTAACGCTGAAAAGCTGAACCTGGACCTGGCTCGCATCGAGCATTGGGTTGGTACTGGTGCCGCTGTTTCTGACCGCGTTGCCAAGCTGATCAAAGACGCTGCCAAAGCTGCTTAATCAGCCAAACGGTAAGGAGTTAAGGTGGAAAAACCTGTAGTTCTGGGCACCCTGGGTACCGTTTACGGCATCAAGGGCTGGCTTAAAGTGAACTCCTTCACCGATGTTGCCGAAGCGATTTTCGATTACAACCCCTGGCTGATCAATCAGAACGGGGTGTGGCGTGAAATTCAGGTTTCATCCTGGAAGCGTCACAACAAGGGTCTGATCTGCAAACTCGATGGTATCGACGTGCGCGAGGATGCCCTGGCATTGACCAATGTCGAGATTGGCGTAGCCGCCGATCTGTTGCCTGCGTTGCCTGAGGGCGAGTTCTACTGGCGTGACCTGATTGGTTGCTCGGTAGTGACCACCAAGGGATACGACCTGGGCAAGGTGACCGAATTGATGGAAACCGGCTCCAACGATGTGTTGGTGGTTGAGGCCAATGTAAAAGATGCCTTTGGTGCGAAGGAGCGGTTGATTCCGTTCCTGGAAGAGCAGGTGATCAAGAACATTGATCTGACTGCTCGAACAATCGAAGTTGATTGGGATCCTGGTTTCTAGTTTCCCGCGCTAACACGGGTGCCGGAGGTTTCTTATGTGGATTGGGGTGATTAGCCTCTTCCCTGAAATGTTCCGAGCCATTACCGAGCACGGGGTAACGGGTCGGGCCGTCAAGAGTGGCCTGCTGCAGATTGAGTGCTGGAACCCCCGGGACTTTACCCACGACAAACACCGTACGGTCGATGATCGTCCTTATGGTGGTGGGCCCGGCATGTTAATGATGGTTCAGCCGCTGCGTGACGCGATTCATGCAGCCAAGCAAGCGGCGGGAGACGGGGCGAAAGTCATCTATCTCTCTCCTCAGGGACGCAAGCTGACTCAAGCGGGCGTGACCGAGTTGGCGACGAATCAGAAACTGATTCTGGTCGCCGGTCGATACGAAGGTATCGATGAACGCGTGATACAAACCGAAGTCGACGAAGAGTGGTCTATCGGAGATTACGTGTTAAGTGGTGGCGAGTTGCCTGCCATGACCCTGATCGATGCGGTTTCGCGTCTGGTCCCGGGGGTTTTGGGCGATCAGGCCAGTGCCGAGCAGGACTCCTTCATGGATGGCCTGCTGGATCATCCCCACTACACTCGGCCGGAGTTGTTGGATGGATTGGCGGTGCCAGAGGCGCTGACAAGCGGCAATCACGAAGTGATTCGGCGCTGGCGGCTCAAGCAATCGCTCGGACGAACCTGGCAGAGAAGGCCGGAACTTATTAACAACCTAGCTCTGACTGACGAGCAAGAATCACTTCTTGCCGAGTATGTCCGCGAAGTGCGTGACAGCGTTAAGTAGAGTTTTCAGTTTATCCTAGGTAAGGAAAGACAATGAGCAAGATTATTCAGCAGCTTGAACAAGAGCAACTGCGTACCGACATCCCGGCTTTTGCCCAGGGCGACACCGTACGTGTTCAAGTTCGTGTTAAAGAAGGTGGTAAAGAGCGTCTGCAGGCTTTCGAAGGCATCGTTATTGCCAAGCGTAACCGCGGTCTGCACTCTGCTTTCACCGTTCGCAAGATCTCCAACGGCGAAGGTGTTGAGCGTGTATTCCAGACTCACTCTCCGCTGATCCACAGTGTAGAACTGAAGCGTCGTGGTGATGTTCGCCGCGCCAAACTGTACTACCTGCGCAACCTGTCCGGCAAAGCTGCTCGTATCAAAGAGAAGCTCAACTAATTCGATTCGAATTGGTGTCGGTATGTCGGCGAAAAGCTCGACAGGTAGTGAAAAGGCTCGCCAATGGCGAGCCTTTTTTGTATCCGCTTCCGGGTGTGTCGGCTCAACCTGGCTGGTTGACCCGCACCACCGAGTTGTCGCGTCCGAAGGGACCAGGCACGTAGTCATCCGCCGCCCAGTCATTGTCGTAGTGGGTCTCCCCGTTGGGTTGCACCAGCTGGTAGCAATACTCGAAATGAGCGGGACCATCGGTCGGCAGATTGAGGGTGGTCTTGAACTCACCGCTCTTCATCCGCTTGAGCTCGATGGGTTGCCACTGGCTGAACTCCCCCAGCAACAGCACCTGTTCGGCCTCTCCTGCTGCCTCTTTTTCCACGGCAAAGGTCACCTTGACCTCGGGGCGGGACTTGAGAAATTGCTTGTTGATCGGCATGACGCCTCCTTGTCCTGATTGCGAAGAAATAGCTGCTGGCTATTTTTATATCACTTTATGACAAGGATGTTGATAACCGAGATCAAGCGGGCAGGGCAAAGTGGCGCTGCAGCAGCCCGTGGGTAAAGCCTATCTTGAGGTAAAAGCCGCGCGGCAGGGTCATGATCGGCTGGCCATTGCGGCCGATGGCCCGGGTCAGAGCCTTGTTGTTGGCCGCCTTGGGGCGCAGTTGCAGCACCTGGCCGTGGCGGGCGCTGATCTGCTCCACTTCTCCCAGCACTATCATGTCCATCAGCTCTTCCCAGTCCTGGCGCAGCAGCCGCTCCTCCTCTTCATTCGGACTCCACAATAGCGGCATGCCGATCCGGCGCTCACCGATGGGGATCTCGCGGCTGCCCTCCACCGGGATCCAGAGCACGCGAGAGAGCTTGTTGCGCACATTGGACTGTTCCCACTGCTGGCCGCTGACACCGATCAGCGGTGCCACGCAGACGAAGGTCGTCTCCAGCGGTTTGCCCTGAGGATCGATGGGGATCGTCTTGAGTTCGATGCCGAGATCCGGGAAGTCCTGTTCAGGCTTGCTGCCAGCGCTGGCCCCCAGCTGCCACTCGATCAGCTGACCAACCCAACCCTTGTCACGACGCAGATCCGCCGGCACGGCGATGCCAGCCGTGGCGGCCAGCTGGGCCAGCGTGAAGCCCGCCATGGCATAGGCGCGGGCCAGCAATTCCTGCTCTGACTGGGGGTTGGTGGGCATGGGTCACTCCTGCAAAGGGGGATTATTCTAGCAACTCTGATCCTCGCTGAGGATCGCTGTTTTTATAACCGATCCCGGCAGGGGTATGCACAGGGGGGGCTGTTTTGTGAGTAAGTACTTATCATAATGATTTTAAACAAATTTGTCTCTATGCTGTCGGTCGCTGACCAGCAGGATCCAGGCTCAAAATAGTTGTCCAAGGGTTTGCTTGCGCTGTTGCACACAGTTATCCACAGAAATCTTGGATAACTGCCGGCAAGTGCTAATAGTTGGCTCATTGTTACAAAAAAATGTGAAACAGCACCGATTTCAACGGCGATTCCAGAGCAGATAGTGTGCCACTCCTGTGGATAAAATAGCCGTGGTGGATCTTTGAACAGTCGAACTTGTTCACAATCGAGATCCCGGATCGCCGGCCGTGAAAGACATGGATCTTGATCCAGCATTGATCGTTTAACTTCATGTATTTAAATACATATTCTGTTTTTATCAACATGAGGTATGCTGTCGCCTGGTTTGGATCAGATAAATGAAACTACTGTATATACCTGCTTGCTCACAGGCTTATGCACAGTCTGGGTGGGCAACTTGGCTGAGTTGATCCTTGGATTTGTTTATAAGTCGGCTTGAAATTGAAAGTTATTCATGAGTGGGGGATCGCAGTCCCTGTTTGCTGCCACGAGGTGAATGTGGAACAATCCCCTTATAGATTCAGCCTTTATAAGGTGATCACGTGATAGATGGCGACGGGTTTCGTCCCAATGTCGGAATCGTGATCTGTAACCGTGACGGACAAGTATTGTGGGCTAAGCGCTATGGGCAGCACTCCTGGCAGTTTCCGCAGGGAGGGGTTGATGATGGTGAGACGCCGGAGCAGGCCATGTATCGTGAGCTGTATGAGGAGATAGGCCTCAAGCCCGAAGATGTGACCATCATGGCCACCAGTCGCAACTGGCTGAAGTACCGCTTGCCCAAACGCCTCGTTCGTTGGGACAGTTCACCGGTCTGTATTGGCCAAAAACAAAAATGGTTCTTGCTGCAGCTGGATCCGGGCAGGGAGTCCAGGATCCAGTTCGGCTGTCATGGTCATCCCGAGTTTGATGACTGGCGTTGGGTCAGCTTCTGGTATCCGGTCCGTCAGGTCGTCTCCTTCAAGCGGGAAGTCTATCGACGGGTAATGAAGGAGTTTGCCCCGCTGGCGATGCCGGTGCCGGCAGTTCAGGTCAACAAGAAGGATGGGCGGCGCAATCGCCCCCGTTAAGGAGCACAGATTAGTTGTTAACGGAACTCAGACGCATCGTCGAAAGCATGGCCGAGGCCAATACCCTCGAGCTGGCCTTGCAGGCACTGGTCAGCCAGACCCGGCTGGCCATGATGGTGGACTGCTGTTCCGTTTATGTCTCAGAACCCGAGATGCGCCGCTACCGGCTGGCCGCTACCGATGGTCTGGCCGAGTCGGCGGTGGGCAAGGCCACCCTGCCGTTCGAGCAGGGCATCGTCGGTCTGGTGGGTCAGCGGGAAGAGCTGATCAACCTGGCCGATGCCCCCTCCCATCCCAGCTTCAAGTTCCTGCCCGATGTGGCCGAAGAGGCGTTTCGCTCCTTCCTCGGCGCCCCCATCATGCATCAGCGTCAGGTGGTGGGCATTCTGGTGGTGCAACAGAAGGAGAGCCGCCTCTTCGATGAGGGGGAAGAGTCCTTCATGGTGACCCTGGCGGCCCAGCTGGCGGCCCGGATCGCCCAGGCCCAGGCCAAGGGCTGGCTGCAGAAGACCGACTGGAGCAAGCCGCTGCGCGGCATTGCCGGTGCCAGCGGCATCGCTATGGCCAAGGCCTGGGTGTGGCGGCCGCGCAAGGAGCTCAACTCCATCACCCCGCGCAAGGATGAGGATCACGCCAGACAGCTGGAACGGCTGAATGTGGCGGTGGAGGAGGTGCGCCACGATCTGGAGAGCCTGGCACTGCGGTTTCGCGAGAGCTACAGCCAGGACTCGGTCGCCATCTTCGACATCTACCTGCATCTGCTGAACGATCCGGGCTACATCAAGCCCATTCGCAACAAGGTGAGCAAGGAGCACTGGACGGCCGTCTCGGCGGTCAAGCTCATCAGTGACCGGCTGATCGATCAGTTCAAGGGGATGAAGGATCCGTACCTGCAGGAGCGCTCCACCGATGTGAAGGACATTGCCCAGCGGCTCATCAGCCGGCTGGTGCAAAACGAGCCAGAGCATATCGCCATCGGCGAGCCGGTGGTGCTGGTTGCCGACGAGGTGACCGCCACCATCCTGGCCGAAGTTCCCCGCGAGTTTCTGACCGGGGTAGTGTCGCTCAAGGGGGGCACCAACTCCCACGCCGCCATTCTGGCTCGCGCCATGGGGGTGGCGGCCATCATGGGGGTGGATCTGCCGCTCGGCGACATCGGCGGTCGCATGCTGGTGGTCGATGGTTACAGCGGCGATCTCTTCATCGAGCCCAATCAGGTGATCCTGACCGAGTACCGCCAGCTGCTGAGCGAAGAGCGGGCGCTCGATACCCTGGTGCGCAGCGTCGACAACCAGCCCTCCGAGACGGCCGATGGCGTGCCAGTCTCCCTGCTGCTCAACGCCGGGCTCAGTGCCGACACCGAAATATCCCTCAATCAGCTGGCGGACGGGGTCGGCCTCTATCGCACCGAAATTCCCTTCATGCTGCAGGACAGCTTCCCCTCCGAGTGGGAGCAGACCGCCCGTTATCGCGGCATTCTGGAGACCTACCGCAACCGGCCGGTCTGCATGCGAACCCTGGATGTGGGCGGCGACAAGCAGCTGCCCTATTTCCCCATCGTCGAGGAAAATCCCTTCCTTGGCTGGCGGGGGATCCGGCTCACCCTGGATCACCCCGAACTGTTCCTGGTGCAGCTTAAGGCGATGCTGCGGGCCAGCGAAGGGCTGGACAATCTGGCCATCATGCTGCCGATGATCAGCAGCGTCAGTGAAATCAAGGCTTCCCGCCGCCTGCTGGATCAGGCCTGGCGCGAAGTATCGGAAGAGGCGGCCAGCCGTGAGGCGGTGATCCGCTATCCGAGCCTGGGGGTGATGATCGAGGTGCCTTCCGCCCTCTACATCCTGCCCGAAATGGCGCCGCTCATCGATTTCTGGTCGGTGGGCAGCAACGATCTGACCCAGTACCTGCTGGCGGTGGATCGCAACAACGCCAGGGTCGCCAACATCTACGATGCCTTCCATCCGGCGGTGATCCGCGCCCTGCAACTGCTGGTCGATGCCTCCCATCGTTACCAGAAGCCGGTGTCGGTGTGTGGCGAGCTGGCCGGTGATCCGGTCGGGGTGCTGTTGCTGCTGGCCATGGGCTATCGCCGCTTCAGCATGAACACGCACAACATCGCCCGCATCAAGTACGTGCTGCGTCAGTCCACCCTGAGCGAACTGACGGTGCTGCTGACGGATGGCCTCAAGCACGACAACCCGCACGTGTTGCGCGGCCTGTTTGCCCGCTATCTGGAAGAGCACGGCCTGGGCGGTTTGCTGCGCGCCGGTCACAAAACGAAACAGACTGATTGATAATCATGCCTTGTCCCTGCTGACGAATGATCGGAAAATGCGGCTTTTCTTATGACTGGGGCCGCATATGCAGCACGATGGATATTGGGTTTTCTCGCAGATTGATCCCGTAGCATTCAGTTTGGGACCACTATCGGTACGCTGGTATGGTCTCATGTACCTGTTTGGTTTCGCCTTTGCCATGTGGCTGGCGGGGCGTCGCGCGGATGCGCCAAACAGTGGCTGGACCCGCAACGAGGTCTCGGACCTGCTGTTTTACGGCTTCCTCGGGGTGATCCTGGGTGGCCGGGTCGGTTACGTGCTGTTCTACAACTTCGACATGTTCCTGGCCGATCCCCTCTACCTGTTCAAGATCTGGACCGGTGGCATGTCGTTCCACGGCGGCCTGATCGGGGTCATCACCGCCATGGTCTGGTTTGCCCACAAGACCAATCGCCACTTCTTCACCGTGGCTGACTTCGTGGCACCGCTCATTCCGTTCGGCCTCGGTGTCGGTCGCATCGGCAACTTCCTCAACGGCGAGCTGTGGGGTCGGGTCACCGATGTGCCCTGGGCCATCATCTTCCCGGAGGCAGGTCCCGAGCCACGCCACCCGTCCCAGCTCTATCAGTTCGCGCTGGAAGGGGTGGTGCTGTTCATCATCCTCAACCTGTTCTGGCGCAAGAACCCGCCCCGTGGCGCCATCTCCGGCATGTTCCTGCTGTTCTACGGCCTGTTCCGCTTCCTGGTGGAGTTCGTGCGCCAGCCGGACAGCCAGCTAGGTCTCTACTTCCAGGAGATCAGCATGGGTCAGATCCTCTCCACCCCGATGATCATCATCGGTGCCCTGATGATCTGGGTTGCCTACAAGCGACCGCAGCTGTTCGGTAACCGCGTCAAGGAGGCAAAGTAATGCGAGCCTATCTCGACCTGATGCAGAAGATCCTCGATGAAGGGACCGTCAAATCCGACCGTACCGGTACCGGCACCGTCTCCCTGTTCGGCCATCAGATGCGTTTCAATCTGGCGGAAGGCTTTCCGCTGGTCACCACCAAGAAGTGCCACCTGCGCTCCATCATTCACGAGCTGTTGTGGTTCCTCAATGGCGATACCAACACCGCCTATCTGAAAGAGCACGGCGTCAGCATCTGGGATGAGTGGGCCGACGAGAACGGCGATCTGGGGCCGGTGTATGGCGCCCAGTGGCGCTCCTGGCCGGCGGCTGACGGGTCTGTCATCGATCAGATCCAGAAGGCGGTGGACGACATCAAGCACAATCCGGATTCGCGCCGCATCATCGTCTCCGCCTGGAACGTGGGCGAACTGGACAAGATGGCGCTGGCCCCCTGCCACGCCTTCTTCCAGTTCTACGTGGCCGACGGCAAGCTCTCCTGCCAGCTCTACCAGCGCAGCTGTGACGTGTTCCTCGGCTTGCCGTTCAACATCGCCAGCTACGCCCTGCTGACCCACATGATGGCCCAGCAGTGTGACCTGGAAGTGGGCGACTTCGTCTGGACCGGCGGTGACGTGCACCTCTACTCCAACCACATGGAGCAGACCGCACTGCAGCTCACCCGCGAGCCGCGCCCGCTGCCGACCCTGGTGATCAAGCGCAAGCCGGACTCCATCTTCGATTACAAGTTCGAGGATTTCGAGATAGAGGGTTACGACCCACATCCCGGCATCAAGGCGCCCGTCGCCATCTGATGTGAAAGGCGCCCATGAGGCGCCTTTTTTATGCATAAGAATCACCGGATATTCATTCTGATGACTGGGCTTCGAGTGATATCCGTATGGGAGAAAACCTGCTTATAGCAGGCATGTTTGATTTTGCCTTCGGTTTTCTCGTTGTATTTCGCAGTAAGAAACGATTTTCCATTAATTGTTATGGGATATAGACTCAAAACAAAGTAATACTGTGGATAATTTAACCATGAGCGACGTAATCAAAAAGTTCCTCAAGCTGGAGGCCGCCTCCGGAATAATTCTGATCATGGCGGCCATGCTGGCGATGATCCTGGCCAACAGCGGCCTGGCCGGCAGCTATCAGGCCTTCCTCGATACCCAGGTGCAGGTACGCATCGCCGCCCTCGACATCAACAAGCCGCTGCTGCTCTGGATCAACGATGGCTTCATGGCCGTCTTCTTCCTGCTGGTCGGCCTCGAGGTGAAGCGCGAGATGCTGGAAGGGGCCCTCTCTTCCCGGGTGCAGGCCACCTTCCCGGCCATCGCCGCGGTGGGCGGCATGCTGGCGCCCGCGCTCATCTATGCCTTCTTCAACTACTCGGATGAAGTGGCGCGTGCCGGCTGGGCCATTCCCGCCGCCACCGACATCGCCTTCGCCCTCGGGGTGATGGCGCTGCTAGGCAAGCGGGTGCCGGTCAGCCTCAAGGTGTTCCTGCTGGCACTGGCCATCATGGACGACCTGGGCGTCATCATCATCATCGCGCTGTTCTACACCCAGCAGCTGTCGCTGACGGCACTGGCGATCGGCATCCTGGCGACCCTGACCCTGCTGTGGATGAACCGTCGCGGCGAGGATCGGATCAGCCTCTACATGCTGGTGGGGCTGGTGCTCTGGGTGGCGGTGCTGAAATCGGGCGTCCATGCGACCCTGGCCGGGGTCATCGTGGGCTTCATGATCCCCCTCAACGGCAAGCGCTATGCCTCGCCGCTCAAGCAGCTGGAGCATGCCCTGCACCCCTGGAGCGCCTACCTGATCCTGCCGCTGTTCGCCTTTGCCAATGCCGGGGTATCGCTGGAGGGGATCGGTCTCTCCGCCCTGCTGAGCCCGGTGCCGCTCGGCATCATGCTGGGGCTGTTCATCGGCAAGCCGCTCGGGGTGTTCACCATCAGCTGGCTGGCGGTGAAGCTCGGCATTGCCCAATTGCCCAACGGGGTCAACTTCAAACAGATCTTCGCGGTCAGCATCCTGTGTGGCATCGGCTTTACCATGTCGATGTTCATCGCCTCGCTGGCCTTCGAGCACGGCGGATTGGATTACGGCAGCTATTCGCGCCTCGGGATCCTGGTGGGATCGACCCTGGCGGCGATCGTCGGTTATCTCGCCCTGCGCATGGCGCTTCCGAATCGGGAGGCCGATCAAAGCACGGAGGGGTTATGAAAAGACTAGGATGGCTGGCCTTGCTGGCGCTGAGCCAGACGGCCTTGGCCGGCAGTCTGCGGGATTGCCAGCAGGATGCGGCCTCGGCCGGCTGCTCGGCCTACCTCAACGGGGTGGTCGACAGCGCCCTGATGCTGGGGGACAAGCAGGCCAAGGCCCAGTTTGGCGAGACCTTCGCCGAGCGGGCGCTGAGCAGCCGGGCCGGCGAGCGGGTCAAACAGTCCAACAAGCGTTACTGCGGGGAGCGGATGCCGGATCCGGCCCGCCTCAAGGCCCATCTGCAGGCGCAGTTCGACGCGAACAAGGTTGACTCGATCAGCGACATGTATGACATTCTGGCGGCTGAACTCAGTTGCTACCGGAGTCCGCGCAGCGCGGGAACCCCATCGGATGTCACACCTTAATTACAATCATCTTTACTATTTTTGGATGACTCAGAAGAAGGGCTCCGTCACGCAAGCGGCGGAAGCCCTCTTCTTGACCCCGCAGACCGTCACCGGCCAGATCAAGCTGCTGGAGCAGCGACTGGGCGGCAAGCTGTTGATGCGTAAAGGGCGCTCCCTCGAGGCGACCGAGCTGGGTCAGCTGGTGTTTCGCTATGCCGACAAGATGTTCAGCCTCTCCTACGAGATGCTGGATATCGTCAACTACCGCAAGGAGAGCCAGATCTTGTTCGACGTCGGCATCGCCGATGCACTCTCCAAACGCCTTGCCAGCCGGGTACTGCTCTCCGTTATTCCCAACGACGGTTCCATCCACCTGCGTTGCTTCGAATCGACCCACGAGTTGCTGCTGGAGCAGCTGAGCGAGCACAAGCTCGACATGATCCTCTCCGACTGCCCGGTGGACTCCAGCCAGCACGCCGGTCTGCTCTCCAAGCGGCTCGGTGGCTGTGGGGTCAGCTTCTTCTGCAAGGCGCCACTGCCGTCGCTCCCTTTTCCCGCCTGTCTGGAGGAACGCAAGCTGCTGATCCCGGGCCGGCGCACCGCCATGGGCCGCCAGCTGACCCAGTGGTTCGAGCAGCAGGGGGTATCGCCCAGCATCCTCGGCGAGTTTGACGATGCTGCCCTGATGAAGGCATTCGGCTTCTTCAACCAGGGCATCTTCATGGCTCCCACCATCTATCGGGAGGAGATCCTGGAAGGGGAGGAGGTGATGCTGCTGGGGGAGACCCAGGATCTGATGGAGGAGTATTACGTCATCTTCGCCGAACGGATGATCCAGCATCCGGCGGTAAAACGGGTATGCGAGAGCGATTTCTCCTTTCTGTTTGCCGGTCAGGAGGATTTCACCACGATTCAACCGGCAACCCTGTCATTTTAAATCGACGGGCCACAGAGTATGATTCTTGCCTCGAACGAGAGGGAATGAGATGCAACTGGAAGAGATGGAGGCAAATGCAAGCCGGGCGGTCGCTCTGCTCAAGGCGCTGGCCAACGAGCGGCGCTTGTTTATCCTGTGTCAGCTGCTGGAGCGGGAGCTGTCGGTGGGTGAGCTCAACGAGCGGCTGGGTTTGAGCCAGTCGGCGTTGTCACAGCATCTGGCTGTGTTGCGGCGGGATGAACTGGTGGAGACGCGCAAGGAGGCCCAGACGGTCTACTATTCGCTGCGCAGCCACGAGGTGCGCGAGATGATAGGATTGCTGCACAAGTTGTACTGCAGCGAACAGAAATAAAAAACCGGCACGAAGGCCGGTTTTTTTAGCTTTGTTCAGCAGATGCTGAATTAAGCCATAGCTTTGATCTGGGCAGACAGGCGGCTCTTGTGACGAGCAGCTTTGTTCTTGTGGATCAGGCCTTTGGTCGCCATACGATCCATGATCGGCTGAGCAACAGCGAAAGCGGCAGTCGCGGCAGCCTTGTCGCCGGAGGCGATGGCAGCGATGACTTTCTTCAGGTAGGTACGGGTCATGGAACGACGGCTGGCGTTGTGCTGACGACGTTTCTCTGACTGAAGAGCGCGCTTCTTAGCAGATTTGATGTTAGCCAAGGTAAAACTCCTAAAACTGTCTTAGCGAGTGTATTGAAAAGGCCCGGAAATATGCCTTCTCAACCACATATTGTCAAATGATTTGTGCAAATAAACACCGCCCCCCGGTGGTGTGTCAGATGGGAGACGGTTAAACTGTCGGCCGATTCTAACAGCATTCTTTTCTTTCCGACAGTTCCAGAGGCCTCGTCTTGAGTAAGAAATTGATCAAATCCGGCATGATAGTGTCCGGAATGACGTTGGCGTCCCGCGTGATGGGCTTGGTGCGCGATGTGGTCATCGCAAATCTGCTCGGTGCCGGGGTGGCCGCAGACGTATTCTTCTTTGCCAACCGCATTCCCAACTTTCTGCGTCGCCTGTTCGCCGAAGGTGCCTTCAACCAGGCCTTTGTTCCCGTGATGACGGAGTACAAGAAAAAGGGCGACGAGAGCGAAGTGCGCGAGTTGCTGGCCGCGGTGGCGGGCACCCTCGGGGGGATCGTCACCGTGGTCACCCTGCTCGGGGTGTTGGGCTCTGGGGTGCTGACCGCCCTGTTCGGCTGGGGCTGGTTCTGGGACTGGTTGCATGGTGGGCCGGCGGCCGAGAAGTTCGAGATGGCCAGCCTGATGCTCAAGATCACCTTCCCCTATCTCTGGTTCATCACCTTTACCGCCATGGCGGGGGCCATCCTCAATACCTTCGGCCGCTTCGGGGTCTCCTCCTTCACGCCGATCTTTCTCAACATCACCATGATCGCCGCCGCCTGGTGGATCTCCCCCTGGCTCGACGACCCTGAGCTGGCGCTGGCCATCGGTGTCTTCCTCGGCGGTTTGGTGCAGTTCCTGTTCCAGTTCCCGTTCCTGCGCCAGATCAACATGCTGGTGTGGCCCAAGTGGGGTTGGCACCATCCGGGAGTGGTGAAGATCCGCACCCTGATGATCCCGGCGCTGTTCGGTGTGTCGGTCAGCCAGATCAACCTGCTGGTCAACACCATGCTCGCCTCGTTCCTCGCGACCGGCGCCATCAGCTATCTCTATTACTCGGATCGACTGCTGGAGTTCCCGCTCGGCATGTTCGGTGTCGCCATCAGTACCGTCATCCTGCCGGCGTTGGCCAAAAAACACGTGGATGCGGATCCGGCCGACTTCTCCCGCACCATGGACTGGGGGGTACGGATGGTGATGCTGCTCGGCCTGCCGGCCATGGTGGGCATCGCCGTGCTGCGCGAACCCATTCTGCGGGTGCTGTTCATGCGCGGCGAGTTCGGCTTGCACGAGGTGAGCATGTCCAGCGCCAGCCTGCTGGCATCCACCACGGGCCTGCTGTCGCTGATGCTGATCAAGGTGCTGGCCCCTGGCTACTACGCCCGCCAGGATACCCGCACTCCGGTACGGATCGGGATGATGTCGATGGCGGCCAACATGGCCTGCAACCTCATCTTCATCTATCCGCTCGGTTACGTGGGACTGGCGCTCTCGACTGCCTGCTCGGGCACGCTGAACGCGGCCCTGCTGTTCAAGGGGCTCCATCAGCAGAACGTCTACCGGCCCTCCCGCCACACCGGGGTATTCTGCCTCAAGCTGTTGACCGCAAGTCTGCTGATGGGGGGCGTGCTCCTCTACCTCTCGCCGGATCTGGCCCAATGGGGCGCCTGGCACATGAGCAAGGCGAGCATGCAACTGACCATGCTGCTGGTGCTGGGGGGCGCCATCTATGCCGGTGTCTTGCTGGCGCTGGGCATTCGGCCAAAAGATCTGAGAGCAGGGCGGGATGACTGAGTCGGCGCGCCATGGCGATTGAAGTCCCGCCTGAGCCAGCAATCAGGGCGGGATGGCTGAAATCGGGTCAGCAACAGGGCTGACCCAGAGTGCCGCCTGATATATAATCCGGCGATTTTCATAGCAGCGACGCACAAGGCATTGATGGAGCTTATCCGCGGTATTCACAATATCAAGCCCCGTCACCGGGGGTGTGTATTGACCATTGGCAACTTTGATGGGGTTCATCAGGGTCATCATGCCGTGCTGTCTCGCCTGCAGGAAAAAGCAGCCCAACTGGGCCTGCCGGCCTGCGTCATGCTGTTTGAACCGCAGCCGCTGGAGCTGTTTGCCGGGGCTGCGGCGCCGGCCCGCCTTAGCCGCCTGCGGGAGAAGTATGAAGCGCTCAAGGGGATGCAGATCGATCGCATGCTCTGCGTGCGCTTCAACCATCGCTTCGCCGAGCAGTCCGCCACCACCTTCATCGAGCAACTGCTGGTGGAGAAACTCGGCGTGCACTATCTGGTGGTGGGCGACGATTTTCGTTTCGGCAAGGGGCGGGAAGGGGACTTCCACCTGCTGGAAGAGGCCGGTCGGCGCTTCGGTTTCGAGGTGATCAGCACCCAGAGCTTCCAGTTGTCCCGTCAGCGGGTCAGCAGCACGCTGGTGCGCGAGGCCCTCGCGGCCGGTCGCATGGCGGAGGTGGAGCTGATGCTTGGCCGCCCCTATACCATCAGCGGCCGGGTTGCCCACGGTGACAAGCTGGGCCGCACCATAGGTTTTCCCACCGCCAATCTGGCCCTCAAGCGCCAGGTGATCCCGGTCGGTGGCGTGTTCGCGGTGGAAGTGTTATGTTCCGGCAAGACCTTCCCCGGTGTCGCCAATGTGGGTGTACGGCCGACCTTGAGCGGTACACAAGCCAGATTGGAAGTACATCTATTTGATTTTTCTGGCGACCTATATGGTCAACAGGTCAAGGTGCTGCTTCGCCACAAGCTGCGCGAAGAGCAGAAGTTTGCCTCTTTCACCGCCTTGAAAGAGCAGATCGAACGAGATGCCCTGGCGGCCCGAGCCTGGTTCGGGCTGCCACTACTCCATTTACCCAGCACTCTTTTAGAAAAGAAGGGAACCCAGGACTGATGAGCGACTATAAACACACCCTGAATCTTCCGGAAACCGAGTTTCCGATGCGTGGCGATCTGGCCAAGCGCGAACCCAACATGCTGAAACGTTGGTACGATCAGGATCTTTACGGCGCCATTCGCCGCGCCAAAGCGGGCAAGCCTTCGTTCATTCTGCACGATGGCCCCCCCTATGCGAACGGCAGCATTCACATCGGTCACTCGGTCAACAAGATCCTCAAAGACATCATCATCAAGTCCAAGGGCCTCTCCGGCTTCGACTCCCCCTATGTGCCGGGCTGGGATTGCCACGGTCTGCCCATCGAACTGAAAGTAGAAGGCATGGTCGGCAAGCCGGGCGAGAAGGTCTCTGCTGCCGAGTTCCGCGCCGAGTGCCGCAAATACGCCAAGACCCAGATCGAAGCGCAGAAGACCGACTTCATCCGGCTGGGCGTGCTGGGTGACTGGGAACACCCCTACCTGACCATGGATTTTGGCACCGAAGCCAACATCATCCGCTCCATGGCCAAGATCGTTGAAAACGGCCACCTGCACAAAGGCTCCAAGCCGGTGCACTGGTGTACCGACTGTGGCTCCGCCCTGGCCGAAGCCGAGGTGGAGTACTACGACAAGAACTCCCCCTCCATCGACGTGCGCTTCAAGGCTGTCGACGAGGCGGGTGTTGCCGCCAAGTTTGACTGCGCCGAAGGCCACACTGGCAAGGGCCCGATCTCTGCCGTGATCTGGACCACCACCCCCTGGACCCTGCCCGCCAACCGCGGTATCGCCATGCATGCCGATCTGGACTATGCGCTGGTGCAGGTGGAAGGTGAGCATCCCGAGCGCCTGATCCTGGCCGCCGAGCTGGTCAAGGACGTGATGGACCGCGCCGGTATCGAGCAGTTCCACAACCTGGGCTACGCCAAGGGCGCTGCGCTCGAGCTGCTGCGCTTCAACCACCCCTTCTACAGCTTCGACGTGCCGGTGGTGCTGGGTGACCACGTCACTCTGGATGCCGGTACCGGTGCCGTGCACACCGCCCCTGGCCACGGTCAGGAAGACTTCGTGGTCGGTCAGAAGTACGGTCTGGAAGTCGCCAACCCGGTTGGCAGCAACGGCGTGTACCTGCCGGATACCGAACTGTTTGCCGGCCAGCACGTGTTCAAGGCCAACGCCTCCGTGGTCGAGGTGTTGACCGAGCGCGGTGCCCTGCTGCACCACAAGGTGTTCAACCACTCCTACCCGCACTGCTGGCGTCACAAGACCCCGATCATCTTCCGTGCGACCCCGCAGTGGTTCATCAGCATGGAGCAGAAGGGTCTGCGGCAGCGCGCGCTGGAAGAGATCGAGCGCATCGAGCAAGACGGCATCAAACAGCACGGCCAGAGCGGCTGGGTGCCGGCCTGGGGTAAAAACCGTATCCAGGCGATGGTCGAGAACCGTCCTGACTGGTGTATCTCCCGTCAGCGTACCTGGGGCGTGCCCATCTCCCTGTTCGTCCACAAGGAGACCCAGGAACTGCACCCGGAATCCGTGCGCCTGATGCACGAAGTGGCCAAGCGGGTCGAACAGTCCGGCATCCAGGCCTGGTGGGATCTGGACAAGGCCGAGCTGCTGGGCAGCGACGCCGACCTGTACGACAAGGTGCCCGACACCCTGGACGTCTGGTTTGACTCAGGTTCGACTCATTCCTCCGTGGTCGACGCCCGTCCCGAGTTCAACGGCAACCCGGCCGACATGTATCTGGAAGGCTCTGACCAGCATCGCGGCTGGTTCATGTCCTCCCTGATGATCGGCGTGGCGATGAAAGACAAGGCTCCCTACAACCAGGTGCTGACTCACGGCTTCACCGTGGATGGCCAGGGTCGCAAGATGTCCAAGTCCATCGGCAACGTGGTGAGCCCGCAGGACGTGATGAACAAGCTGGGTGCCGACATCCTGCGTCTGTGGGTCGCCAGCACCGACTACACCGGCGAGATGACCGTCTCCGACGAGATCCTCAAGCGCTCTGCCGACGCTTATCGCCGCATCCGCAACACCGCCCGTTTCCTCTTGGCCAACCTGAACGGCTTCAATCCGGCGACCGACATGGTGGCGCCTGCCGACATGGTGGTGGTGGATCGCTGGGCCGTGGGTCGTGCCAAAGCGGTACAGGCCGAGATCATGGCGGCGTTCGACGAGTACAACTTCCACGGTGTGACCCAGAAGCTGATGCAGTTTTGCTCCATCGAGATGGGCTCCTTCTACCTGGACGTCATCAAGGACCGTCAGTACACCGCCAAGGCTGACAGCCTGGCCCGTCGCTCCTGCCAGACCGCCCTCTATCACATCGCCGAAGCCATGGTGCGCTGGATGGCGCCGATCATGAGCTTCACCGCCGACGAGATCTGGGCGCTGCTGCCGGGTGAGCGCGGTGAGTTCGTGTTCACCGAGGAGTGGTACGACGGCCTGTTCGGGCTGGAAGCGGGTGAAGCCCTCAACGACGATTTCTGGGCCGAGATCCTCACCGTGCGCGGTGAAGTGAACAAGGCGCTGGAAGTGGCCCGTGGCGAGAAGCGCATCGGTGGCTCCCTGCAGGCCGAGCTGACCCTGTTCGCCAAGCCGGCACTGGCTGCGCGTCTGAACGCCCTGGCCGATGAGCTGCGCTTCGTGCTGCTTACCTCCAAGGCCAAGGTCGTCAGCGTCGATGCCGCCCCGGCAGACGCCGTGGCGACCGAGCGCGATGACCTGTGGCTGAGCGTGGCCCAGTCTGCCGCCGCCAAGTGCGACCGCTGCTGGCACCATGTGGAAGACGTGGGCACCATCGCGGGTCACGAAGAGATCTGTGGCCGCTGCGTCACCAACGTCGAGGGTGACGGCGAAACTCGTCAATTTGCCTGATGAACATGACTCACCATAAAAGCGGCCTGCGTTGGCTGTGGCTGGCAGTGCTGGCCTTTGTACTGGACCAGGCGAGCAAGCTCGCCGTGGTCAAGCTGCTGCCATTTGGCTACCCGGGGGTGGAGATCACCCCCTTCTTCAACCTGGTCCATGTCTACAACAAGGGGGCGGCTTTCAGCTTCCTGGCTGATCAGGGCGGCTGGCAGCGCTGGTTCTTCGCAGTGCTGGCGTTTGCCATCTGTGGCTTGCTGATCCACTGGCTGCGCAAGCAGTCCGTCGCTCAGCGCTGGAGCGGCATCGCCTACTCGCTGATCATCGGCGGGGCGCTCGGCAACGTGTTTGACCGGCTGGTGCTGGGTCACGTGGTCGATTTCCTCGATTTCTACTGGCAGCGTGCCCACTGGCCGGCGTTCAACCTGGCGGACAGCTTCATCTTCATCGGCGCCGCCATGATAGTGCTGGACGGTTTTCGCAGTGAGAAGAAGAAGGATGTGACGCCATGAGCCAGCCGATTGCGACAGACAGCAGCGTGCTGTTTCATTTCGCCATCAAGCTGGAAGATGGTTCGGTGGCCGACAGCACTGCGCTGCAAGGCAAGCCTGCCCGCCTGCGGATGGGCGATGGCAGCCTGACCTCCAGTTTCGAGCAGTGCCTGCTGGGGCTGCGCGAAGGGGAGAGCAAGAGCTTCACGCTGGCGCCGGAAGAGGCCTTCGGCCTCTCCAATCCCGACAACATCTATCATCTGGACCGCGCCAAGTTCGGTGCCGATGTAGAGCCCAAGGTCGGCACCATCATCCTGTTCGACCAGCCCAACGGCAGCGAGCTGCCGGGTATCATCCGGGCGGTGGCAGGGATGTCGGTGACGGTCGATTTCAACCATCCCCTGGCCGGTCACACCGTCACGTTCGAGGTGGAGATCCTGGGGGTTGATGACGAGGAAGCGGTTCACTGATGAATATTCTTCTGGCCAATCCCCGTGGTTTCTGTGCCGGTGTCGACCGGGCGATCAGCATCGTCGAGAGTGCGCTGGAGAAGTTCGGCGCCCCCATCTATGTCCGTCACGAGGTGGTGCACAACCGCTACGTGGTGAACAAGCTCAAGGAGGCGGGCGCCGTCTTCGTCGAAGAGCTGGATGAGGTGCCAGACGACAGCATCGTCATCTTCTCCGCCCACGGCGTTTCCAAGGCGGTGCGCGAGATGGCCAAGTCCCGTGCCCTCAAGGTGTTCGATGCGACTTGCCCGCTGGTGACCAAGGTGCACATGGAGGTCCATCGCGCCAGTCGCAAGGGCTCCGAGGCCGTGCTCATCGGCCATGCCGGTCACCCCGAGGTGATCGGGACCATGGGGCAGTACGAGAATCGCGAGGGGGGCATGTATCTGGTGGAGACGCCGGAAGACGTGGCCAAGCTCAAGGTGAAGAACCCGGATGACCTCTGCTTCGTCACCCAGACTACCCTCAGTGTGGACGAGACCTCGGACGTCATCGATGCCTTGCGTGTCCACTTCCCCAAGATCCAGGGGCCACGCAAAGACGACATCTGCTACGCCACCCAGAACCGCCAGGACGCGGTGCGGGAGATGGCGGGGCTGGTGGACGCCATGCTGGTGGTGGGGTCGCGCAACTCCTCCAACTCCAACCGCTTGCGGGAGCTGGCCGAGAAGGTGGGCGCCAAAGCCTATCTCATCGACGACGCCTCCATGATCGAGGCCGACTGGCTGGCGGGAGTAGAGGCGATCGGTGTCACCGCCGGCGCTTCCGCACCCGAGGTGCTGGTGCAGTCGGTCATCACGCGCCTGCGTGAGCTGGGCGGCAAGGTGGTGGCCGAGCATCCCGGTCGTGAAGAGAACGTGGTGTTTGAGGTGCCGCCGGAACTTAGAATTATTTGAGCGAAGCCAGGAAGGCTTAAGAATAAAGTGCAATGATATTGACGCCGAGTTTGTTCTAGTGACAGGCTCGGCGTTAAACTTATAAAGCCGTCAATCACACCAAGGATGGGATATGATTGGGTTCTTTCGAGGCTTTTCTCTAGTCGAGCTGATGATCGTTGTTGCCATCGTGGCAATTCTTAGCTCAATTGCTTACCCCTCCTATCAGCGATATCTGCTGACCAGCCATCGTGTCGATGCAAAAAAAATGCTGTTGGATGCCGCCAACCGGCAAGAAACCTATTTCATGGATTTCAATCGATATGCATCTTCCGCGGCGGCGCTCAACATTTCCGAGAATTCCGATGCGGGTTTGTACCATCTGGTGATTTCTGCCGGTACTAATACATATGTGTTGTCCGCTACAGCATCAGGTGCACAGGGCTCTGATGAGGACTGTGTCATCTATTCCATCGACCAAGATGGCACTAAAAGTGCCTTCAATGTTGGCAATGCTGTCAACAATGATTGCTGGGACTAGCCCATGAAATGGCCCATCTTGAGTTCAATGAAAGGGTTCAGTCTACTGGAAGTAATGATTGCGGCTGTCGTGCTGTCTTTTGGGTTGCTGGGATTGGTGGGAATGCAGGTGACGTCCAAGCTATCTGGCTATGAGGCCAGACAAAGAACGATAGCGAGCTGGCTGGCAACTGACATCGTTGAACGTGCCAGAATCAATCGTTCTATATGGGAGCTTCAGACAGCACAGGCTTGGACTGTGAGCTCGGGTTCTTCCATCAGCAAGCCAAGCTGTGGTAACAAGGATGGCACCATGACCAGTTGCAGTTCAAACGATCTGCTCGCTTTGGATATGTTCAGTTGGCAGCAGTCCTTGTCGGGCGTTGCAGTATCAGGTGCCTCCTCAGTACTACAGAATCCATCCGGCTGTATTATTCGAGGAAATGCCAATGCTATGACAGTCATTGTTACCTGGCAGGGGCGAGAGAGCATTTCTGACGGTACATCGGCCATATCGAATAATATCCGCAACCTGTGTGGTTTTGGCAACGGAACGCTCCAGTCAAGGCGTTACTATATGCTGGCAACAACGTTATGAAAACCAAAGGTTTTACGCTTATCGAATGGCTTATTGCCATGGTCATTGGGGTATTTCTACTGGGGGGGGTATTAAGCATTTATGTGGCTTCCCGTGCCACAACGGAAGATGTTTTTGATCAAAGTGAACTGCAAGAAAATGGTCGCCTGGCTATGCGGATGATTACTCAAGACCTGCGATGGGCCGGTTTTTGGGGTGACTATACCGGAATGCCGATGCAAAAAGATGCTGGAGTTAGTTTAAGTAGTGGCGCCGTTATTTCTGGTATCAATGATTGTATCGATGAAAGGGGAGAGGGAAGTTTTCCATCCTCAACAACAGTCACGCGGGCACTTTGGGTCGCCAGAGTCGATGCCAGTAAAAATATGACAGGTTTTTCTTGTATTACATCCTCGTCCAGAATAGCGAATTCTGATGTTATCAGTATAAAACGGCTGATTGGACGACCTCTCACTGGTAGTCTCGATAGTAATCGGTTCTATATGGCGACAACGACTCAAGCTGCATATATTTTTCGTGGTAATGAAGTTGCACCAACCGATACCGCAATGCCAGCCAGGCAAATATGGGAATATCAACATTATATTTACTACCTCGCATCAGGCTCATCAGGCATTCCTGAGTTGAGAAAAAGAATGCTAACTGCAAATGGCGGTTCTTTTCTGATAACGGGGTCGATGGCTGACGGTATTGAAAGTATTGTTGTTCTGTATGGTGTGGATACCACTCCCGTGCAAGATGGTGTTATCGATAAATATGTTGGCAGTGTCAATGTTTCATCACAGGAATGGAATGAGGGTCGAGTTGTTTCAGCCAGGGTATTTATTCTGGTTCGTTCCTTACAGGCATCTGCAAAATACAAAAACAATAATGTATATCAGGTTGGTAATATCTCAGTGTCGGGCAATGGTGATGGATTTAGACGCTTGTTATTGGAAAGCAGTGTTGCTATTCGTAATCCTGCGATGATTGCGACAGGAGGCAAGTGATGCGCATACAAGGAGTTGCCTTGATCATTGCTCTCATTATTTTAGTCCCCTTGACTTTAATTGCTATCATTGTGATGCAGTCAAGTGGGGTCGATTTGCGTATGGCGGGAGCTTCAGCAAGTATCCAGCAAGCAGAGCATCAGGTTGAAGGTGTGCTCGAGAGTGCATTGCAACAGAGTGGTCTGTCAACTCGTATCGCAACGATGGGTACAAGTGCAGCATTAAGTATATCGGGAAATAATATAACAACATCAGTTAGCATGACACGTCGAGCAGAGACGATATGTAAAAGAAAGTTCAATGCAAGTAGTCAAAATGTTATCCCTTCCTGCCGCTATGTAGAGATGCAGGCAGGAGTAAATTATGGAAAAAACTCTCGTCCATTAAACTGGACTGCAGGTGTCGAGCAACCATTGCTCAAATCTGAATGAGGAGCATAGGATATGCTTGATTATTTAAAAGTGTTGTTACTCATGCTGGTTACTGTCATGCCAGCGATGGCAACCAATAGTTACTCAGATGATACTGAACTATTTGTCTATGATTTCTCTAAGGCTGGGGATTTTAGACCGAAAATATTAATTGTTTTCGATAACTCTGGTAGCATGAGTGAGACAATGGATGTTGTTAAAGAAGAGTATAATCCATCAACAACATATGCTGCTTTAAACAAAGATCCTGATACTGGTAATAGCAAAAAATATATATACTATTCAACAGATGGTAGCGTGCCGACCATTACTAGTACCAAACGTTTTTCGGATAAAGTTAATGCATGTGCCTCTTCAAAAACACCATTGAGCAACGTAGGATATTTTCAATCACAAGTATGGAGTTACCTATATTCTAGTTTTAATAACAGCGGAGTACCTCGGCAAGGTTCGTGGACATCTGTTTCTCCATATGTTGAGAGTGAGATTTACTTAGTTGATTGCAAGCAAGATATTACAGCGAAAAACACCGCAAACCCTTTCAGTGGTGCCGTTCCTGTCGGAAGTGTAACTGCAGGATATCCTATCAATAAAACATCCAATAATTCAGGCTCTTGGTATTACACTTCAAATATAGCCAATGCAGTGACGGGCAGTAATACTAGTGTCACACTATATTCAGCAAATTACATTCGTTGGTACTATGGTCCTACTGGTTATAGCGTTCAGTCAAGACTGAAAATTGCCAAGGATGCAGTCAAAGGATTGGTGTCTTCAACTCCTGGTGTGGATTTTGGGTTGGCTGTTTATAATTACAATGATAGTAATGGTGGAAGAAACGGTGGTCGTATAGTTAGACGAATTTTAAGTAATGATGAAAATATGGGAGGAGGAGTAACGGCAGAACAAAATTTGTTGTCAACAATTGATAGTTTAAGTGCCGAAACCAATACTCCATTGTGTGAAACTCTGTATGAGGCTTATCGTTTTTTTGGTGGGCAAAGTGTTTATTATGGTGACGATGATAGTACGAGAGTGCCAACAAGAGACACTTTGGCAGAAAATCCCGTTGGAACTTATAAGTCGCCTTATGATAATTGTTCAAATAATGGTTATGTTATTTATATAACAGACGGTGAACCCACTCAAGATACAGCTGCTAACACCTTGGTCCAAGGGCTTATTAATACACTTAGCGCGGATGAAAAAGCTGCTTATGGTACAACGGTTGGTTATGGTACCAGTGGTAGTAAAAGTTATCTTGCCGCGCTTGCTGGTTATATGAAACATAAAGATGTGAATAGTGGCTCACCTGGTGTGCAGACTGTGACAACATTCACTGTTGGGTTTGGAGATGATGCGGTAACTGGGGCCGGTAATTTGTTGGCGGAAACGGCTCGTCGTGGTGGAGGGACGTATTATCCAGCAACAGATGCGACAGCTCTGACCCAGGCGCTGAAGTCCTCTTTGTTGGCGATACTGAAAATTAACACATCTCTAGTCTCGCCGGCAATTGCAACTAATAACTTTGATCGGACGCGTAGCCTCAATAATATATATTACGCAATGTTTGAACCTGACTCAGGTCCGCGTTGGAAAGGCAATCTGAAGAAATTGATTTTTTCTAGCAAAGGCTATGTGGCAGATGTTAATGATTTGCCAGCGATAAAAACGGATGGTTCGATTATAGAAAATGCACAGACATATTGGTCTGGTGAGCGTGATGGAAATATTGTTGTGAAAGGTGGTGCCCAAGCAATGCTGGCAGAAAAAGCCTCACGTAGCATTTATGTGATCAATAAAGCCCAGTCACGTTTGGATAACTTCACCAGATCCAATCTGGAAAGCATTGCGGGTAGTGCCTCTACTTTAATTAGCGATCTACAGGTCACCGATTCTGCAGCGGCGGACTCATTGATAAACTGGACACGTGGTGTAGATGTTGATGATGAAGACTTTGATGCTACGACATCTACCAGACAATTCATTCTCGGTGATCCACTCCACTCAAGGCCATTAGTCATAAATTATGGGCCACCCTCCGGCAACGCTAATGATGCGCCAGACCTTCGGATTATCATGGGAACAAATGCTGGTTTTCTCCATATGTTTAAGGACTCAGGTTCCAGTATTGATGAAAGCTGGGCTATTATCCCATACGAATTTATGGCAAACCAAAAGGCACTTCGAGAAAATGTAGAGTCTTCGACACATATCTATGGAGTTGACTCATCTCCTGTTGCATTGATCAAAGATGCTAACCGAAATGGTGTTATCAAGTCTTCAGAAGGTGACTTTGCATGGCTGTTTATAGGATTGAGAGGGGGTGGTAAGAGTTATTATGCATTCAATATTTCCAATCCTGATGCGCCTGCACTGAAATGGAGTATCAGTAATCAAACCACAGGTTTTTCTCAGTTGGGGCAGACATGGTCTGTACCTGAAGTTGCTTTTATTCCGGGTGTCACCGATCCGGTATTAGTTTTCGCTGGTGGTTATGATTTGAACAAGAGTAATGCCGGTATCGGTGCTGGAGATAGCTCAGGCGCCGGAATCTATTTTATTAATGCTAACACCGGGGCGTTGATTTTCAGTGCTACACCTGCAGTTGCTTCTTCATCAAATCTCAGCGTGCCTGGTATGACGGATAGCATGCCGGGGACTGTTGCTACCTTGGATAGTGATGGTGATGGAAAAATAGATAGAGTCTATGCAGGGGATACGGGGGGTAATATATGGAGAATGGACCTTTCATCAACCAATAAAACAGAGTGGAGTATTTATAAGTTCGCCAACCTGGGGTCTGATTCCGTACAAAGTGCTGATCGACGCTTCTTTACCCAACCAGTCATTGTCAGGACAATTAATAAGGAAGTGACTAGAACCACAGTAAATGGAAAAGATCAATATACCTATAAAGAGCGTCCATTTGATGCTGTGCTGATCGGAAGTGGTGACCGTAATAGACCATCATCTGAGTCTACGGTAAAAAATGCCTATTTCATGTTGAGAGATTACAATGTCATCGCCAAAAATTATCAAACCAATACACCCACTCCATTGCTGGTCTCAGATCTGTATGATGTGACCAGTGACCCTCTCATTGGCAAAACTACCGATGCCGATATCTTGAATGTGAGGGCTGCTATAACAAGTAAAAAGGGATGGGTATACTGGTTAAATGAACCGGGGGAGAAATCGATGGGGGCTGGTGTCGTATTGCAAGGAAAGCTATATTTCACCTCATTTTTACCTCAAGTTCAGTCTTTTCAGGAATGTACGATTCAATCGATTGGTGCAATGCGTCAATATATGATTGATATGCACTATGGTACGACATTTCGGTATGTTCTAGATCAAGATGGCAATGAGAGTCCTATCCGATATGTGGATGTGAACAACAAAGTTGCTGATGATCTTGTTGTTCATGCTGGGGATGACTCCAAGATCCGTATTATTGGTGGTGCACCAGGGGAAGAGGTGATCCTCAAGAATGAAGGCCAGGGTGAGCCTGAGCGTTGTACCACCGAGGGAGAGTGTTCTCAGGGCGCTGATGAAGCAGAAATGGACATGTCTCCCAAAAAGATATATCTCTATGAAGGAGCTCAGTAATGAAATTTATATATTCATTTTCTATGTTGTTTTTTTTACTTTCGAGTGTGGCTGTGGCTGCTGATATAAAATGCTATGTTGAACTAGAGAATGGCCAAAAGGTGATCTTGCAGACTTCATTATCTGATAATAGCCAAGATAGTATTCACAGAGCCTTCACCAAAAAAGGCTTTGAATATCAAGGGAGAGTGAGCAAAGTCAAAAACATTATTGAGTGTACGGATCTTAACCGAGAATTCAATCTTGAATTGGCTAAAAAACAGGAGTTAAGTCAGCCGAGATAATCGTCATGGACATATATTGGCCTGCGGAGTATTTGTACTGCGACCTGATTGGGCTATGACTAAATTGACTTGAGGTTGACCTGATTCACATAGAGTGAGGGTTGCATTTGTACCAATGCTGGTACCATCCGAACTATATATGGTTGAAATTCTATTCGCCGTCACAACAATCCCATCTGATAGAGATTGACTGCGAGCCAGAAGTGTTTCACCTGTGCTGAGCTCGCTATTGCTGTTATCATCGATGAAGACAAGAAAATGGTCTGGACTATTTTGCACACATTTATCAGATGCATCAGCAAGGCAGGCAGTTACATTCTGTTGATTATCAATGGCTTGTGCTCTGGCAAAGCGAATAAGTTTCAGAATCATTTCTGACTGGAATGACAGGCTGTTGCTACTGATGAGTTCTTTTAAGGAGGGTAAGCCGATCCCTAACAGAATGACCAGCAGTGAGATGGTAACCATCAGCTCCAGTAGGGTAAATCCATTGTTTTTCATATAATCCTGAATATGTCGTTCCTTGACTTCTTACAGCTTATCACTGCCAGTGAAGGACTGTCACATTAGAGCTCCGTCTTGAACTGGCAGATCGCCCCCCTTTTCTTTATCATTCCCCATCATTTTCGAATTCAAGATGCATCGCCATGGCAAAAGCCCTCTCTCTGATGCTTGCCCAGTTGAATCTGACGGTAGGCGCCATCGAAGATAACTGTGACAAGGTGCTGGCGGCAGCCGCCGAGGCCGATAGGCAAGGCGCCGATCTGCTGGTCTGCTCCGAACTGGCCCTGACCGGCTACCCGCCGGAAGATCTGCTGCTGCGCGCCGACCTGATGATCCGGGTGGAGGCCGCCCTGGCCCGCATCGCGGCATGGCAGGGGGCTTGCGCCATTCTGGTGGGTCACCCCTGGCGCGACGGGGAGGCACTCTACAACGCCGCCTCCCTCTACGAGCAAGGCAAGCTGGTCGCACGCTACTTCAAGCAGGATCTGCCCAACTACGGGGTATTCGACGAGAAGCGCTACTTCACTGCGGCAACCGAGACCTGTGTGGTCCCCTTCCGTGGTCATCAGTTGGGGTTGCTCATCTGTGAAGACCTCTGGCAGCCGGGTCCGGCGCTGGCCGCCAAGGCGGCGGGAGCCGAGCTGCTGCTCACCATCAATGCCTCACCCTATGATCAGGAAAAACCCTGGATCCGCCGCGAGCTGATGGCCGAGCGCTGCGATCAGACCGGTCTGCCGCTGGTCTACCTCAATCAGGTATGTGGTCAGGACGAGCTGATCTTCGACGGTTGCTCCAAGGTGTTCAACAGCCAGGGTGAGCTGACCCACAAGCTGGCCCCCTTTGCCGAAGAGCTGGCGCTGGTGCGCTTTGCCGATGGCCAGCCGGTGAAAGAGCGGGAACCGGCTGCCCCGCTCGATCCTTTGGCCGAGACCTATCAGGCGCTGGTGCTGGCGGTGCGCGACTATGTCACCAAGAACGGCTTCCACGGCGCCGTGCTGGGCCTCTCCGGCGGCATCGACTCGGCACTGACCCTGGCCATCGCGGCTGATGCCATCGGTGCTGACAAGGTGCAGGCGGTGATGATGCCGTTCCGCTACACCGCCCAGATGAGTGTGGAAGATGCCAAGGAGCAGGCCGAGCGGATGGGGGTGGAGTTCAATATCATCTCGATCGAGCCCATGTTCGAAGGGTTTATGGCCCAGCTGGCACCATTGTTTGAAGGGACCGCCCGCGACACTACCGAAGAGAACCTGCAGGCCCGTTGCCGCGGCGTGCTGTTGATGGCGCTCTCCAACAAGCGTCGTCGCATCGTGCTGACCACCGGCAACAAGAGCGAAATGGCGGTCGGCTATGCCACCCTGTACGGCGACATGGCCGGCGGCTTTGACGTGCTGAAAGATGTGCCCAAGACGCTGGTCTTCAAATTGTGCGAATACCGCAATTCTGTCGATTATGTGATCCCGCAGCGGGTCATCGACCGCCCGCCTTCGGCAGAATTGGCGCCGGACCAGGTGGATCAGGACAGCCTGCCGCCCTATGACATCCTGGATGCCATCCTCAAGCGCTACGTGGAAGAAGATGCCTCCGTGGCCGACATGGTGGCGGAGGGCTTCGAAGAGGCGGTGGTGCGCAAGGTGATCCGGCTGGTGGATCTCAACGAATACAAGCGCCGTCAGGCGGCGGTCGGGCCCCGCATCACGGCCCGCAACTTTGGTAAGGATCGCCGTTACCCCATCACGTCCGGGTTTGGCAAACAGAACTGGTAAGGAGTCACCATGAAGAAGATTGAAGCCATCATCAAACCGTTCAAGCTGGACGATGTGCGCGAGGCCCTGGCCGAGATCGGCATCAACGGCATGACAGTGTCCGAGGTCAAGGGCTTCGGCCGTCAGAAGGGCCACACCGAGCTCTATCGCGGCGCCGAGTACATGGTCGACTTCCTGCCCAAGGTGAAGGTGGAACTGGTGGTGCAGGACGAGGATCTCGATGCCTGCCTGGAAGCGATCCAGAACACCGCTCGCACCGGCAAGATTGGTGACGGCAAGATCTTCGTCTGCGAGGTGGAGCGCGTCATTCGTATCCGTACCGGCGAAGAGAACGAAGACGCCATCTGATGAGATGGCAGAACCTCGTGATGAGCCAACGAATGGAGACTCGATCCCGCTGATGTCCTGGATGCGCCTCGTTGCGGTGGTCGGCCTGCTGGCCGGTCTGACCGCCTGTAGTACCCGGCCGCCGGCCCAGCCGGAAAACCTGTGCCAGATCTTTCGCGAGAAGCCGGAGTGGCACAAGGCGGCGCTCAAGATGAACGAGAAGTGGGGAACCCCGATCCAGGTGGTGATGGCCATGATGTATCAGGAGTCCTCTTTCGTGCACGATGCCCAGCCGCCGATGCAGTATTTCCTCTTCATCCCGACCGGGCGGGCCAGCTCCGCCTACGGCTATGCCCAGGTCAAAGATGAAACCTGGGCTGACTACCAGCGGGAAACCGGCAACGGCTGGAGCGATCGCGACGACTTTGCCGACGCCATCGACTTCATGGGCTGGTACACTCACAAGGCCCAGCGGCTGAACGGCACCTCCAAGTGGGATGCGTATGGCCAGTATCTCAACTATCACGAAGGGTGGGGTGGCTATCGGCGTGGCAGCTACCGCAGCAAGGGATGGCTGATGAAGACATCCCACAAGGTAGAGGCCCGTGCCCAGCGCTACGGCGCCCAGTATCGACAATGCAAGGATCAGCTCTCCAGCGGGGGCTGGTTCTGGTAACCAAATCAGGAGTCAGAAATGCCGTTATTGGACAGTTTTACCGTTGACCACACCCGCATGGCTGCGCCGGCGGTGCGTGTGGCCAAGACCATGCAGACCCCGAGCAAGGACACCATCACAGTGTTCGACCTGCGTTTCTGCGTGCCGAACCAGGAGATCCTCTCCGAGCGCGGCATCCACACCCTCGAGCACCTGTTTGCCGGCTTCATGCGTGATCACCTGAACGGCAACGGGGTGGAGATCATCGATATCTCCCCCATGGGCTGCCGGACCGGCTTCTACATGAGCCTGATCGGTGCGCCGGACGAAGCCCGGGTTGGTGCTGCCTGGCAGGCCGCCATGAGCGACGTGCTGACCGTGCAGGAGCAGGGCAAGATCCCCGAGCTGAACGAGTATCAGTGCGGTACCTACAGCATGCACTCGCTGGAAGAGGCCCATGCCATCGCCCGCCACGTGCTGGAGCGCGGCATCGGCGTCAACCGCAATGACGAGCTGGCCCTGCCGGAAGAGAAGCTGAAAAGCCTCTGATCCCGGGATGGCAAACATGAAAAAGGCCGGTCATTGACCGGCCTTTTTGTGTGCTGGCAGAATCAGGATGGCAGCGGCATCACCCGGTTGCGACCAAGCTCCTTGGCCTTGTAGAGCAGCTTGTCGGTGCGCTCGACCAGGCTGTCGCCCGTCTCCTGACCGCTGTATTCACCCACCCCGAACGAGGCCGTGATGTGGTCGATGCGCCGGCCCGATTTGCGATCCAGGATCGACATCTTCTCGATGGCCCGGCGCAGGCTCTCCGCCATCTGGCGGCTCAGCGCCAGACTGCGCATGGGGACCAGCAGGGCAAACTCCTCGCCGCCGAGGCGGTAGGCGGTGACGCCCTCCTTGCAGGTTTCCCGCAGCCGCTTGCTGAAGGCGCGCAGCACTTGGTCCCCAAGCAGGTGGCCATATTCATCGTTGAAGCTCTTGAAGCGGTCTATGTCCGACAGGATCAGGGAGAAGGGCTGCTTGCTGCGGATCAGGCTTTCTATCTCCAGATCGAAGGCGCGCCGGTTGAGCAGGCTGGTGAGGGCATCCTCGTTGGCCAGCTTGCGGGTCTCGTTGAGCGCCTCACGCAGCTCCTTGATCTCCTTCTCGGCGCTGCTGAGCTGGTTGCGAAAGTGCATGGTAGACATGCGCACGTCCCGCGACTCGCGCACCAGATCCCGCAGGATCCCCATGGTGTCTTCCAGGCTCAGCCCCTCGTCGTCGATGAGGCTCAGCCGATCGAAGCTCTTGTCGAGCATGTCCTGAAACATGCCGGTGTCAGAGAGGGCATCCTGCATGGTGTGACCAAGCTCGTTGGCCATGGCGGCCAGGTTGAGTTTCATGGTTTCCATCTGCTGCTCATCCTGCGCGGCGAGGTGCTGGTGATAGAGGCGCTCGCAGGTGGTGAGAGAGCAGGTTCCCTGCAGCTTGATGGCCTGATCGATGGCCTGATTGAGCTCGGGCATGCTGGCCGCCACGTAGTTATACCAAAGGGTGTAATTATCCGGCGTGGTGGGGATTTGATACTTGATCATCAGGGGAACCGCCTGCTTGAGATAGGCGGCGGATTGGGCGAACGAGTCCTTGCTCATGAGTTCCATGTCTCATCATGCCTGCAAACTGTGCATAGTATGACAGAGAGATTGGCCAAAAGGCAGTCGATGGATGCCATTCGCCCCCCCCTCCGATATAATGGCACCGTTACCACCTACCCTAAGGCCTGCTTATGTCTCAAAAAGATCCTTTCCTCGAACGCGAGGCCGAAAAATACGAGAACCCCATCGCCAGTCGCGAGATGATCCTCGACCTCATCAAGGGCCATGAAAAGCCCATGTCCCGTGAAGAGCTGGCAAAGGTCCTCAAGCTGACCGAAGAAGAGCCGCTGGAAGCCCTGCGCCGTCGTCTGCGCGCCATGGAGCGTGATGGTCAGCTGGTATTCACTCGCAACCAGTGTTACGCCCTGCCGGATCGCCTGAATCTGGTGAAAGGCTACGTGCTCGGCCACAAAGATGGCTTCGGTTTTCTGCGCCCCGAGGGTGGTGGCCCGGATCTGTTCCTGAACAACCGCGAGATGCAGCGCCTGATGCACGGCGACTACGCCCTGGTGCAGCCTACCGAGATCGACCGCAAGGGGCGCCAGGAGGCGCGTCTGGTACGCCTGCTCAAATCCCGTGAAGCGGACATCGTCGGCCGCTACTTCGTCGAGAACGGCGTCGGCTTCGTGGTGCCGGATGACAGCCGCATCGGCCAGGACATCATCATCCCGGAAGGGGAGAACAAGGGCGCTCGCCAGAGCCAGGTCGTAGTCGTGCGCATCAATCAGCGCGCTACAGCCCGCTTCAACGCGGTCGGTACCGTCTTGGAAGTGCTGGGTGAAAACATGGCGCCCGGCATGGAGATCGAGATCGCCCTGCGTACCCACGGCATTCCGCATACCTGGCCGGAAGAGGTGACCAAGGAGGTTGCCGGTCTGGGCGAGCAGGTGCCGGAGAAGGCCAAAGAGGGTCGCATCGACCTGCGTGCCCTGCCGCTGGTCACCATCGACGGGGAAGATGCCCGCGACTTCGATGACGCCGTCTTCTGTGAAGCCAAGCGCGGCGGTGGCTGGCGCCTGTGGGTCGCCATTGCCGACGTCTCCGCCTACGTGAAGCCGGGCACCGCCCTCGACACCGAAGCCTACCAGCGCGGCAACTCCGTCTACTTCCCCGAATTCGTGGTGCCCATGCTGCCGGAGGTGCTCTCCAACGGCCTCTGCTCGCTCAACCCGCAGGTTGACCGCCTCTGCATGGTGTGCGAGATGACCATCTCCGCCGCCGGCCGCATGTCCGGCTACAAGTTCTACGAAGCGGTGATGAACTCCCATGCCCGCATGACCTACACCAAGGTCGCTGCGATCCTGGAAGGGGAGCCCAAGCTGCGTCAGCAGTACGAGCCGCTGGTGGGTCACATCGAAGAGCTCAACAACCTCTACAAGGCGCTCAAGCATGCCCGTCATCAGCGCGGTGCGGTGGAGTTCGAGAGCGAAGAGACCCGCTTCATCTTCAACGCCCAACGCAAGATCGACCGCATCGTACCGCTGGTGCGCAACGACGCCCACAAGATCATCGAAGAGTGCATGATCCAGGCGAACGTGGCCGCTGCCCGCTACATCGAGAAGAACGAGGCCGCCGCCCTGTTCCGGGTACACGACCGTCCTGGCGAAGAGCGTCTGACCGGCTTCCGTGACTTCCTGGCCGAACTGGGTCTGGAGCTCAAGGGAGGCCTTGAGCCCGAGCCGAAAGATTTCGCCGACCTGGCCGCCAAGTTCGAAGGACGCCCCGATGCGGAGCTGCTCTCCACCATGCTGCTGCGCTCCATGCGTCAGGCCATCTATCAGGCCGACAATATCGGTCACTTCGGTCTGGCGCTGAAGTCCTACGCTCACTTCACCTCGCCGATCCGTCGCTACCCCGACCTCATCCTGCACCGCGCGATCAAGTATCAGACCGCCAAGGAGCAGCAGGCCAACCTGCGCCACAAGTGGACTCCGAGCGGTGGCTACCACTACCAGCTGGAAGAAGTGGACCCCATGGGCGAGCACTGCTCCATGACCGAGCGCCGCGCCGATGACGCCACCCGCGACGTGGCTGACTGGCTCAAGTGCGAGTACATGCTTGATCACGTGGGTGATGAGTTCGATGGCGTCATCGCCAGCGTCACCGGATTTGGCTTCTTCGTGCGTCTGGCCGAGATCCACATCGACGGTCTGGTACACGTCAGTACCCTCACCAACGACTACTACCAGTTTGACCCGTTGCACCAGCAGCTGATCGGCGAGAACTTCCGCCGCCGCTACCGTCTGGGTGACAAGGTGCGGGTCAAGGTGATGGGCGTGAATCTGGACGATCGCAAGATCGACTTCGTGATGGTGGAAGAGCCCCTCAAGGCAACCGGCAAGAACGCCAAAGAGATGGCGCGCAAGCAGGCCGAGATCAAGAAAGAGAAGGCCAAGAGCGCACAGCGTCACGAAAAACGTAAAGAGGGCAAGGATCACGGCAAATCCGACAAGGGCGGCCGTGCCAAACCCAGCAACAGACGACCGAGCAAAAAAGCTCGCGACAAGGCCAAGAGCACTAAATGAGTACTGAACTGATCTACGGCATTCACGCTGTATCCGCGCTGCTGGAGCGCACCCCGGAGCGTTTCATCGAAGTGTGGGCCCTCAAGGGGCGCGATGACGACCGGCTGCAACCCTTGCTGGCCGAGCTGGATGCGCTCGGCCTCAAGGTGCAGAGCGTGAACCGCAAGACGCTCGACGACAAGGCAGAGGGCAACAATCACCAGGGCATCATGGCCCGGGTGAAAGAGGCGCCCAAGCTGGCCGAGCACGACCTGGCCAGCCTGCTGGACAAGCTGGCCGAGCAACAGACTCAGCCCTTCCTGTTGGTGCTGGACGGGGTGACCGATCCGCACAACCTCGGCGCCTGCCTGCGCAGCGCCGATGCGGCCGGCGTCCATGCGGTGATCGTGCCGCGCGACAAGGCCACTGGCCTGACCCCGATCGTGCGCAAGGTCGCCTGTGGCGCCGCCGAAGTGGTGCCGCTCATTCAGGTCACCAACCTGGCTCGCAGCCTGCGCGAGCTGCAGGAGCGTGGCGTCTGGATTGTCGGCACTGCCGGCGAGGCGGATCACGACGTGTTCCAGGCCAAGCTGACCGGCCCGATGGCGCTTGTGATGGGCGCAGAGGGCAAGGGGATGCGCCGGCTGACCCGCGAGCACTGCGATGAACTGGTGAGCATCCCGATGGCGGGGGCGGTATCCAGCCTCAACGTTTCGGTAGCGACCGGCGTCTGCCTGTTTGAAGCCGTGCGCCAGCGTCGTGCTTGAGGCAAGCTGAATGGACAGACCCCCGTTTTGCCGGGATCGGGTCACAGATGAGCAGGAGGCCGCGCGCCTCCTCTCTTTTGCCCGGCCGCTGACCCTGATCCCCCGTGCCTGCCTCTGGCATGCTGGCGATCGACCCGATCTGCTGGTGATGGTGGAGCAGGGACTGCTGCGGGCCAAGGTGGTGTTGGCGGATGGCCGCGAGTACATCAAGGAGTTCTACTGGGAGGGGGACGAGTTCCTCGACTTCCACCACCTGCTCAGTGGCGAGCCGGCCCGCTACAGCGTTGAGGCGCTGGAGCCCTGTCGGCTCTTGCTGTTCAATCTGGCCGACCTGCGCACGCTCTCCTGCTGGCTCGCCTGGTATCAGCATCTGCTGGCGGTGCAGCTGCGCATCAAGGAGGAGAAGGAGCTGCTGCTGCTGACCGAAAGCCCGCAGGCCCGTTATCAGCACTTTTTGCGCAGTTTTCCCGCGCTGGAGGCCAGGGTGCCCGATCACCAGATCGCCGCCTACCTCGGCATCACCCCCATCAGCCTGAGCCGCATCCGCAAACGGCTGAAGGATCTTAACAAAGGTTAATGCCGGCTCGCGTGCGGCTGGCTATGCTGCCCTTCTCATCATGAGCAAGGAACCCCCATGAACTGGTCTCTCAAGTCTTTTGAACAACTCGACGTCAACGAACTCTATGAACTGCTCACCCTGAGATCCCGGGTATTCGTGGTGGAGCAGACTTGCGTCTTTCTCGATATGGACGGCGTCGACAAGCGTCCCGACGTGCTGCACCTGCTCGGCTGGCAGGATGGGGCTCTGGTGGCCTATGCCAGGCTGATGGCGCCCAGCGTGGCCAAGGCGCAGCAGGTGGTGATCGGCCGGGTGGTGACCGCGCCCGAGGCGAGAGGTGATGGGCTCGGCCACCGGTTGATGCAGCAGGCGCTGCAGGAGTGTGCCCGGCTGTGGCCAGGGGTCAGCATCTACCTCGGGGCCCAGGCACACCTGCAAGGTTTCTACGGTCGTCACGGCTTCACTGCCGTGGGTGAACCCTATCTGGAAGATGACATTCCCCACATCGGCATGAGCTCCTCTTAATACCTTTTAAGCATAACAATGAAATTATTATGTCTTGAGGTAGTAAAGAAAACGGGTGCTCGGCGTCATGTTAGTGGGTACCCTCTGAGTGATTAATCGGCAACAGTTGATGGATAGGTTTTAAAAATGGTCTTTTACCCCATTAATTCAGAACAAGATTCAGCGATTGAGCCGTTGAGCCATTTTATTAGCGTTCGCCACTCGAGCGGCTGTCGCTGATGGAGTTGTTGCGCAAGCGGTTCGCACTGGACCTGCAAACCTTCGCCATCATCACCCTGGTGCTGGGCAATCTGGCCCAGGCCTTCTCCGACGTGCTGGTCAAGCTGATCGGCCCTGGCTTCAGCCCCTTCCAATACATGTTCCTGCGCCAGCTGCTGACCCTGCTGGTGCTGTTGCCCTTCATGCTGCGGGTACCGCGCTCGGCCTGGGGGCTGGGTGCCTGGAAGTGGCACCTGCTGCGCGGCCACCTCTGCCTGCTCGGCGGGGGCGGCATGATGCTGGCCCTGACCCAGCTGCCGCTGGCCACGGCCAACGCCATCTTCTACGTATCTCCGTTGCTGACGCTGCCGCTGGCGGCCTGGTTGCTCAAGGAGAAGATCAATGCCCGCGTCTGGTTGCTGGGAGGCATGGGGCTGCTCGGGGTGGTGTTCGTGCTGCGGCCGGGGGATTTCCATCTGGCCGGGCTGGGCGCCCTGGTGACTGCCTTCACCCTGGCGCTGTTCAACATCACGGGGCGCAAACTACCAGCCGGGATCTCGGTAGTGGCGACCCTGTTCTGGGCCAATCTGCTGGCTCTGCCGCTGACTGCCGGGCTGGCGGTACATCAATGGCAGCCGATGGACTGGCGACTGCTGGTGCTGATCGGCGGCAGCGGCGTCATGCAGCTGCTCTATCACGCCAGCTGCTTCTACGCCTATCGCCAGGTAGAGGCCAACCGCATCGCGGCGACCGAGTATTCCGGCCTGATGTTCGTGGTGCTGCTGGGGGTCTGGCTGTTTGGCGAGATCCCGGCGTGGAACCTCTGGGTTGGGGTGAGTTTCATCCTGCTGGCCATTCACTGGCAGCGCCGGCTGCGCTGACGACATGCCCGTCGGCAGCAGGCCGATGGGTGAGAAAAACAGGCATCTTATGAGGCCGCTCTCTGTCATGGCCGGGCAAACCGGCTATGCTGGGCGGCCTGTTGCTATCGGAACCCTGTCGTGACCCCTACCATCTTTGCTGCCATCCTGTTGGCCGCCCTGCTGCACGCGCTCTGGAATGCGCTGGCCAAGCGCCAGGCCGAGGGGCGAGTCAGCGTCTTGCTGGTCTCCCTCTGCTCCGGCCTGTTTGCCGCCCCCTTGCTGCCCTTGGTGGGTTGGCCGGTGGCGGCCGAATATCCCTGGCTGGCGCTCTCCATCCTGCTGCACTGCGGCTACTGTCTTTTTCTCGGTCGGGCCTACCGGCTGGGTGAGTTCGGCCAGATCTATCCGCTGGCCCGGGGCAGTGCTCCTCTGGTGACCCTGCTGTTCGGGGCCCTGCTGCTGGGTGAAGTGCCGGGAATGGTGGCGGTGATGGGGGCCGTGGTGCTGGTGAGCGGCGTGCTGCTGATGGCGTGGCGCGGCGGTCTGCGGCTGGCGCCGGCCGCGCTGCAGGCGGTGCTCATCACGGCACTGTTTACCGCCTCCTACACCTTGTCCGATGGGGCGGGAGCCCGCTCGGCCGGTGAGCCGATACGTTACACCCTCTGGCTGTTCGCCCTCACCGCGCTGATGATGCCGCTGCTGATGCGCTGGCAGAGTCGCACCGCCTGGCGCGAGCTGGGGCCTGCGGCGTGGCGCAGCGGCGCCATCGGGGGCGCCCTGTCGCTGTTGGCCTACGGGATCGTCATCTGGGCCATGACCAAGGCGCCCATCGGCCTGGTGGCGGCCCTGCGCGAGAGCAGCGTGCTGTTTGCGGTGCTGCTCTCCTGGGGCTGGCTGGGGGAGGCGCTGGGGCGGGTCCGGTTGCTGGCCGCCCTGGTGATCCTGGGCGGCATCCTGCTGATCCGCCTCGGCTAGGGGGAGGCGGCTTAAGGCATCCGGGCCGGCCGGTCAGGGAGTGACCTGGGTCGTGAGGGTGAACCCCTCCTCACAGGTGGCCAGTTGCACCTGAACCTGCCCCAGCTCGGCCAGGTTGCTGACATGGGTGCCGCCGCAGGGGATGGTGACCTCCCGCCCTTCCAGCGAGCAGTGCCAGTAACGGGAGTCGATGATCGCCTCGCCGGCCCGGCTGCGGCGGATCTCGCCACCGGCCGCCAGCCAGTCTGCCAACTGCTGGTTGATCCTCTCTTCTATCTGCGCCAGTTCTGCCAGCAGCGCCTCGCTGTTGACTCCCTTCTTGCGCAGGCTCTTGCCGATCCGGTACTGCTCGCGCGAACCCATGGGCTCGACCCGCGAGGTCTGGATGGCGAGGCGGTCGAAGTCCGGCTGATCCAGCGCGTCCCGCTCGTTGACCTCCTTGCGCCAGTAAGGCATCAGCGCCCGGTTGAGCGCCAGTGCCGCCAGATGGCAGCCGCTATGGCCCAAGCTCAGGGCGTGGCGGGCCTCGGCATCCACCCGCAGTGTCACCTGGCTGCCCACTGGTAGCGCACAGTGACCGGCCAGCGGGTGCACCACCACGAAGCGCCACCCTTCTGCGTCCCGCTTGACCGGGATCGACTGGTCGACGAACAGCTCCCCATCCGGACTGATAGCCCCCATGCGGCAGGGGCCGACGGTCGCGTCGCCGCCCTCCCAATGCACGGTACCCACGTCACCCGGCTGATCGGGCCAGAGGTGGCTCTGGGGATGAAAGGGGGTGAGGTCGGTGACCAGCAGGCTGGTGTCGCCGCTCTGGCAGCAGATGACGCTGGCCTGCTCCTGATGGTGGCCCAGCACGAAGCTGGCTCGGGTATGTGGCATGGATGGCTCCCGCAAATCGAAGAGGAAGAGAGCCGCCAGCATACGCCAAAGCGCAGGCCGGCTCATTAACCTCGGTTAACGAACCGGCCTGAGGAGGGGGGGCGGGCTAGATCATGGCGACCAGCAGGTAGGCGTTGAGCCCGATCACCAGGGCGACGATGAGGCGGCCGACCGCCTGGGTCACCGGGTGGTTGCGATACTCCCCCATCAGGGCGCGATCGCCGGTCAATATCAGCAGCGGAATGAGCGCCAGCGCGATGCCGAAGCTCAGCACCACCTGGCTCAGCACCAGGATTTCGGTGGTGTTGAGGCCCATGGCGATCACCACGAAGGCGGGGGCCATGGTGATGGCGCGGCGCAGCCAGAGCGGGATGGTGAAGCGCACGAAGCCCTGCATCACCACTTGGCCGGCGAGTGTGCCCACCACGGTAGAGCTGATACCGGAGGCGACCAGCGAGAGGCCGAACAGGGTGGCGGCCGCTTGGCCCAGCAGCGGGGTCAGGGTCTGGTAGGCCGACTCCAGCTCCGCTACCTGCTGGTTGCCGGAGCTGTGGAAGGCGGCCGCCGCCATGGCCATCATGGCCAGATTGACGAAGCCGGCGATGGTCATGGCGATGGCCACGTCAACCCGGGTGGTGTGCAGCCGCTGGGGGACCGAGCCCTGATCCTGGGTGTGCTGGGTCAGTGCCGAGTGCAGGTAGATGACGTGGGGCATCACGGTGGCACCGAGCACGCCGGCCGCCAGATAGACGGCGTCGCTGTTGGGCAGGCTGGGGAAAAGGGCGCCCTCCAGCAGGCTCGGCAGATGGGGGCGGGAGAACACCAGCTCGACGATGTAGGCCGCCGCCACGAACAGCAGCAGGCCGCCCACCACGAACTCCAGCGGTTTCTGGCCGCGGGACTGCAGCATCAGAATTCCCCAGGTGACCACGGCGGTGATGCCGGCCCCTTCCAGCAGGGTGACCCCGAGCAGCAGCTTGAAGCCCACGGCCGCACCGATGAATTCGGCCAGATCGGTGGCCATGGCGATGATCTCCGCCTGTACCCAGTAGGCCCAGACCGCCGGCTTGGGCAGTCGGTCGCGAATGTGTTCCGCCAGGTTCTTGCCGGTGACGATGCCGAGTTTGGCCGAGAGGGTCTGCACCAGCATGGCCATCAGGTTGGCCCATACCACCACCCACAGCAGCTGGTAGCCGAAGGTGGAACCGGCCTGAATGTTGGTGGCGAAGTTGCCCGGATCTATGTAGCCGATGGCGGCGATAAAGGCCGGCCCGAGCAGGGTCAGTTTGAATTTGCGGGCCGGGATGGCCGTGGTCAGCGCGGGTTGCATGGTATCAGCCTCCATAAGTGCATGGAGATAGAATAGATTTAAATGATAATTATTATCAATTGAAGTTTTGTATTGTTCCCATAGATAAAAACATCGGTAGTGGCTGGTTGCAGTGAGGGATGGGATTTCGTACAATATGCCGCCCTAGAAAAGCAGCGTCTAAACACCATTATGTTCCTTGCCTCCGAGGTCTGGCTGCACCTGGGCGGAGGCTGAATTAATCCGTAAGGAGCTAAAATGCGTCATTACGAAATCGTCTTCATGGTTCATCCGGACCAGAGCGAGCAAGTACCTGGCATGATCGAGCGTTACACCGGCGCCATCACCACCTCCGGTGGTACCATTCATCGCCTGGAAGATTGGGGCCGTCGTCAGCTGGCTTACCCGATCGACAAACTGCACAAAGCCCACTACGTTCTGATGAACGTAGAAGCAGAGCAAGCCGTTATCGATGAGCTGGAAACCAACTTCCGCTTCAACGATGCCGTTATCCGCAACATGATCATGCGCACCAAGCACGCCGTGACTGAAGTTTCTCCGATGGCCAAGGCCAAGGAAGAGCGCTTCACCCGTCGTGACGACGAGCGCCGCGAAGAAGCTACTGAAGCTGCTTCCGAAGAGTAATTCTGGATCACTGACTAGAGGATAAAGGCCATGGCACGTTATTTCCGTCGTCGTAAGTTCTGCCGCTTCACCGCCGAGAACGTTACCGAGATCGACTACAAAGATATCGTTACTCTGAAAAACTACATCACTGAATCTGGCAAGATCGTACCGAGCCGTATCACCGGTACCCGCGCCAAGTATCAGCGTCAGCTGGCACGCGCCATCAAGCGTGCTCGTTACCTGGCTCTGCTGCCGTACACCGATCTGCACAACAAGTAAGAATCGGTCCGGCGCTTAAGCCTAACTCAACGAAATTTATAGAGGAAAGGTAATGCAAGTTATCCTGCTCGACAAAATCGCCAAACTGGGCGGTCTGGGTGACCAAGTTTCCGTGAAAGCTGGTTATGCCCGTAACTACCTGATCCCGCAAGGCAAAGCTGTTATGGCTACCAAGGCCAACATCGAGACCTTCGATGCTCGCCGTGCTGAACTGGAAGCCAAACTGGCTGCCGGTAAAGCTGCCGCTGAAGAGCGCGCTGCCAAGCTGGGTGAACTGGCTGCTGTTGTTATCGCCTCCAAGTCTGGCGACGAAGGCAAGCTGTTCGGTTCCATCGGTACCCGTGACGTGGCTGAAGCCATCACTGCTGCCGGCGTAGCCGTTGCCAAGAGCGAAGTCCGCATGGGCAACGTTCTGCGTAACACCGGTGACTACGAAGTTGTTGTTCAGCTGCACGCTGACGTCAAAGCAACCGTACAGATCCAGGTTGTTGCCCTGTAATAGCGATTCGCTTTTGCAGAAAAAACCCGCGCACTTGCGCGGGTTTTTTATTTTCAGGCCCAGGGTTAGAGTAAGGATCCGTTCTTCTGGAGGAGATCCCTATGGCCTGGGTCGAAGGTCGCGTCCTTGAGCGCATCGAGTGGACGCCCACCCTGTTCTCCCTGCGTGTGGCGGCCGAGCTGGCCCCCTACAAGGCGGGGCAATTCACCAAACTGGCCCTCGAGCAGGGCGAACGCCGCGTTCAGCGGGCCTACTCCTTCGTCAATCCTCCGTCTGCCCCCTATCACGAGTTCTATTTCGTTGAGATCCCCGATGGGGAGCTGACTCCGTCCCTCGGCTCCCTGCAAGCGGGCGACAGCCTGCTGGTGCAATCCCTGGCTACCGGTTTTCTGACCCTGGACGAGGTCCCGGCCGGGCGCGATCTCTGGCTGCTCTCCACCGGTACCGCCATCGGCCCCTTCCTCTCCATGCTGGCCGATGGGGAAGCCTTCGCCCGTTTCGAGAATCTGGTGCTGGTGCACGGGGTGCGCAAGGGGGAAGAGCTGAGCTACCGGGAGCTTATCGCAGGTTTTGCCGCCCGCCACGGCGAGCGTTTTCGCTATGTGCCCTTCGTCAGCCGGGAGGAATGGCCCGAGGCGATGGCAGGGCGGATCCCGGCCGCCATCGCCGACGGTCGGTTGCAGGCGCGGGTCGGGCTGGAATTTGCCCCCGAGCTGAGTCAGGTGCTGATCTGCGGCAACCCGGCCATGGTGAAGGAGACCCAGCAGACCCTGCTGTCATTGGGGCTGGCCAAGAACCTGCGGCGGGCGCCCGGCAACATCAGTGCGGAGAACTACTGGTAGAGAAATGGACACAGGGGCCTCGGTCCCTGTGTCAGGGTAACGGGGATGACGATCAATTCTTCTTGCCGTTGCCGTTGCCTTTCTGCTTGTTGTGGCCCTGGCCCGGGTTGCTGCCGCTGTGGATGCTGCGGTTGTAGTGGTCCCGGTATTTGCCGTCCATCTTGTCGCAGTTGAGCTGGATGCGGCTGTCGCCGATGCCGAGATCCACGCAGTTATTTTGCCACCAGTCGTACTCTTTCTGATCCCAGTTGATGTCCAGCTTGATGTCGTCGGTGGAGAGTTTGACGCCATCGTTGTTCTTGGCGGGGGGCGCCGCCATGGCCACGCCTTGGACGAGCAGCAAGGAGAGCAGCAGTATGGATTTGTGCATGATGACCTCGAGTGCTGAAGGATTGGTCTCAGTGTAGAAGCTGACGCCTTAACCGGGCCGGAACCGGGCACGACGTCAGTGGGCGGGCATGTCATGCCGGCTTGCCGCAGGTGGGCAGGAGATCAGGCTAGCGGGGTTTGTAGCGGCAGACAACGGGGAGGAGCCGACAATTTGCCCAATCTGGTCGCAGCCTGTCCGTTTGTGAAGGTATCTGAGTCAATTCAAATGATTAGCCTTCATTCTGTGGCTCGGCTGACTATAATCGGCAGCCAACTTTTCCTGCATATCGCACCCCCTTCATCATGACTACACAGGCTTCTACCGTGCTGCGCTACCCCAAGGGGTGGTTCGCCTTGACCACGGTGTACAGTTTTACCGGGCTGGCCATTCTGGCCTCCATCGTCTTCTCCCTGCTGCTGTTTCTCTCCATCGACGAGAATCCCCTGATGAAGTGGCTGTTCGGCGGCCTGGCCATCATCTTCGAGCTGGGCAAGTTCTACGTCTGGTACGAGTACGGCGAGTGCAAGGCGCGGCGTGAGCTGAGCGGAGCCTTCTGGTCGCTGCTGTTCTACAGCGTGCTGGCTGCCATCTCCATCGGTGGCAGCATCGGCGGCATCAACAGCGCCACCAACACCATCCTCAACCAGCAGGCGCGCCATGAGCGGGAGATCGCCCGCTTCGACGAGCAGATCGCCAGCATAGAGCGACAGATCCAGCTCAACGAGGAGGCGGCCCGCAAGTACATCGAGATGGCGCGCATCTCCAGCGGCGTCAGCGGGTTGCAGCAGGCCAACACCAAGCTCAGGCTGCGTCAGGACGAGCTGCGCCAGGAGCGCGATGCCAAGCCCATCAACGAGCAATCCTCCATGCTGGGGTTGATGAGCAGCCTGGCGGACGGCGTGGGCATGAGCATCAGCCAGGTGCAGTTTCTGCTGGTCTGCTTCCTCTCCGTGCTGCTCGACGTGTTTGGCGCTTTCTTCGTCAGCCTGATCGGCGAGGAGAACCGCTTTCGCCGCAGCTGGTTGTGGCAGCAGGCCAGGGAGCAGACCCTGGCCCATCAGGCACAAGCGGCAGCCATGGTACCCGCCGTGGTGGCCAGAGCGGAGCCCGAGCCGGAGGTGGTGGCTCAGGTGCGCAGCGCGCTGGAGAGCGGCGAGCTCAAGTGCAGCAAGCGGCGGGTCGCAGAGGCGCTGTCACTGTCGCTGGAGGAGGTGGACCGGGTGTTCCAGCATCTGCTGGCCCAGGGGGTGCTGGGGCAGGGCAGCAACCGTCACTACCATCTCAGCTCGCAGGGGAGTTGATCATCAGGCCACCGCAGGGTGGCCTTTTTATTGCCTGTGCTAGTGGGTCAGCACCATCATCAGGCTGAGGAAAGCGGCCAGCCCGCCGCCGATGCCGATGATCCAGTAAAAGCCCTTGGCCCCCTGTTTGAGCGGGATGCGGAAGTAGAGCAGAAACGCCCACCACCCCAGGGCCAGCAACAGAGGAATAAGAAACATTCGAGCCATGGTGTCCTCGCTGTTATTCTGTTGACCCTTGATCAATCAACAGGATGGATTGTGCAATGACGCAGCTACAGATTACCGCATTCGGCGACCCCTCGGTACTCAGGCTCAACCCTTCCCTGGACAAGGTGCCAGCCGACGGCGAAGTGCGGGTGCGCATCTGCTTTGCGGGGGTCAACCCCATTGATGCCAAGACCCGGGCCGGCCTCGGCTGGGCGGCGGCCCAGAACAAGGACAAGCTGCCCTGGACACCGGGCTATGACGTGGCCGGGGTGGTGGAGAAGGTCGGCCCCGGCGTCACCGCGCTGGCAGAGGGGGATCGAGTGTGCGGCATGGTGGGTTTTCCCCTCGCGGCCGGTGGCTACGGCGAGTCCGTGGTGGCACGCGAGGAGGAGCTGGTCAGGCTGGAGGATATTGGCCTCAGGCAAGGAGCGGCGCTGCCGCTGGCGGGCCTCACCGCCTGGCAGGGGTTGTTTGAACACGGCAGCCTCAAGGCGGGGCAACGGGTGCTGATCCTGGCTGGTGCGGGCGGTGTCGGCCACCTGGCGGTGCAGTTTGCCAGCGCCTATGGCGCCGAGGTGGTGGCGACGGCGAGTCGCGACAACCACAGCTTCCTGCACGCTCTGGGGGCGCGCTGGATGGTGGATTACCATGACGCAGACTGGGTTGCTCAAGTGGTGGCCGGCGGTCAGGTCGATCTGGTGCTGGATCTGGTGGGTGGCGAGAGCGGCAAGGCGGCGCTTGCCTGCGTCAAGCCGGGTGGCCGGCTGGTGACGGTGCCCACCATCACCGCCCAGCAGATCAAGGATGCCGCGGCTAGCAGCGCCATCGAGGTGCTCGGCATGCTGGTGCACCCCGACCGTCAGCAGCTGAGCCAGATGTTGACCCTGCTGCGCCAGGGCGAGGTTCAGGTCACGGTCGCCGGGGAGTATGCCCTGGCCGAGGGGGCGCTGGCCCATCAGGCCATCGAGCAGGGCCACGTGCGTGGCAAGCTGTTGCTGCGCATGCCCGCCGCGGACGCTCTGGCCGGATGAACGGCATCACCGAGCTGGGGCTCGGCTGGCTGTTTCTGAGCGCCTTCACCTCCGCCACCCTGCTGCCCGGCAGCTCGGAAGTGCTGCTGGGGGCCATGGCGACCAAGGGGGAGTGGAGCATGGCCAGCCTGCTGCTGTGGGCGACGCTGGGCAACACCCTCGGCTCCATGACCACCTGGTGGCTCGGCTGGCTCGCCACCTTCAAGAAAAAACCGGAAGATTTTCAAGGCCGCGGGGAACAAAAAGCCCTCGGCTGGCTCAAACAACATGGCCACTGGTGTCTGCTGCTGGCCTGGACGCCGGTGGTCGGCGATGGTCTCTGTCTGCTGGCCGGCTGGCTGCGCCTCTCCTTCTGGCGCTCTCTCATTCTCATCGGGCTCGGCAAATTGTTGCGTTATGCCCTGGTCTTTCTGCTGGCCAGGCAGATCTTCTAGCTTCACTCACGAGGTAACCGTGAACAAACTCATTCCATTAAGCATGCTTCTGGGCTTCTCCCTGCCCGTGCTGGCGGCACCTACCCTGGTGTCGGAACAGGTCAAGGAAGAGGGCAAGCTCGGCATTCCCTACCAGATGTACAAGCTGGACAACGGCCTGACCGTCATTCTGGCGCCCGACAAATCCGATCCCCTGGTGCACCTGGACGTCACCTACCACGTGGGCTCGGCCCGCGAGCAGGTGGGCAAGTCCGGTTTCGCCCACTTCTTCGAGCACATGATGTTCCAGGGCTCCAAGCATGTGGGGGATCAGGAGCACATGCGGATCATCAACGAAGCTGGCGGTGACATGAACGGCACCACCAACAAGGACCGCACCAACTACTACGAGACCGTGCCGGCCAACCAGCTGGAGAAGGTGCTCTGGCTGGAGGCCGACCGCATGGGCTTCTTGCTCGATGCGGTGAGCCAGAAGAAGTTCGAGATCCAGCGCGCCACCGTCAAGAACGAGCGGGCCCAGCGCATCGACAACCAGCCTTACGGTCTGGTGAGCGAGAAGGTGGGCGAGGCGCTCTACCCGCGCACCCACCCCTACTCCTGGCAGCCCATCGGCTATGTGGAGGATCTCGACCGGGTCGACGTCAACGACCTCAAGCAGTTTTTCCTGCGCTGGTACGGCCCCAACAACGCCACCCTGACCCTGGGTGGCGACTTCGACACCAAGCAGGCGCTGGCTTGGATTGAGCAGTACTTTGGCTCCATCCCGCGTGGCCCGGACGTGGCCGAGCCGACCCCTGCGCCCGTCACCCTGCCCGAAACCCGTTACGTGACGCTTGAGGACAAGGTGCACCTGCCGCTGCTCTACATCAGCTACCCGACCGTGTCCCTTGGCGATCCGCAGGAGCCGGCGCTCGACATGTTTGCCGACGTGCTGGGCGGCTCCGCCAGCTCCATGCTCTACCAGTCGCTGGTCAAGAGCGGCAAGGCTATTGATGCGGGCGCCTCCCACTACTGCGAGGAGCTGGCCTGTACCCTGACCGTCTACGCCTACCCCAACCCGGCGGTGGACGGCAGCCTGAAGACCCTCAAGAGCGAGGTGGACAAGGTGATCGGCGAGTTCGCCGGTCGCGGCCTCAAGCCGGAGGATCTGGAGAAGGCGATCAACAGCTATCGCGCCTCGGCCATCTGGGGTCTGGACAGCGTCTCCGGCAAGGTGAGCCAGCTCGCCATGGGTCAGGTGTTCGCCCAGGATCCCAACTATGTGTTCAAGAGCCTGGATGCCATCGGCAAGGTGACCCCGGAGCAGGTCAAGACCGCCTACGACAAGTTCATCCTGAACAAGCCGGCGGTAGTGCTGAGCGTGGTGCCCAAGGGCAAGAGCGACTGGCAGGCCGCCAAACCCAACTTCACCCCGGCCAAACGCGAGCTGCCGGACTATGCCAAGCATGATCAGGTGCTGGCCGAGCGACCGGTGAAAGACGACTTCGATCGCAGCGTGCAGCCCAAGGCGGCCGATGCGGTGAGCGTCAAGGTGCCGGCCATCTGGCACGGCAAGCTCGACAAGGGGATCGAGATCATCGGCACCCAGAGCGACGAAATTCCCGCCGTCTCCATCATGGTGGCGCTGCCGGGCGGCATGCGGGCCGAGGGCAAGGGCGAGCTCGGGCTGGCCAGCCTCACCGCCAGCATGATGGGACAGGGCTCGGTGCGCCTGACCGAGGCCCAGCTCAGCGACGAGCTGCAAAAGCTCGGCTCCAGCGTCAGCGTCTCCAGCGCCCAGTACAACAACCTGGTCACCATCAGCAGCCTGACCGACAAGCTGCCGCAGACCCTGGCGCTGGTACGCGAGGTGTTCGAGCGGCCCGGCATGCGCGAAGCCGACTTCGAGCGGGTCAAGGCGCAGATGCTGCAAGGGATGAAGCAGAGCGAGCAGCAGCCGGAGTGGCTGGCCGGTCAGGCATTCCGCGAACTGGTCTACGGCAAGCAGAACCGCCTCGGTCAGCCGGGTGACGGCGTGCTGGCCGATGTCGAGAAGCTGACCCTGGCGGATGTGAAGCGCTTCTATCAGAACTACTACAACCCGACCAACGCCAAGGTGGTGGTGGTGGGTGACGTGACCCAGGCCCAGGTGGAGGATCAACTCGCCTTCCTGACCCAGTGGAAGGGGGCCGAACCCTCTCTGGGCAGCCTCAAGCCGGCGGGCGAGCAGGCCAAGCCGGGCATCTATCTGGTGGACAAGCCGGGGGCACCCCAGTCGGTGATCCGCATCGGCCGTCGTGCCATGCCGTTCGATACCACGGGTGACTACTTCACCGCCGGGCTGATGAACTTCAACCTGGGCGGCAACTTCAACAGCCGCATCAACCTCAATCTGCGCGAAGACAAGGGGTACACCTATGGTGCCAGCTCGGGCTTCTCCGCCAACCGGGAGGTGGGTACCTTCGCCACCGGTGCCAACGTGCGGGCCGATGCGACCGTGGATGCCATCCGCCAGTTCCTCAAGGAGATGGACAACTACCGCAAGAACGGGCCGACTCCGGTGGAGCTCGCCTACATGCGCAGCGCCGTCTCCCAGCAGGATGCCCTCTCCTACGAGACCCTGGGCCAGAAGGCGGGCTTCCTGCTGCAGATGATCATGTACGACCTGAAGCCGGACTATGTGCAGGCCCAGAACAACCTGATCAAGACGGTGTCGGCCGAGACGCTCAAGGCCAGTGCGGCACGCTGGCTTGACCCGGCCGAGATGGTGATTGTGGTGGTGGGGGACAAGCAAAAGCTTGAAAAACCCTTGAAGGAGCTTCATCTTCCCATCTATCCGCTGCAGCTGCCCTGAGGGCGCTACATAATAAAGAGCGCCGCCCCCCTGTGGGGCGGCCACACATGAGCCGTGAATATGACTACGACAAGCTTGTCACTCACCGAGTTGTTGACCGCCCTGGGTTCGCCGGAACGGCTGACCGCCCTCAAGGGGATCCGGCGCGGGATCGAACGTGAATGTCTGCGCATCACCCCGGAAGGAACCCTGGCCCAGACCGATCACCCCCGCAGTCTGGGCTCGGCGCTGACCCATGCCAACATCACTACCGACTACTCGGAGAGCCTGCTGGAGTTCATCACGCCGGCCACCGACTCCATCGACAGCCTGATGGAACAGCTTGGCGACATCCATCGTCACACCATCCACCATCTCGGTGATGAGCGGATCTGGCCGCTCTCCATGCCCTGCTTCGTCGGCGACGAGGAGAACATCCGGCTGGCCCAGTACGGTAGCTCCAACATCGGCCGGATGAAGACCCTCTACCGGCAGGGGCTGAAGAACCGCTATGGCAGCCTGATGCAGGTGATCGCCGGGGTGCACTTCAACTTCTCCATGCCGGACAGCTTCTGGTGCGAGTGGCAGGAGCTGGTGTGCGAGGGGTGCTGCAGCCAGCGCTTCATCTCCGACAAGTACATGGGGCTGATCCGCAACGTCTACCGCTTCGGCTGGCTGGTGCCCTATCTGTTCGGCGCCTCGCCGGCCATCTGCGACTCCTTCCTCAAAGGGCGCAAGAGCAATCTGCCGTTCCAGAAGACCGGCAAGGGCACCCTCTACCTGCCCTATGCCACCGCGCTGCGGCTGTCGGATCTGGGCTACACCAACAGCGCCCAGGCGGGGCTCAAGATCAGCCACGACAGCCTGCCGGCCTATGTGAGCAGCCTGCGTCGCGCCATCAACACCCATGATCCCGACTTCGCCAAGATCGGCGTCAAGGTGAACGGCGAGTACCGTCAGCTCAACGACAACGTGCTGCAGCTGGAGAACGAGCTGTACGCCCCGATCCGGCCCAAGCGCACCCCGCGCAGCGGCGAGAAGCCGTCGGATGCGCTGGAGCAGCGTGGCATCGAATACATCGAGCTGCGCACCGTGGACGTGAACCCCTTCACCCCATACGGCATCGAGGTGGATCAGATCCGCTTCTTCGACCTGTTCCTGGTCTGGTGCCTGCTGCGCCCGTCCCCGGTGCTGGGCGACGAGGAGATTGCCCGCAATCGCCGCAACCAGACCAAGGTGGTGCTGGAGGGACGTCGTCCCGACCTCGAGCTGGAGGAAGAGCAGGGTCATGCCATCGGCCTGAAAGAGTACGGCCTCAAGCTGTTCGACGAGCTGGCCGAAGTCGCCGCGCTGCTGGATCGCTGCTGCGGTCGCAACCGCTATCGCGAGACCCTGGCGATGCACCGCGAGAAGCTGCTCAACCCCGAGCTCACCTACTCCGCCCGCCTGCTCAAGCAGTTGCTGGAGAGCGGCCAGGACAACGGCTGCTTCGGCGACGAGCTGGCCAACCGCTACCGGGAAGAGATGCTGGCCGGTGAGCTGCAGTACTGGGATGAGGCCTACTTTGCCGGCGAGGCACGCGACTCGCTGGCCAAGCAGCGGGAACGCGAGCGCAGCGACAGCCTGTCGTTCGACGACTTCCTGGCCGACTACTTCGGTACCAGCAAGACCCCGGCCTGACGGGCTCCACTTCTGCTGCAAGCCGCTCTTCGGAGCGGCTTTTTTATGGGCGGTCCCCAATGGGCGCTTGGCCGTCACGGGCCCGAAAATAACTGTGAGTCAGCCTTCACTTCAGCAGCGCGATGGGTGGTTTTATTGTCAATCGGCTCACATTTTCCTCTTTTGCAGCTTGAGTCTGATGGGCTTGCCGCCTAATTTCTCGATAACTGAAACGATTCAGCTTTCACAAAAACAAGAGACACGAGGATAAATCCATGTTGAAGAGACTTTCCATTGCCGTACTGTTGGCGCTGGGCGCCAGCTCGGGCCAGGCTGCCGAATTCCTGCTGACTGACTCCCAGCAGGGGCTGGATGTGGGGGACTGGAAGATCACCAGCGACAAGCTGGGGATCAAGAGTCCGGCACCGTTCAGCATCGAGAAGAAACGGCTGCATGGCGGGCGTCAGGAGGGGGTGGACCTGCTGATTGTCGACAACGGGGTGATGAAGATAACCCTGATCCCGACCCGCGGCATGGGGATCAAGGAGGTCAGAGCCGCCGATCTGCGCCTCGGCTGGGATTCGCCGGTCAAGGAGGTGGTCAATCCGGCCTTCATCGATCTGGAGAGCCGCGCCGGGCTCGGCTGGCTCGATGGCTTCAACGAGATGCTGGTGCGCTGTGGCTACGAGTGGACAGGTCACCCGGGAGTGGATGACGACGGCCGCCTCAAGAGTCTGCATGGCCGGGTGCAGAACATTCCGGCCTCCGTGGTCAGCGTGACCATAGACGAGGAGCCACCCTATGCCATTCACGTGCTGGGCCGGGTGGACGAGCGCACCTTCAAGATGAGCGAGCTGGTCACCTGGACCCAGCTCAGCGTCGTGCCCGGTCAGGCGGAGTTTGCCCTGCAGGACAAGCTGACCAACCACGCCGATTACGAGAACGAGTACCAGATCATCTACCACGGCAACTTCGGGGCCCCCATCCTGGAGGAGGGCGCGCGCGTCAGCACCCCGGTGAAGCAGATCTCCCCGTTCAACGACTACGCCAAGGGGGGGCTGAAGAGTTGGCAAACCTATCTGGGGCCGACCAAGGGCTTCGACGAGATGGTGTTCAATTTGGTGCCCTACAGCGACGCCGAGGGCAACACCCTGGCGGTGCTGAACAACCGGGCAGGCAGCGCCGGGGTGGCGGTGGGTTACAACACCAGGCAGTTGCCGGTACTGACCCTGTGGAAGAACACCGACACCCGGGCTCAGGGCTATGTAACCGGCATCGAACCCGGCACCAGCTATGCCTACAGCACCAAATACCAGCGCCCGCTGGGGCTGGTCCCCAAAATTCAGCCGGGGGAGACCAAGACCTTCGATCTGACCTATCGCCTGCTGCAGAACTCCGATGAGGTGAAGCAGGCTCTGGCCAGAGTGGAGCAGCTCCAGGCCGGTCGGCCTACCGAACTGCGCGAGCAGCCCCTGGTCAAGCTGCCGTAAGTGACGGACAAACAGCAAAAAGCCGCTCTTGAAGCGGCTTTTTTATTTCCCTTAACCCGAGCGGTCTCAGACGTGGTTGTACTCAGACATGGTTATACATGGCCTCGATCTCGCTCTGGTACTTGGACTCGATGATCTTGCGGCGCAGCTTCATGGTGGGGGTCAGCTCCCCCAGCTCCATGGAGAAGGCGCTCGGCAGCAGGGTGAACTTCTTTACCTGCTCGAACTTGGCCAGCTCTTTTTGCAGATCCTGGATGCGTGCCTCGAAGAACTCCACCACCTTGGAGTGGCGCAGCAGCTCGGTCTTGCACTGGTACTGCAGGTTGATGGAGCGGGCGTACTCTTCCAGCGACTCGAAGCAGGGCACGATCAGCGCCGACACGAAGTGGCGGGCATCGGCGACGATGGCGATCTGCTCGATGAAGCGATCCTTGCCGATGGTGCCTTCCACCAGTTGCGGGGCCACGTACTTGCCGTTGGAGGTCTTCATCAGCTCCTTGAGGCGCTCGGTGAAGTAGATGTTGCCTTCGCTGTCGAGTTCGCCGGCATCGCCGGTACGCAGGAAACCATCCTCGGTCATCACCTCGGCGGTCGCTTCCGGCTTGTTGTAGTAGCCGCGCATCACAGTGGGGGAGCGCACCAGCAGTTCGTTGTTCTCACCCAGTTTTACCTCGATGCCGCAGAGCGCCGTGCCGATGGAACCCAGCTTGAACTGGCTGTCTTCGTAGCAGCAGACGGTGGCGGTGGTCTCGGTCATGCCGTAGCCGTACTTGAGGTTGAGCCCCATGGCCTGGAAGAAGAAGTTCACCTCGTCGGCGAGGCGGGCGCCGGCCACTGGCAGGAAACGGGTGCGGCCGCCGAAGCGGGCGCGCAGCTTGCGAAACACCAGTCGCTCGGCGAGCCAGAGCTGACCGTAGAGCAGCGGCGAGGCGGTCTTGCCCGCCTGGCGGGTGGCGACCATCTGCTTGCCCACTTTGGTGGCCCAGCCGAACAGGGCCTGACGCAGACGCGGCGCCTGGGCCACTTTGGCCTGGATCATGGCGTAGGCCTTTTCGTAGAGGCGCGGCACGGCGCACATCACGGTCGGCTGCACCTCGCCGATGACATCCATCACCTTCTGCGGATCGCGGATGTAGACGTTCTCGGCGCCGCAGTAGAGCACGTAGTAGCTCCAGGCCCGCTCGAACACGTGGCTGAGCGGCAGCATGCAGAGCGACACATCCTGCTCGTTCAGATCGAGGCGGCTGTTGTGCATCTCGAAGCAGGCGGCGATGTTGGCGAAATCGAGCATCACCCCCTTGGGTTCACCCGTGGTGCCGGAGGTGTAGATCAGGGTCAGCAGGTCATCCATCCGGTACTGGCTCTCGCGCTCGCGCAGTACCTGTTCGCTGGGCTGGTGATTGCCGGAGACCAGAAACGTCTGGAAGTGGCTTGCCTGCGGGCAGCCGCGCAGGTTGACGCTGCCGTCAAGGGCGACCAGCTGGCGGATCTCGCCGCTTTCAATCAGTTGCAGCGCCTGGTCGAACTGAGGCTGTTCGCCGACGAACAACACCTTGATGCCGGCATCTTTTACGATGTAGCGCAGCTGATCCAGGGTGCTGGTGGGGTAGATGGGGACGCTGACGCCACGGGCGGCCAGGATGCCGAGATCTGCCTGGGTCCACTCCGGCATGTTGCGGGCATAGATGCCGACCATCTCGGTGGGCTGGTGGCCGGCGCGGATCAGCGCCTGGGCACAGTAGTCCATGGCCTGTCCCAGAGTACGCCAGCCGATGGCACGCCACTGGCCATCCTGTTGTACGCGCAGGGCGGCCTTGTTGCCAAGCCGGGCGATACGCTCCCGCATCAGTCGAACCAGGTGGTGTTTCGGCATCAGTCAGACATCCTCAAGTAACAGTTGTACGCCCTAAGGGGCACTGAAAAATCGCGCTGGAGTTTAAACTCTAAGATTACAGCTTACAAGTGTTCGCCATTTGTCTTGGATCACAAAGTCGTCAATTAGGGTGAGCTTGAGGCATGATGGGGGCTGACATGCGGAGCCATTCAGGGAGGGTGAACAATGAGTGTCGGCATCAAGGGGGTGGTGACCGGGGTATTGCTGTTATTGGCGGGGGCCGGCGGCCTCTGGTTTACGCTGGGAGGCTCGGGGAGCGAGGAGGGCAACCCCTGGCTGAGCGGCGCCGAGGGCTACGAGCAGGCGCAGCAGCTGGCCCTGCAAAAGGGTTATCCGCTGCTCTACGTGATCGAGCGTGCCAAATGCCGGCGCTGCAAACTGCTGGAGACCACCCTGTGGCAGTCAGAGGAGATGGCGCCGGTGCTGGCCCGGCTGGTGAAGGTGCGCCTCAACCCGGATGCGGGGGATGGCAGCGAGCACATACTGCGCCGCTTCCCGCAGGTGGCGACGCCGCCCGGCATCTATGTGCAGCAACCGGGCGAGCCGCTCAAGCCCATCAAGATAGTGGTGGATATCCAGCAGATCTGGATGCCCGGGGTGACCTGGCAGCGTGGCTTCTTCATGCCGCTCTCCGCCGCCGGGTTCGAGGCGGTGCTGCACACCACTCAGAGCCTGCAGGATCCGGCCCTCGACAACGCGCCGTTGCTGTAGTGCTGCAGATGTAGTGCCGCAGATGTAGCGCGGCAACTTAGCCGAAGTCGAACAGGCGGGACATCAGCACGGCATCTTCTCGATCCTGGCCGGTGCCGTAGTAGTCGGCGCGCCGGCAGTACTCGGCAAACCCTTCGCTCTCGTAGAGGCTGATGGCGGTGCTGTTGCCGGCCCGCACCTCGAGAAACCAGGCCTCGGCCTTGTTGGCCTTGCTGCGGGCGAGGTACTCTCTGAGCAGTGCCCGCCCCAGCCCCTTGCCCTGAAAGTCGGGGTGCACGCAGATGTTCATCAGCGAGCTGTCACCCGCTACCAGATCCGAGATGTAGAAACCGGCCGGCTGGCCGTCGACCAGCAGCAGGCCGTTGAGGTAGCGGGGCCCGAAGCAGGAGAGCAGGTTGGCCTGGCTCCAGGGCTCCTTGTGGGCAGCCTGTTCGATGGGGTAGATGAGCTCGAAGTCGGTCTCGAGCAGGGGACGAAATTGCACCATGGTGGCTCCGGGTCGGGGCGGCTGAACGAAGAGAGGGTGGGGCCCGGCGCTCAGCCGAGGCGCCCCTTGAGCTGCTGCCACAGCGCCCGTTTCTGGGCCGGGCTGGGCGCGAGCGGACAGATCAGAGCCTCTGGCCAGGCGGGATCGGCCGCCTCCAGCCAGAGCAGGGGCGGGGTGTGGCCGACGGGCAGGCTGCTCAGCAGGCTGACCTCGTCGCTGCCGATGCCGAGCAGCTGGCAGAGATCCACCAGCAGGCCGGGGGCGGGCAGCCGGCTCGCCAGGATCCAGAGCTTGCCGCTTGGCGGCTCGCTTGGCACGGCCGAGGCTGGGGCAGCCTCCTGCTCGCTTGCCGGGCTCTCATTGGCCGGCGCGGGCGCAAGCTGATGGCCCGCCAGCAGGGCTGGCCGGCGCAGTTGCCAGCTCGGGATGCCCATCCGGGCCAGCAGGTGTTGCCGCAGGCGACCGGATGCCTGGTCAGGTTGCGCGGGGGCGGGCTCCCGCGCCGTGGTCAGCTGCACTGGATCTTGCATGGACGATGACTCAGTCTTGATCTGCATTGATGAAAAAAGCTCTGCGCAGGGTACACTCGAACGCGTTTTGCTGCATCTTTTGCGGTATGTTTTAGCCAGGTGAGGCGGCCCGGCGCTCGGCAACCGGCCGGAGCGAGCCACAGGCGGCCTCCCGACAATCCAACAAGCAGGACAGGGAACCTTCGATCGCGTCGCGGGTGTGCCGGTTCCAGACAACCCCAGTATCGGAAGTGTGCCTATGCCACCTTTAGCATCACAGAATCTTCGTCTCGCCCCCATTCACGAGCGCCTGCCACGCCTGCTGTCGGCCCTCGGCGAGGGGCTCTACGAGCGCCAGGATGCCCTGCGGCTCGGCCTGCTGGCGGCGCTGTGCGGCGAGAGCGTGTTTCTGCTGGGCCCGCCCGGCATCGCCAAGAGCCTGATCGCGCGGCGTCTCAAGCTGGCCTTCTTCGATGCCCGTCACTTTGAATACCTGATGACCCGCTTCAGCACGCCGGAGGAGGTGTTCGGCCCCCTCTCCATTCAGGCGCTGAAGGAGGATGGCAAGTATCTGCGGCTCACTGCCGGCTACCTGCCGGAGGCCGAGGTGGTGTTCCTCGACGAGATCTGGAAGGCAGGCCCCGCCATCCTCAACACCCTGCTCACTGCCATCAACGAGCGGCAGTTTCGCAACGGCGACAGCCAGCACCCCATCCCCATGCGGCTGCTGGTGACCGCCTCCAACGAGCTGCCGGCCCCCGACAGCGGGCTGGAGGCACTCTACGACCGCATGCTGGTGCGGATCTGGATGGACCGGGTGCAGGAGAAGGCCAACTTCCAGGCCATGCTGGCCAGCGACGGCCAATCCCACCAGAATCTGCCGCCCTCGGTGCAGATCCACGGTGAGGAGTACCTGGAGTGGCAGGAGCAGATCGATCGGATCCGGTTGCCGGACGACTGCTTCGAGCTCATCTATCAGCTGCGTCAGCAGCTCGACAGCCAGCTGGCTCACAGCTGCTACGTGTCGGATCGGCGTTGGAAGAAGGCCGTCAGGCTCATCAAGGCGAGCGCCTTTTTCAACGGTCGCGACGAGGTGGCCCCGCTCGATCTGCTGCTGTTCAAGGATTGCCTCTGGCATGACGAGGCCTCGCGCACCGCTCTGCTGGAGATGATGACCGAGTTCTCCCGCCTCTACGGCTATCAGCAACTGGCCATGACCCGTCAGCTGATGGGGCTGCGGGAGCAGTTCAAGCAGCTCAAACAGAGCGTGGCTCAGCGCCTGTGCTGCAAGGCCAGAAAGCGCCAGCAGTGGTTCGGGCGCCGCGCCCGCGGCATCCAGATCCCGCTGGCCAACGCCCGCCCGTTCGGCAAGCTGGCGCACTTCCACCTGCTCACCCCGGCGGCGCTGGATGGCGACGATCCGGAGCGGCTGGTGGAGACGCTGGTATTCGACCGCACCCTGCTCTCCCACTGGCATCCCACCGGCGAGGCGCTGGTGGGTTGGCCGCTCGGCAACCCCAAGGAGGGCCACTACGAGCTGGTGCTGGACGACGAACTGCGCCTGCACGTGCTGGACTTGCAGCGCCAGCAGATCCCCCTGGTGCTGGTGGAGCGCAACCCCATCCCCGAGGTGGTGATCGCCCCCTGGCAGGCCGCCCTGACCGGTCTGCTGGCAGAGGCCGGCGTGCTGGCGCAGGAGCTCAAGCGCCAGCGCAACCTGTTCGAACGTCATCAGCAGCACCTCTTCATCGGTCGCCACTGGCTGCAGCAGGTGGAGGACAGCTTCTTCGTGCTGAACCGGGATCTGGACCAGCTGCGCGCCGACCTCAGCCACTGGCACGACCGGCTGCCGCAGCTGGACGCCTGAACCATGGCGAGCGCGAAAGGGACTGTGGTGAGCCTGGTCGGCGGAGGTCGCCATGCTTGAGATCGGCATGATGGATCTGGGGCTGCTCATCGGTGAAGGGGAGCTGGCGGGCGAGATGGCGCTGCTGCTGGCCTCCACCCCCAAGATCTCCGAGTTCATCAAGCGTTCCCCGTTGCAGGGCAAATTGTTGCAAAAGCGCATCCGCCGCTGGAGCGAACAGCTGGGGGAGGAGATGCGCCACAAGCCGGTACCGGTGGCGCTGGAGCAGGAGTATCGCCTCTATCAGGCCCACAAGGGGTTGCCGCTGGCCGAGCTGATGGGGCGCCTGTCGGCCCTGCTGGACGGGCTGGAGCAGTACAGTCCCTTCGCCGGCGAGGCGCGCAGCCTGGTGCGCCAGCTGATGGCCCATCCCACCGACAGCCAGCGCCAGCTGCTGATCGAGAAGTGGCGCACCAGCCTGGTGGGCAGCCTGCTGCAGCTGCAGCAGCAGATCGCCGAGGCGGAGCGGGAGAAGCAGCGCCAGGAGATAGAAGATCAGCTGCTGGCGAGCCGTACCCTGGCCGATGCGCTCGATCCCAACCAGATCTCCGCCGGCGGGCTGTGGGATCTGGCACAGGGCAGCTGGCACAAGCGCAGCCTGGTGCTGGTCAAGCAGTACGCCCGCATGCTGCAGCGCGAGCCGTTGCTGGCGGAGATCGCCAACCTGCTGGGGCGCAGCCAGCAGGACAACCGGGCCAACGATTCGCCGGTGCCGCCGGTGCAGGTGCACGAGCTGGAGGAGGTGCAGACCGACGACGTGCCGGACGATCTGGTGGGCATTCATCCGGCCAGCGATCTGATGCGGCTGTTGCCGAGCGAGGCGGTGATGCTGGCGCTGCCGGAGCTGGAGCTGGAGTTCTACCGCCGCTATCTGGAGCGGCGCCTGCTCAGCTACCAGTCGCGTGGCACCCTGCCGCGCCAGCGCATCATGCTGCGCACCCCGGAACTCGGCGGGCGGCAGTTGCAGCAGCGGGGGCCCTTCATCGTCTGCATCGATACTTCTGGCTCCATGGGGGGATACCCGGAGGAGTGTGCCAAGGCTCTGTTTCTGGCGCTGCTCAAGGTGGCGATGGACGAGAAGCGGGGCTGCTACCTGATGCTCTTCTCCACCGAGGTGGCGACCCTGGAGATCACCGCCGACACCGGGCTCGACAAGGCGGAGCGCTTCCTCTCCATGAGTTTTCACGGCGGTACCGATCTGGTGCCCTGCCTCGAGAAGGCCTTGATCAAGCTGGATGACCCCGCCTTTGCCAAGGCGGACGTGCTGGTGGTCTCCGACTTCATCGCCCAGAGCCTGCCCCACAGCCTGCTGGAGCGGATGAACCGCCAGCGCAAGCAGCAGACCCGCTTTCACGCGGTGGCCATGTCCCGCCACGCCAAACCGGCGCTGCTGCGGGTGTTCGACAACAGCTGGCTGCTCGATTGCGGCCTGCGCGGGCGTCTGCTGCGGCGCTGGCAGCGCAGCTGAGCCTGGCCGTCAGCAGCGAGGCTGGTGGCCGAGTCCCCGTTCGTTGACCTGCTCCTGATCCAGCAGCGGCTGGCCGCTCGGCTGGGAGACGTAAAAACCCTGCTTGCCGCTGCGCTTGACCCGATACATGGCCTGGTCGGCCCGGGCCAGCGCCGTACTGAAATCATCCTGCGGCCGGATCGCCGCAATCCCCATGCTCAATCCCACCGAGGCGTCGCCGTTGGGCAGCTCGAACGGGGTGGAGATGGTGTTGATGCACTGGCGGGCCAGGTGGCTGGTGCGGGGATCGTCGCTGGTCCAGGGCAGCAGCAGCACGAATTCGTCGCCGCCGAGCCGGCCTATCTTCACCCCCTCCTCGCAGCAGTCGCGCAGCCGGCGGGTGAGGGCGATCAGCAGCTCGTCGCCGGCGCGATGGCCCAGGTTGTCGTTGACCTGCTTGAAGTCGTCTAGATCGATGAAGCAGATCGCCTGGTACTCCTGCGGGAACTGGCGCTGCAGCGCGGTGCGGTTGAGCAGGCCGGTGAGGGGATCCCGGTGGGCGAGCTGGGCCAGCTGCTGCTCGTACTCCTTCTCGTGGGTGATGTCGATGTGGGTGCCCATCACCCGGATGGGATTGCCCTGTGCGTCCCGCTCCACCACCCGGCCCCGGTCCAGCACCCAGGTGGTCTTGCCGTCCTTGGCGATCATCCGGTGCATCACCTGATAAAACGGGCTCTTGCCGCTCAGGTGATCGAAGAAGGCCTGCAGCACCCGCTCCCTGTCTTCCGGGTGCAGGTGCTCGCGCCAGACGTCGAAGTGGGCCGACAGCTCCTTGGGCTGGTAGCCGAGCATGGCGCCCCAGCGACGGTTGAAGATGATGAGCTTGCCGGTGGGCACATGGTTCTGCCAGATGCACAGACCGGTGCCGTCCATGGCGGCTTCCAGTTTCTCCCGCGCATCGTCGGCGACCCGCTTGAGCCGTTCGTTCTCCTGCAGCAGCTTGTCGTAGGCCGCCTGCAGCTCCTGGTATGTCATCAACCCGCGCTTCCCTGTAGTGGATGGCGCTTATAGTCGATGCTGATTTTCCATCTGTAAAGAGGCACGAGGGGTCAGTGTGAGAGCCCGCCAGATCTGGCTGATTTTCTCTCTTTCTCCCTGGTGGCTGTGTGCTTGAACAAGGCAGGATATGATGGTCATAGTGAACACACCTGCCTAGCTGCACCACCAGAGGGGAAACCGAACCGGCATGAAACGCATCATGACCCTGATCCTGCTGACGGGATTGTGCACGCCCCTCGCCTGGGCGGCCCGGGCGCCGCTGACGGAACCCCAGCTCTCCCGCGAACTGCAGCTGCTGGAAGAGGGCTTCCAGCCCGACCGCATATTCCGGCTGCGCATCGCCGCGCTGGTGGCGAGCAAGGATGAGTATCCCCTCGACGTGCAGGGGCGCATCGTGCGCCTGCAGTGCTGGGCCATGCCCGCCGAGTGGGACAGCGAGTATCGCGCCGTGGTGGCCTTTGCCGATCAAGAGCTGGCCATCGCCCGGGCCCGCAAGGACAGGATCACCGAGACTGGCCTGCTCACCTGTCGCGGCTTTCACCAGCAGCTGCTCGGCAACATGGACCAGGCCAAGGCCGACTATCAGCAGGCGCTGGTGCTGGCCCGCCGGCTCGGCGATCGGCTGCAGGAGGCCGACATCCTCAGCTTTCGCGGCGACATGTACGCCTATCAGGGGGAGCTGGCGGAGGGGCTGATGGAGCTTATCGAGGCGCACAAGCGCTTCGAGTCGCTGGGGCAGGATGGCAAGGCGCGGGAGGTGCTGGCCCAGATCGCCAACGCCTACCGGCGGATGGGGCTCTACGAGCGGGCCGAGGGCTATTTCAAGGAGCTGGAGCACGACTATGGCACCCTGGGGGATCAGGAGCGGCTGGTGGACATCCGCTCCCAGCAGGGGCTGCTCTATGCCGAGATGGGGGAGTATGAGCGGGCCCTGCCGTTGATGATCCAGGCCGAGCAGCTCTACCGCTCCCAGCAGAAGGAGGGGCTGCTGGCCTGGATCCAGATCGAGATCGCTACCATCCTGCTCAACCAGAACAAGGTGACCGAAGCGGTGAGCAAGCTGCAGCAGGCGGATGCCATCCTGCGCAGTGGCGAGAGCTCCGACAGCGTGACCCTGGGCCACTGGCAACTGGTGATGGGGATGGCGGAAGCGGCGCAGAGCAACCCGACCAAGGCGCTCTACTACCTGGCCCAGGCCGAGCCCATCTTCGTCAAGGAGAAGAACCAGCGCTTCTTGGCGCGGGTCTACGAGGTGCGGGCCCGGATCCTGGAGCAGCAGGGCCAGATCAACGGGGCGCTGGCCAGCCTCAAAAAGTACGTCGAGACCAAGCACTCTCTGGAGCGGGTGCTCAGGGAGCAGCGTTCGTTGCAGATGCGCTTCGAGTTCGATCTGGCCCGCAAGGAGCTGGAGAACCAGGCCCTCAAGACCAAGCAGCTGCTGCAGGAGGCCAAGCTCAAGCAGCTGCAGGAGCGGCGCCACTGGCAATATGCGGTGGTCATTCTGTTGCTGCTGGTGATGGGCATGCTGGCGCTGCATCAGTTCAACCGTTCCCGCAAGATGCGCCGGCTCGCCATGACCGACGACCTGACCGGGCTGCACAACCGCCGCCAGATCCAGGCCAAGGGGCAGGCCTGGTTCAAGCAGGCGCGAGAGCATGGCCGGGCCTTGTCGGTGCTGCAGCTCGACATCGATCACTTCAAGCAGGTCAACGACACTCTGGGCCACCACATGGGGGACAAGGTGCTGGCCGAGGTAGCCAGCTGTGTCGCCGCCCAGCTGCGCTCCCTCGATCGGGTGGGGCGCAACGGTGGCGAGGAGTTTCTGGTGCTGCTGCCCGACACCAGCCTCGACGAGGCGGTCGAGGTGGCGGAGCGGATCCGTCATCGGGTCGCGCAGCTGCGCATCGACGGGATGCCGGAGGGGCTGCCGGTGCACGTTAGCATCGGCTGTGCCCAGTACAGCCCCCTCGACGAGAGCTTCGGCGATCTGGTGCAGCGGGCCGACGAGGCCATGTACCGGGCCAAGCAGGCGGGCCGCAACCAGGTGATGCGGGCCGAGTAGGGGGTGCAGGCTCCCCTGCTCGTCTGCAAAGCCGGGCTGGGTATTTTTCACTCGCGCGGGTATAATGTCGCGCAATTTTGCTTTGGCTCAGGTGAGAAGACCCATGTAACGCAACCCTCTTCCTCTCTCCACCGGTTGGTCTGATGCCTGCTTGGTGTGGCTCGTTGCGTATCCATGCCGGACCGTGAGTCAATGCGGCACTCCGGAATTATCCCACGGTGGCTTAAGGCCGCCGCCCAATAGAAGAACGTTGAATTATGTCAGCTGAATTTCTGAGTGAAGTCTCCAAGAGACGCACTTTTGCGATCATCTCGCACCCGGATGCGGGTAAAACCACCATCACCGAAAAAGTCCTGCTGTTCGGACAGGCCATTCAGCGCGCCGGTACCGTCAAGGGCCGTGGCTCAGGCCAGCACGCCAAATCCGACTGGATGGAGATGGAGAAGCAGCGTGGTATCTCCATCACTACCTCGGTGATGCAGTTCCCCTATGCCGATTGTCTGGTCAACCTGCTCGACACCCCGGGTCACGAGGACTTCTCCGAAGATACCTACCGTACCCTGACCGCGGTCGACTGCTGCCTGATGGTCATCGATGCCGCCAAGGGTGTTGAAGACCGGACCCGCAAGCTGATGGAAGTGACCCGGCTGCGTGACACCCCCATCCTCACCTTCATGAACAAGCTGGACCGCGAAGTGCGCGATCCGATGGAGGTCATGGACGAGGTGGAGCGCGAGCTCAACATCATGTGCGCCCCCATTACCTGGCCCATCGGCTGTGGCAAATCCTTCAAGGGGGTCTACCACCTCTACAAGGACGAGACCTATCTCTATCAGAGCGGTCAGGGCCACACCATCCAGGAGAAGCGGGTGGTCAAGGGGTTGAACAACCCCGAGCTGGATGCCGCCATCGGCGAAGATCTGGCGGCCCAATTGCGCGGCGAGCTGGAGCTGGTGCAGGGCGCCTCTCCCGAGTTCGATCACGATGCCTTCATCGCCGGCGAGATGACCCCGGTCTTCTTCGGTACCGCACTGGGTAACTTCGGTGTCGACCACATGCTGGACGGCCTGACCGACTGGGCACCGTCGCCCATGCCGCGCAAGGCCGAGAGCCGTGAAGTGGCCGCCACCGAGGAGAAGTTCTCCGGCTTCGTGTTCAAGATCCAGGCGAACATGGATCCGAAACACCGCGACCGCATCGCCTTTATGCGCATCGTGTCAGGCACCTACTCCAAGGGCATGAAGATGCGCCACGTGCGCATCGGCAAGGACGTGAACATCTCCGACGCCGTGACCTTCATGGCCGGTGACCGTGAGCAGGCGGAAGACGCCTTCGCCGGCGACATCATAGGTCTGCACAACCACGGTACCATCCAGATCGGCGACACATTCACCCAGGGTGAAGATCTCAAGTTCACCGGTATCCCGAACTTTGCGCCGGAACTGTTCCGCCGCATCCGCCTGCGCGACCCGCTCAAGCAGAAACAGCTGCTCAAGGGGCTGGTGCAGCTCTCCGAAGAGGGCGCGGTGCAGGTGTTCCGTCCGCTCATCAGCAACGATCTGATCGTGGGTGCGGTCGGTGTGCTGCAGTTCGACGTGGTGGTATCGCGCCTCAAGAGCGAATACAACGTCGAAGCGCTGTACGAGGCGGTCAACGTCTCCACCGCCCGCTGGGTGGAAGGGACCGACGTCAAGAAGTTCGAAGAGTTCAAGCGCAAGAACGAGGTCAACCTGGCCCTCGATGGCGGTGACAACCTCACCTACATCGCACCGACCATGGTCAACCTGCGTCTGGCCCAGGAGCGTCACCCTGACGTCCAGTTCCGCCAGACCCGCGAGCACTGATAAGTGCTTGCCCGCTAGGCAGACAAGATAAAAAAAGACCCCGCCCAGGCGGGGTCTTTTTTTGCATGGCGATCAAGGCGCAGATGGGGGCTGAGCTGCCATCACCCGTCGACAAGGGGGGGCAATGCCCCCTATAAAGGAGGCTGTTACATGATTCAGGGAGTGATGCATGTCGGTCGAACTGCCCGTCGAGGCACAATTTCAAGCTTACAACGCCCACGATCTCGAGGCCTTCCTGGCCTGCTTCTGCGAGGCGTTCAAGGGATACCGGATGCCGACGGAGAGCCCGAGCACAGTGGGCAAGGGGGCGCTCAGAGCCTTCTATGCCGAGCACAGATTCAATAACCCGCTGCTCAGGGCCGAGCTGCTGTCGAGAACCGTCATCGGCAACAAGGTGTTTGATCACGAGTTGATCTATGGCCTCTCCCCCGAGCCGCTGGAGAGCATGGCCGTCTTCGAAGTGGAAGCGGGCCTGATCAAGACGGCCTGGTTCTACTTCCCCACCTGAAAAGCGCCCAGCGCCCCTGTCTGCCTTGGCCTGACTGCAAACCCCGCCCGCTAACACCGGTTGGCGTCAGGCCTCGCCCTCCATGCCGCTGGCGAGGTTCGCCAGCCAGCGTTTGACGAGCAGCAACTCCTCCTCGGCCAGCGGGGCGGCCAGCTCCTGCTCCAGCCGGGCGACTCTGGCCTTGGCCTCGGCCAGCAGCGCGGCGCCCGCCGGGCTCAGACTGAGCTGCTGGATGCGGCCATGCTGAAGGTGAGGGGTGCGGGCCAACAGGCCGCTGCGCTCTAGGCTGGTCACCATGGGGCTCACCGTCTGGGGAGTGAGCAGGGTGAGGCGGGCGAGCTCGGCGTTGGAGCTGCCGGGGTAGGCATCCAGCATGGTGAGCAGGGCAAATTGGGGCGCCGTGATGGGCAGGTCCGCCAGCGCCTGCTCCATGCGCAGGCGCTGGGCAGCCGCGGCCTGGCGCAGCAGATAGCCGAGGTGGCCCGCTTCGCCGCGCTTGCCCTCGCCGGGGGCGGGCAGGGGGATGGGCAGCTCTGTACTCAAGGGGGGCTTGTTTATCATGTCAGGGTGCTGATATGTTGTTCGTGCCCTAATATTAAATCATGCCCAAGGAGAACACCAGAATGAGCACCCGCATCGATTACCCCGACTTTCGCCAGCTGCTGCCGGCGGCTCACGACGCCCTGATCGCCGCCGGCAAGGCGGTGGACGAAGCCGGCCTCGACAAGAGCCTGAGCGAGCTGGTGAAGCTGTGCGCCTCCCAGCTCAACGGCTGCAGCTTCTGCCTGCAATATCACCTGAACATCGCCCGTCGCAGCGGGGTGGGGCAGGCCAAGCTGGATCAGCTGGCGGCCTGGCGCGATGCCACCGTGTTCAGCGCCCAGGAGCGGGCGGCCCTGGCCTGGACCGAGAGTCTGACCCGGCTGCCGCCGGACGGTGTGCCCGACGCACTCTATGACGAGCTGCGCGAGCACTTCAGCGAGGCCCAGATAGTGCAGCTGTCGGTGACGGTGGCCACCATCAACAGCTGGAACCGGCTCGGGGTGGCACTGCGTTTCGTGCCGCCCGCCGCCCAGCTCTGAGCGGCAGCCAAACAAAAGGGCGGCATCGGTGCCGCCCTTTTTCATCCTGAGCTGATCGCTCAGGCCGGTCGCTGGCCATCGTCGGCGCCAAGCGTCAGCACCATGCAGATCTCGCAGGCATCGTGGCCGGTGCAGCCAAGCGGGCCCGGCAGGTGTTCGAAGCCCAGGGATTCGTAGAGCGCGGTGGCCTCGCGCAGCACGGCGGTGGTCTCCAGGTAGCAGCGCTGATAACCGAGCGCGCGCGCCTCGTCCAGCGCCTGCAGCACCAGCCGGCGTCCCAGCCCCAGCCCGCGCAGGGAGGGCATGAAGTACATCTTCTGCAGCTCGCAGACTTGCCCCTCTTCCCCCGCCAGCGGCGCTATGCCGCCCCCGCCGAGAATGGTGCCGTCCGGCCCCTCTATCACCCAGTAGCGGCTCTGCGCGCCCTGATAGGTCTCATGCAGCCGATCCAGATTGGGGTCGGCCACCCCGTAGCCCTTGTCGGCGGTGAGCCCGTATTCGGCGGAGACGGCACGGATCACGGCGGCGATATGGGGGTTGTCGGCGGCTGTGATGGGACGGATGCGGTAACCCTGCTGGCGACGGGCGCGGGAGAGGGCGCTGCGATAGAGGCGCAGACCGGTCCACAGCTGCTCACGCTCGGCAAGGGTGAGCTGGGCCAGGGTCTCTTCCATGGCGCTGTCCATCTCCTGATGCAGATCCAGCAGCTGGGCCTGGCCGGCGATGGTGAGGCGCGCCTCCTTGCTGCGACCATCGGACGGATGGGGGTGCCAGCTGATGAGCTCGCGCTCGGCCAGACGGGCCAGCGGGCGGCTGGCGTTGGACTTGTCGATGCGCAGCCGCTCGGCCAGTTGCTGGTTGGTGGCGGGGCCGCTCTCCAGCTCGATCAGCAGATGGGCTTCGAGCGGGCTGAGCGCCAGTTCACCGCACTGCTGGGAGAGCATGCCGAGTTCGCGTACCAGATCGCGCGACAGGGCGCGCAGGGGGCGGGGATCCATATCAGGGCTTCCTATTTGGTTGTCATCAACAACCAATATAGCCAACTAGTTGTTACTAGCAACTTTTTTATTGCGCTGGTGAGGGTCGTGAAATCGGCGGACATGATGAGCGGACACAAAAAAGGGCCCGGGAGGGGGCCCAAACATTGGAAACCCGCGCGAGGGCGCGGATCCCATCCTTGGCCAGGCAAGGTGCCGGCGAGCGTTAGACCAGCTCGGCCAGCATGGTGTCGGCATAGGGAACCAGGGCATCGCCCTGTTTCACTTTGGCGAGGTAGTCCGGGTTGGCGATGAGCGGGCGACCGATGGCGACGAGGTCGAAGCGGTCGGCCTTGATGGCCTCGGCTGCGGTCTCGGCGCTGTAGTTGCCCACCCCCACCAGATGACCCTCGTAGCGGGCGCGCAGGTAGTCGGAGGCGCGGCCGTCCAGGTAGTCGAAGGTGAGGCTGTCATCGAAGATGCCCAGATGCACATAGGCCAGGTTGCGCTGGTTCAGCTCGGCCAGCAGGTGGTCGAACACGGCGCGATCCCGCGCATCCCCTTCGAGGTGCACATAGGCACCGGGGGAGAGGCGCAGGCCCACCCGATCCGCGCCGATGCGGGCATTGATGGCATCCACTACCTCCAGCGCGAAGCGGCTCATATTTTCCGGGCTGCCACCGTAGTTGTCGGTGCGCAGGTTGCTGGCGTGGTGCAGGAACTGATCGATGAGGTAGCCGTTGGCACCGTGGATCTCCACCCCGTCAAAGCCCGCTTCGATGGCGTTGGCGGCGGCCTGGGCGTAATCCTCGACCAGCTGGGCGATTTCGCTCTCGGTCAGGGCGCGCGGCACCTGATAGACCAGTTCGCGCATGCGGGGCACAGTGCCCTCGTGGGCAACGGCAGAGGGGGCCAACACTTCGGCGTGGTGGAAGAAGGGGTGGGAGAGACGACCCACGTGCCACAGCTGGGCGAAGATCTTGCCGCCGTTGGCATGCACGGCGCCGGTCACTTTCTTCCAGCCGGCGATCTGCTCGGCGCTGTAGAGCCCCGGGGTATTGGGGTAGCCCTGACCGTCCGGCCGGATAATGGTGGCTTCGGAGATGATGAGGCCGATGTCGGCGCGGCGCGCGTAATAGGCGGCCATCTGCTCGGTGGGCACCAGGCCCGGACCTGCCATGCAGCGGGTGAGGGGAGCCATCATGAAACGGTTGGCGAGGGTGAGGGTATCGTTGAGGCGATAGGGCTGAAACAGGGTATTCATGATCGTCTGTCCTGAGGGAGTGATTCTTGAACGTGCATTCAAGACGTTTTTTGTTTTGTGTGCAAGTCTTTTTTGAACGAGCATTCAACATGGGTTGGTGTTGCGGTCCCGCTGGGGTAAACTTGCCGCCCTCTTATTTCCCCTCGCCGGCCCCTGGTCGGTGAATCCGCTTTTTCAACGGAGAAACCATGCGCAGCGCCGAGTTCAACCGGGACGACGTCTTGCGAAATGCCATGGAGGCATTTCGGGCCAAGGGTTACGCCAAGACCACCATGCAGGAGCTGGTGGCGGCGACCGGGTTGCATCCGGGCAGCCTCTACGCGGCGTTTGGCAACAAGCGCGGCCTGCTGCTGGCGGCGGTCGATCACTATGTGCAGGAGAAGAGCGCCCTGCGGCGCAGCTTCTTCGCCGCCGCGAGCCCGCTGGCGGGGGTGCAGGCCTACCTCGAGCAGGTGGTGAACGATGCCCTCTGCGGCACCTGTCTGGTGACCCGCACCCTGATGGAGCTGGCGGAGCAGGACGAAGAGCTGCACCTGAAGCTCAAGGCCATCTATGGCGAGCTGGATGCGGATCTGGCGGCGGTATTGAGCCTGGCCCTCGAGCGCGGCGAGCTGGCGGCCGGGCGCGACATCCCGACCCTGACCGCCTTTTTGCTCATCAACATTCAGGGCCTGGTCACCTTCGCCCAGTGCCGCCCCGATCCCACCCTGCTGGGCGGCGTGGTCACCCAGCTGATGACGGCCCTGAGGGCGTAATGCGCCGCCCAGAAACAACCATGGCTCCCGCGGGAGCCATGGTTGTTTCTGGGGATGCCACACGCCGCCGGGTTGTTTGCTCCCTTCTCCCCTCGCGGGAGAAGGGTTGGGGATGAGGGGGAGGGCTCTGCTCAGCGCAATGAGAGCCAAATATGGGCCAGTACGACATCCATCCGACTCAACACATCGTTATTCCACACCCTGATCACCCGAAAGCCCTGCTGATTGAGGTAGGCCGTTCTTGCGCCATCATATTGCCGCCCTGCCGGTTCGTTGTGCTGTGACCCGTCTACCTCGATGATCAGCCTCTGCTCAAGAGAGATGAAATCGACAATGTAGGGCCCGATGGGCATCTGGCGACGGAATTTCACCCCTGCCAGACGGCGGTCGCGCAATTGCAGCCACAGCTTCTGTTCGGCAAGGGTGGCTTCTCGCCTCATTCGCTTGGCAAACGGATGGGTTCTCATGGTGCCTATCCAGAGCTATTCGACCCTATTAGATATAGCCATTCTCTCGTCTGGTGACTGAGTGGGTTGCGTCCCCTCACCCTGGCCCTCTCCCAGAGGGAGAGGGGACAGATCGAGTGACAGTTGTCATTTTGTTGGTCATCTCGGGGCCATCGTGGTGTGGTGTGACATTGAACTGATGAACTGATGAACTGATGAACTGATGAACTGATGAACTGATGAACTGATGAACTGATGAACTGATGAACTGATGAACTGATGAACTGATGAACTGATGAACTGATGAACTGATGAACTGATGAACTGATGAACTGATGAACTGATGAACTGATGAACTGATGAATCGATGGGTCGATGTGCTGGTGGGATGGATGTATTTCGCCCCGGCAGACAGGCTGCCAGCCATGTTGCCAGTGGCACAGATCAGCTCCCTTCTCCCCTTGCGGGAGAAGGGTTGGGGATGAGGGGGAGGTCACACGCCGTCGGGTTATTCAGGATTCACCAGCTCTTTCATCAGATTCTTGAGCCACACCAGGGCCGGTTGCTGCGCATGCACCGGATGCCAGACGCAGTTGAGGTGATAATCCGGCACATCTTCGGGCAGCGGCAGGCTTTTCAGCGGCCAGTGGCTGGCGAGCAGCTCGGCCACCATGCTGGGCAGCACCAGCAGGTGATCGCTCTGGCTGACGATGGCGGCGGCGGACATATAGCTCTGGCTGTTGACCGAGATGGTGCGACTGAACCCCAGCGTCTTCAGATAGCGATCCAGGCTCGCCTCCGAGGTGCCAAGGGGCGAGTGGAACACGTGGGGCATCTCGATCAGCTGCGCCAAGCTGATGCGCTCGGCCAGCAGCGCCGGGTCATCCTCACTCTCTGCGATCGCTGGAGCGGCCATCGGCAGATCGGCGCGCACCAGTCCGGCCAGCGGCTCGGTGAGCCAGGTCTCCTTGCCGAGATACCCCGGCACCTGCATGTACTCGTCAAAGCCCAGCACCAGATCTATCTCGCCGCTCGCCAGCTCGGCTTCGGGCAGGGTGTCGCGCAGGATGCGGATCTCGATGGTGATTCCGGGCGCCAGCCGTTTGAGGCGCTGGATAAGCGGCGGGATCAGCACGCACTCCACGTAATCCGTGGTGCAGAGCACGAAGCGGCGCTTTGACTGGCTCGGTTCGAACACCTCCTCGTCGCTGAGCTGCTGCTCCAGCAGTCGCAGCGCCTGCTGTACCCCCAGATGCAGCCGCTGGGCGCGCGGGGTCGGCAGCATCCCCTGCGGGGTGCGCACCAGCAGCGGATCGCCAAAGAAGGTGCGCAGACGATTGAGCGCATGGCTCATGGCGGGCTGGCTGATAAAGAGGGTTTCGGCGGCGCGGGTGACGCTGCCCTGCGCCATCAGGGCGTCAAAGGCGAGCAGCAGGTTGAGGTCGAGCTGGTGCAGTTTCATCAAGATTATTTGCCAGGCTTATGGGACAATCCATCCTATTCATTTGATGGATGTGAGCGCAACTTCTTACACTGCGACCACTGTTATTTTTCCAGGATCTCCGCGCCGCGTTTTCACGCCTGCGGGGTCTCAATCCATGCAAGGAGCCTTGCGATGAGCATCAAGACCATGAACACCACGCCGGCCGCTGACGGCTTCACCATGCCCGCCGAGTGGGCACATCAGCAGGCCGTCTGGATGATCTGGCCGTTTCGCCCGGACAACTGGCGTGAGGCCGGTCGCTTCGCGCAAGCCACCTTCGCCAAGGTGGCGGATGCCATTGGGCAAGCCACCCCGGTCTTTATGGGGGTGCCGGCTCAGTTTATGGAGCAGGCTCGCGCCATCATGCCTGCCCACGTCACCCTGGTCGAGATGAACAGCGATGACTGCTGGGCCCGCGACAGCGGCCCCACCATCGTCACCAACGCGGCCGGCGAGTGCCGTGGGGTGGATTGGGGCTTCAACGCCTGGGGCGGTCACAAGGGCGGTCTCTACTACCCCTGGGATCAAGACGAGCAAGTGGCGGCCCAGATGCTGGCACAGCACGGCATGGCCCGTTACGATGCGCCGCTGATCTTGGAAGGGGGCTCCATCCACGTCGACGGCGAAGGCACCTGCCTGACCACCGCCGAGTGCCTGCTCAACGAAAACCGCAACCCGCACCTGAGCAAAGCGCAGATCGAAGCGCACCTGCGCGATTATCTGGGAGTCACCAGTTTCATCTGGCTGGACGAAGGCGTCTACATGGACGAGACCGACGGCCACATCGACAACATGTGCTGCTTCGTGCGTCCGGGTGAAGTGGCCCTGCACTGGACCGACGACCAGAACGATCCCCAGTACGCCCGCTCCCTGGCCGCCCTCAAGGTGCTGGAAGCGGCGGTCGACGCCAAGGGTCGCAAGCTGAAAGTGTGGAAGCTGCCCCAGCCGGGCCCGCTCTACTGCACCCAGGAAGAGTCTGCCGGTGTCGAGAGCGGTACCGGTGTGCCGCGCGAGGCAGAAGGGCGTCTGGCCGGTTCCTACGTGAACTTCCTCATCACCAACGATCGCATCGTCTACCCGCTGCTGGATGCCGCCACCGACGGCGAAGCCCAGCGCATTCTGGAAGAGATCTTCCCTGAGCACACCGTGGTCGGCGTACCGGCCCGCGAGATCCTGCTGGGCGGTGGCAATATCCACTGCATCACTCAGCAAATCCCTTCAGGTCAGTAAGCTGGTCGAAGAGTGTAGACATTCAAAACCCCACGCCGTGGGGTTTTATCTCTTGATGGTGTGATGAGCGCCGCCGCTGATGCGGCGATCATCATGACAAACCGTCACCCTTTACAGGAGATCCCCATGATCGAAGTGACCGAGGTTTCCATTGCCGAGTTGCGTGCCGCGCTCGAAGCAGGCCGCACCACAGCGCTCGAACTGGTCAAGGCCTATCTGGCCCGGATCGAGGCTTACAACGGCCCCGAAACCGACACCAAACTCAACGCCCTGGTGGTGCCCAATCCCGATGCGCTGAAAGAGGCGCAAGCGTCCGATGCGCGCCGCGCCCGTGGCGAAACTCTGGGGCCGCTCGACGGCATCCCCTACACCGCCAAAGACAGCTATCTGGTCAAGGGGCTGACTGCCGCCTCCGGCAGCCCGGCCTTCAAGGATCTGGTGGCCCAGCGCGATGCCTTTACCGTTGAGCGCCTGCGCGCCGCCGGTGCCATCTGCCTTGGTAAAACCAATATGCCGCCGATGGCCAATGGCGGCATGCAGCGCGGCGTCTATGGCCGTGCCGAGAGCCCCTACAACGCCGACTACCTGACTGCGCCTTTTGCCTCCGGCTCCTCCAACGGCGCCGGTACTGCCACCGCCGCCAGCTTCTCCGCCTTTGGTCTGGCGGAAGAGACCTGGTCGAGCGGCCGGGGTCCTGCCTCCAACAACGGCCTGTGCGCCTACACCCCGTCCCGTGGCGTCATCTCGGTGCGCGGCAACTGGCCGCTGACTCCGACCATGGACGTGGTGGTGCCCTATGCCCGCACCATGGCCGATCTCTTGGAAGTGCTGGATGTGGTCGTGGCCGACGATGCCGATACCCGTGGCGATCTGTGGCGCTTGCAGCCCTGGGTCAAGATCCCCAAGGCCTCCGAGGTGCGTCCGGCTTCCTATCTGGATCTGGCTGCCAAGCCCGATGCCTTCAAGGGCAAGCGCCTCGGCGTGCCGCGCATGTTTATCAACAAGGATGAACTGGCCGGCACCAGCGAAAACCCCGGCATTGGCGGCCCGACTGGTCAGCGTATCCATACCCGCGAGGCCGTGATTGCGCTGTGGGAACAGGCCCGTCAGGCGCTGGAAGCCGCGGGCGCCGAAGTTATCGAAGTGGACTTCCCGCTGGTCTCCAATTGCGAAGGGGACAGACCCGGCGCGCCGACCGTGTTCAATCGCGGCATCGTGAGCCCGGAGTTTCTCAACGACGAGCTGTGGGAGCTCTCCGGCTGGGCGTTCGACGACTTCCTGCGCGCCAACGGCGATCCCAAACTCAACAAGCTGGCCGATGTCGATGGGCCGAAGATCTTCCCCCACGATCCGGGCACCTTGCCGAACCGCGAGGGCGATCTGGCGGCGGGCATGGACGAGTACGTCAATATGGCCAAGCGCGGCCTCAAGCGTTTTGACGAGATTGCTTCGGTGCCGGATGGCCTGCGCGGTCTTGAAAAGACCCGCAAGCTGGACTTGGAGGACTGGATGGACGGGCTCAAGCTCGACGCCGTGCTGTTCCCGACCGTCGCTGACGTCGCCCCGGCTGATGCGGATGTGAATCCGGCCTCCGCCGATATCGCCTGGAGCAACGGCATCTGGGTTGCCAACGGCAACCTCGCCATTCGCCACCTCGGCGTGCCGACCGTCACCGTCCCCATGGGCGTGATGGCCGATATCGGTATGCCGGTGGGCCTGACCTTCGCCGGTCGCGCCTATGACGACAACAAGCTGCTGCGCTTTGCCTCGGCCTTCGAGTCCACCGGTAGCAAGCGCAGGGTGCCGCCACGCACGCCACCGTTGGTTTGATTGCTGTTGTGAGTTAAATCTCTCGGAGTCATTCTGAGAGAATAAAAAAACCACCCGTTATGCGGGTGGTTTTTATTTTTATAATGACAAGTAATTATTTAAGCTGTGTAATACAGAACCTTTCAATTAAAACAGTTTTTCTGTACTGCCTTTACCAAAAAATCTCTCATATTCTTGTGCTGCAAAGCTATCCATCATTCCTGAAATATGATCTACCACCAATCTTTTTTGATCATCTTTTATAGATCTGAGCTCGGGGGGAAGCAACATATTGTTTTTATTAAATTCATTGTCAGTGTATACCTGAAAAAGCCCTTTAATAATTTTTTCCCCATGCTTTTCATAAATAATAATATCTTTCTTTCTTAATATCGCCTTGAATAATAACTTTTTAAGGCCGCCAGCAAGATCTGCATGCGCTTGATAATTCAATTCTCCATTAACAAGGCCAATATCTCGACATAGTGTGTTTACGATAATTGATGTTAGTTCTTTTCTTAATACTATGGAGTATTCTTCTGAGGTGTCCATACGTGAAGACTCAATAGCTGTCTTTTGTGCTTCTTGTGCAATTTCTGACATTTTTGTATATGCAGAACTATAATCTTTGCTGATCTTGAATTCATGTAATATTTCACCTAGACCGATCATCCCAAAGCTCATTGCGTCTTCTAAGTCGTGCGCTGCATAGGCTATTTCATCAGCAAGATCCATTATTTGGGCGTCAATGCTCTTAGTTATATTTAGATTATGTCTTTCCAATTCAGCTAGCATGAACTGATAGTTATCATCATATAGAAATTTTTCTGATTTTGAGATTTACTATTGAAATACTTAGTGACTGCCATCAGGGTTCTGATATTTAAATTCAATCCTGGGTGGGCATGGTGCTTTTTTTCTAATGTTCTAAGAATCCGAAGGGCTTGAGCATTTCCTTCATAACCACCTATATCCTTGGCTAGATCGTTAAGAATGGTTTCTCCATAATGCCCAAATGGAGGGTTCCCTATGTCATGGGCTAATGCAGCTGTTTCACAGACAACAGTATTTTTAAGCCCTAAATCAAAAGCTATAGATCTAGCGATTTGAGCTACTTCTAAACTATGAGTAAGTCTGTTTCTGTTGAATCTATTAGAGTCGATACCTAAAAGCTGCATTTTACCCTGGAGTCTTCTAAAAGAAGATGAATAGAGCACTCTGGCATAGTCTCTCATTAATTCCTGTCTGTTCTCTGAGCGTGAATCTGGATTTGAATACACTCTATATTCAAGCTTTGAGATTAGATTTTCCTGTTCTTGTGCATATTCACATGTTTCATGGTTATACATTGGAGTAGATCCTGATTGGTTATTGCACTGAAGCATATTATTTTAAGTGTTATTAACGGGGTGGATATTATCTTCTTTGGGGGCCGTATGCGACCTCAATTGCCGTAAGTTCGTTGATATCCAAGGTTTTCTGCTGGTTTTGTCATCACCATGTTTGCTTTAAATGGACGATTACGCTGCGCTAATCGACCCTACATGATGGGGATTATTGTTACCTCCCCCTCATCCCCAGCCCTTCTCCCGCAAGGGGGAGAAGGGAGCAAATATGCTCCGCTGATTGTGCGTTGGCTTCGGTGATGCGGGTGAATATGTGTGGCTTGGAATTGGCTCGCACCATCCCCTCTCCCTCGGGAGAGGGTTAGGGTGAGGGGTCGCAATCTGTGTTGCAGGTTCGAATAGCGAAGCGTATTCGGACGTTCGCGAACAGGATGTCGCCTGCTGATTTCTCCGGACTTTTCCCTGACTTCACCCAGACTTCACACAACCTCATTTTCCCTTCACAAATCCCCCGTATTTTCTGCCCACTGATAAATGGGCCCGGCTTGTCACAGGGTGGCGAGGGGCCGGTTGGCGTGAGGGAGCAAGATGATGAAGGGTTGGATAAAGTGCGGGCTGGCCGGGGCCGTGGTGCTGACGGCGAGTTTCTGGGGTGGCAGCGTGCGGGCGGCGGGGATCTCCCTCAAGCAGGTGAGCGGCCCTGTGTATGTGGTGGAGGACAACTACTACGTCAAAGAGAACTCCATGGTCTATTTCGGGACCAAGGGAGTGACTGTGGTGGGGGCGACCTGGACGCCGGATACCGCCCGAGAGCTGCACAAGCTGATCAAACGGGTCAGCCGCAAGCCGGTGCTGGAGGTGATCAACACCAACTACCACACCGACCGGGCGGGCGGTAACGCCTACTGGAAGTCCATCGGTGCCAAGGTGGTGGCGACCCGCCAGACCCGGGATCTGATGAAGAGCGACTGGGTCGAGATCGTCGCCTTTACCCGCAAGGGGCTGCCGGAGTACCCGGACCTGCCGCTGGTGTTGCCCAACGTGGTGCACGATGGCGACTTCACCCTGCAAGAGGGCAAGCTGCGCGCCTTCTACGCGGGCCCGGCCCATACCCCGGACGGCATCTTTGTCTACTTCCCCGATGAGCAGGTGCTCTATGGCAACTGCATCCTCAAGGAGAAGCTGGGCAACCTGAGCTTTGCCGATGTGAAGGCCTATCCACAGACGCTTGAGCGGCTCAAGGCGATGAAGCTGCCGATCAAGACGGTGGTGGGCGGTCACGACTCGCCGCTGCACGGCCCCGAGCTTATCGATCACTACGAGGCGCTGATCAAGGCCGCGCCCCAGTCATAAGCCGGCGCGGCGGCAGCCGAATGACGCGCTGGACGCACTAAAGGAGACGCCCGGCCGGGCGTTTCTGGCAGGGGGACGCCCTTGCCCCCTGTTTCGGGCTGTTCAAGGGCGGCCCCCTTTCATAAGATGGGCCTCTCTTCACGCAGTTAGCGGGCCTTTCGTGATGCACGCAATTCAAGACGAACAACCCGATTCACTTGGCCGCCTCAAGCAGGCTTTCATCACCGGCATGTGGGCGTCCCTTGCCAGTATCATCATCGGCTTCGCCTTCAAGGTGTGGCTGGCGCAGTGGGTGGCCAAAGGAGATCTGGCGCTGTTCAACAGCGTGGTGGATCTGATCTCCCTCTCCTTGATCCTGATGACCGGCTTTCGCTCTTCCATGGTGGTGAGCTACTCCCAGACCAGGAACGATCGGGACATCATCAATATCTTCCGCTACTTCCTCATTGGCATGGTGCTGCTCACCTGGGGGCTGGTGATCCCCTACATCAAGCACGGGCTCCATATCCGGGCCGAATATCTGCAACTGGTGGGGGTCATCTTCGGGCTCGGGCTCAAGGTCTACTTCACCAATCTGGTGGCCATGTACCGGATGTACGGGATCTCCAACCGGGTCACCTGGCTGGAGCCGCTGGCCAACGGTTTGCTGTTTATGGCCTGCTACTTTGGCCTCGGGATGGAAGCGCTTCCTTCGCTCTTCTACGGGCTGACCTTCTCCTCGCTTGGCATCGCCGGCTACATGTATCTGCACCGGCGCCGGGCCATCGCCACCCGGCCGCTGGCCAAGGTCGAGCTTGGCCCCGAGATGCGCAGCTATGTGAAGAAGAGCTTTACCGCGTCCCTCGAGGCGGGGGCCAGCATCCTGATGATCTACATCACGGTACTGCTCACCATTCGCCACTTCAGCCTCGACGAGCTGGGGGATTTTCAGGTGGTGGTGCGCCCTATTTTTACCTACATGACCACCCTGTTCGTCTTCCCCATCTACCGCTTCGTGCTGCCTGAACTGGCAGTCAATCTGCGCAGCGGCGATCATCGCCAGATAAGGCTTATCCGCCGCTGGATCTTTCGCCTCAGTGCCATCGTCAGCCTGGTGTTCTTTCTGGTGATGCTGCTGGCGGGCAAGCCGCTGGTGTCGCTGCTGTTCCCGGCCGATTACCTGGGGGCCGTGCCGGTGCTGCTGCACTTCTCCCTCTTCTTCATCTTCATGATGCTCAACGGTTACCAGCTCGCCTACATCAAGGCCCATGGCCACTTTACCCAGAGTCTGCTGATCCGGGCGGTGGGCATAGTCGCGCTGGTGGTGGCCTACTACCTGGTGGCTCGCTTCACCACCAACGTGGTGGCCATTATCGTGGCGCTGGGTCTCGGCTATCTGGTGATGTTCGTGCTCTCCACCCTGGCCGAGCAGCGCATCCTGCGGGCCCTGCCGCCTGTGTTGGCCAGTAACGGGTAGCCGCCGGCCGGCAAATAAAAAACGCCCGGTCGGGCGTTTTTTATTTGGGGATTAACAGCGCTGGGCTAATGATTTTTGGACATGTTGCCAGTCATTGAGTAGCAAGCTGCGATTTTCCGGCTTTCTGTTCACAAACATGGGGCTTGGGTGGGGGCTGGTAAATATGTTGAGTTGCGGCGCAACGGCTCTGATATGTTTTTCCACTTTCTGCGCTTTTTTGCCGACCAGCACTACGGCTTGAAGGCAAGGCAGTAGTGCAAGCAGTTGGGCCAGTGAATCTATGCCTTGGCGTATGTCCTTTGTGTTGGCTGCCCGGATACGCTGGCCCGAGCCTATATACCAAGGGACGGTATTCCAGAGCAGAATGCGTCGACGGTCTAGATCGATGGCATGTGTCATTTCAAAGATATTCTTGGCTGTTTCATCCGAATTGTTCATGGATATAAAGCCGGAATTCTTTGCCTTGGGGCCAGGTGCTTCCAGTAAAAAAAGTACCTCCGCCTGCACTCCGGCATCCCAGGGGTCAAAGTAGGGAATGGCTGCCTCGGCGCCCATCTTTTCTCGCAGATCCCTGACAAATTGGGTGAGAGCACGTATGTGCGGCTCCTCCAATTGTGCCATCCGCGCCTTTATCGCCGCGTCATCTGCCAACATCTTGGCTATGTCCATCCCATCCCCCTGGATTATTCGATGATGTCAGCGTTTCCCACTACGACTGGCCTTTCCAGCCAGAGCCTGCTTTCTGGCGCGCTGCTTCTGGGCTGCCTTGCTGCTGCGGCGTGGCTCGGGCTCGAAGCGGGTCAGATCCGGCTCAAAGCCCGGGAACCACTGCTGGGGCAAGCGGGTGTCGAGCACCGCCTCCACCTTCTCCAGCAGCGGCGCATCTTCCGGGCTGAACAAGGTGATGGCGAGCCCCTTGTTGCCCGCGCGACCGGTGCGGCCGATACGGTGCACGTAATCCTCCGCCACAAACGGGAATTCCATATTGATCACGTAGTTGAGATCCGTGATATCGAGGCCGCGGGCCGCCACGTCGGTGGCAACCAGCGCCTGCAGGGTGCCGGCGCGAAACTCCAGCAACACCTTCTCCCGCGCCCCTTGTGACAGGTCACCGTGGAAGGCCAGCGCGTTGATGCCGGCCTTGCCGAGCTGCTGGGCCAGCTTGTCGGCCCCCTGGCGGGTGCGGCTGAAGATCAGGGCCGGCGCCCAGCCCTTCACCTTGAGCATGTGTTCGACCAGCGCCAGTTTGCGATCGCCATCCACCGTATAGACCCGCTGCTCCACCTCGGCCGCCGTGGTGTTGCGCGGGGCCACTTCGATAAGTGCCGGGTCACGCAACAACACCTTGCTCAAGGCAAACAGGTTGTCATCGCAGGTGGCCGAAAACAGCAGGGTCTGGCGATCGGTCGGGATCTGTTTCAGCAGTGCCTTGATCTCGTCCATAAAGCCCATGTCGAGCATGCGATCCGCCTCGTCAAACACCAGATGGCGCAGCGCCGCCAGACTCAGCGCCCCCTGCCGCAGATGGTCGAGCAGCCGGCCCGGGGTGGCGATCAGGATATCCACCCCGGCTTTCAGCGCCTCCACCTGTGCCGCGATGCTCACCCCGCCGTAGACCAGCGTGCTGGTGAGGTCGGTGCCCTTGGCGTAGCGCGTGACACTCTCATGTACCTGCACCGCCAGCTCGCGGGTCGGCACCAGCACCAGGGCGCGGATGGGGCGAGGGACATCGTTCGTCGGGTTTTGCAGCAACTGCTCCAGCAGCGGCAGCACGAAGGCGGCGGTCTTGCCGGTGCCGGTCTGGGCGCCCGCCATCAGATCGCGCCCCGCCAGAATGACCGGGACGGCGCTGGCCTGCACCGGGGTCGGTGCGGCGTAGCCAAGCTCGGCCAGGGTCTGCTGCAAGCGGGGGGAGAGCGCCAGATCGGCGAAGGAGGCAATGGACATAAGGGTACCCGTCGGGATGAGCGCGGCCGCGCCGCGCTGGAAACAGTCTTGATGGCCGGCATGGTAACAGATGCGGGGCCGCGGGCAGAAGGCGCCGCCGGCTCAGCGGCAGTGAAACACCTCCTCCAGCGCGTCCACCACGGCGCGCACCCGGCTGGCTTTTTGCAAGTCGGGGTGGAGCACCAGCCAGATGTCGACCGGATCGCACAGGGTGGGCAGCAGGCGCACCAGCTCCGGCTCCTTGTCTGCCAGAAAGGTGGAGAGCAGGGCGATGCCGAGCCCCTGGCGAGCCGCCGCCAGCAACAGCAGCTGGGCGTTGCACTGCAGCACCACGTTGGGCTCGTGCAGCGGCTCCCCACACAGGCTGTGCCAGTGGCGGGAGACCAGCTCCCTGGCAAACAGCAGCAGGGCGTGCTGGCTGAGGCCATGGCCGCTCTTGGGCGTGCCGTGACGGGCCAGATAGTCGCGAGAGGCATAGAGCCCCATCTCTATGGTGGTGAGACGCTTGATCACCAGCTCGTCGTTGTCCGGGCGCAGCCCACGGATGGCGAGATCGGCCTCCCGGTAGGCGATGTCGCTGACGCTGACCGCGGTCTGCAGGCTGAGCCGGATCCCTGGGTGGCGCTCGCGCAGCAGGGTGAGGGCGGGCAACACGAAGGCTTGGGCCAGGGTGTCGGTGGTGGCGATGCGCACCTCGCCACACAGGCTCTGATCGCCAGCGCTCGCCTTGCGTTCGATGGCCTTGATGGCCTGCTCCATGGCGCTGGCATCCGCCAGCATGGCCTCGCCGAGGGGGCTGAGATCATAGAGCTTGGGGGTGCGGATAAAGAGTTTGGAGCCGAGGTTCTGCTCCAGCGCCGTGATGCGGCGCCCCACGGTGGCCTGATCGACCCCCAGTACGCCGGCGGCGCCGCGCAGGGTGCCCTGCCGTGCCAATGCCAGAAAAAACCGCGCGTCGTCCCAGTTGATCATCGAGCCTCCCACTCAAAGTGCCCCGGCGGGGCGTGCCCATTAGAAGCCAGTGCCAGCGGGATCACAAGGCGAGAGTGCCCTTGCCGACATGCAGATAGATGTCACTGACATGCATTATTGAAGCAGGCTGATGCATTTGTGTCGCTGTCGAGGGGCCTCGATGGGCGCTATCATGGCGCCTCTCGTCAGCGGCCTTGCCCGCCCTCATCGGAGCCTTGCATGTCATCATCCCTCTGTGCCGCCGCCCCCTCTGCGGCGGCTACCTCCCATGGCGCCATCCTGCTGTTTCTGCCGCTGGCGCTGATGTCGGCGCTGCTCAACAGCAGCGTGCCCACCCCCCTCTATCCCCACTATCAGCAGGCGCTGGCCCTGAGCGATGTCAGCCTCACCCTCATCTACGGCGGCTATGCGGGCGGGGTGCTGATCTCCCTGTTCGGGGTGGGCAATCTGGCGGGCCGGGTGAGCGATCTGCGCGCCATGATCCTGCCGGCCCTGCTGGCGGTACTGGGGGGCGCCCTGCTGTTCTCTCTGGCGGACTCCTTCTGGTCGCTATTGCTGGCGCGGGTGCTGGCCGGGATCGGCACCGGCGCCCTGACCGGCGCCGCCAACGTGGCCCTGCTGCGCTTCGGTCCGCGCGATGGCGGCAAGCGGGCCGCCCTCAGCGCGACCCTCTCCTTCACCGCCGGGTTGGCGCTTGGTCCGGTGTTCAGCGGGTTGGCGCTGCAGCTGGAGTGCTATCCGACCCAACTGCCCTTCCTGCTCATCATGGGGTTGGCGGCCTGCGCCATGGCGGGGGTGGCGTTGAGCTGGCCCGCCCGCGAGCAAGGGGGGCCGGCTGCGGTAACGCAGCAGGGCAGGGGATCGCTGGGGGAGGGGCTCAAGGCCACCGGGGCGGCTTTCTTTATTTGTGCACTGGCGCTGTTTACCGCCTGGGCGGTGGCGGCCAGCCTGCTGGCCATCGGTCCCAAGGTGGCCAGCCAGCTGCTGGGGCTGCGGGATCTCGGCCTGTTCGGCTATCTCATCGCGGCCTACATGGTGCTCTCCGGCCTTTGCCAGCTCTGGGCTCGTCGGCTCGATGCCCGTCACACCCTGCAAAGCGGTGCCCTGGCGCTGGCGCTCTGCATGCTGCTGTTTGCCGGCGCCGTGCATGCCCAGTCGTGGTGGCTGGCGGTGCTCGGCTTGCTGGTGGCCGGTTACGCCCAGGGCGCGGTGTTCGTCGGCAGTGCGACCCTGGTCAACCGCATCGCGCCGGCTGCCAGCCACGCCCGGTTGGTGTCGCTCTTCTACGTGATCGCCTATGTGGCGAACTGGGTGCCGGTGCTGCTGGGCTGGGTCAGCGATGGCGCTGGCGTGCAGGCGGCGGTGGATCTGCTCACCGTCGGCAGCGTGCTGATCAGCCTGGGACTGGCCTGGGCGGCCTGGCGCACCCGCTTCGAGCCGGCTGCTGGCTAGCGTGACTCAGTCGGCCAGCACCACCCGCTTGGCCGACAGATGGTGCATCCATTCGCGCAGGATCAACAGGGCGGCGGCAAAGCGCCGGGTCTTGGGCAGGCTGGTGTGACTCAGTCGGCCAGCACCACCCGCTCGGCCGGCAGATGATGCATCCATTCGCGCAGGATCAGCAGGGCTGCGGCAAAGCGCCGGGTCTTGGGCAGGCTAGTGTGACTCAGTCGGCCAGCACCACCCGCTCGGCCGACAGATGGTGCATCCATTCGCGCAGGATCAAGAGGGCGGCGGCAAAGCGCCGGGTCTTGGGGAGGTTGGCGGCGGCCAGCGGGTCGCCCTCCACCATGGCGGCAAACTGGCCGAACAGTTGCTCCAGGCTCTCCCGGCTCAGTTCACGACTGCCGAGCACCTCGGCCAGCGGCAGCGGCGCCTGCAGGGTCACCACCTCATGGGGCGGTACCTCGGCGGCCAGCGGCATCAACACGTCTTCCACCACCATGATGGCCTGCTCCAGCTCCAGCGCGCTCGGTGGATCCCGGCGAAACGGGCCCGGCGTCATGGCCTCGAGGCCGAAGCCCAAGTCGCGGGTAAAGCGGGTGCCGTCGGCCCGGGTCAGCTGCAGCTGGCTGCTGTGCTCCCCCAGGCTGAGCAGGATGGCGGTCTGGTTGCGGGTCATGGGATCTCCTTGTAGCGGTCGCGACTCAGCCCTATCCATACACCCGCCGCGACCTGCTGGCGAGGGCTTTCGGCGCCCCCCATCCGGGGAATACGGCTTGCAATATGTGGCAGTGATGGCATTCTGGATGTCTAGATGGTTATCTTGTCATTTCCTTCAGGAGTTCAGATATGGATATTCGTACCGCCCCCCGTGCGCTTGCGCTCGCCCTGTTGCTGGCCAGCGGCCTTGCCACCGCCAACGAGGCGCTGGTGATCCAGACCGACTTCGGTCTCAAGGATGGTGCCGTCTCGGCCATGAAGGGGGTCGCCTTCGGGGTGGACCGCACCCTGCCGCTCTATGACCTGACCCACGAGATCCCGGCCTACAACATCTGGGAAGCCTCCTACCGCCTCTACCAGACTCTGCAGTACTGGCCCAAGGGCACTGTGTTCGTCAGCGTGGTGGATCCGGGTGTCGGCACCGATCGCAAGTCGGTGGTGCTCAAGACCAAGAGCGGCCACTACATCGTCAGCCCGGATAACGGCACCCTGACCCTGGTGGCGGAGCACTTCGGTATCGACACGGTGCGCCAGATCGACGAGAAGACCAACCGCCTCAAGGGCTCCGAGAAGTCCTACACCTTCCACGGCCGCGACGTCTACGCCTACACCGGCGCCCGGCTCGCCTCCGGTGCTATCAGCTATGAGCAGGTGGGGCCCAAGCTGCCGGCCGAGGTGGTGAAGATCCCCTATCAGCCGGCAGTGGCCGAGCAGGATGGTACCCTCAAGGGCACCATTCAGATCCTGGACGTGCAGTACGGCAACGTCTGGACCAACATCGACGACAGCCTGCTGACCAAGGCGGGGATCAACAAGGGTGACAACGCCTGCATCAAGATCAGCGAAGGGGATGCACTGAAATACGAGGGCAAGGCCCCCTATGTCAGCAGCTTTGGCGATGTGCCGGAAGGCCAGCCGCTGGTCTACCTCAACAGCCTGCTGCAGGTGTCGGTAGCGCTGAACATGGACAGCTTCGCCGCCAAACATCAGGTGCAATCAGGCGCCAACTGGCATATCAGCCTGAAGAAGTGCTCCTGACCGCGAGCCGAGGTCGCCGGCTGACCGGTACACGGAGATAAAGAGGGCAGGCATCGACGGATGCCTGCCCTCTTGTCATGGCGTCCGCGTGGTTGTTGTCAAAACACATATTTGCAAGGTGATATTGATAATTATTGTCATTTGACTGGATAATCGTCGACTCCTCAGACCACTCACCCTTTGCACGATGAAAACCAGCCTCTTACTGGTCAGCCTGCTGATCCTTACTGCCTGCAATGACAACCATAGCCAGGCGCCCGTTCCCTCTGTGCCGGTGGTGACACCGCCCGTAGTAGAGCCGCCGGTGGAACCTCCGGAGGTGACGCCACCCACAGAGCCGCCGATTGAGCCGGTACCGACCCATACTCGCAGCGAGTTGAGCGTGCGACTCGATGTGACGACCCGCCTGGGGCAGGGGGCCACCCTGCTGCTGCGCCAGGCCGCTACCGGCATCGCGGTGAGCGGAGAGGTGGGGGAGGAGCACCCCTTGGTCATGACGCTGCCGGCCGGTTTGCTGCTGGATCAGCCGCTGGAGCTGGTGGGGAGCGATGGCAGCTATATTTTGCGCACCGCGACGGCCCGGGTGGCCGATCTCGGCGCCACGGCCCTGTCGGCCCGGCGCGCTGACGCACCTTCCTTGCGACTGGATGAAGAGGAGACGGCACTGTTCCTGCTGGCCGACCGCAATGGGGACGGCATCCTCGAGCAGGGCGAGTGGGAGCAACTGGCACAGATCCGTCTGCAGCAGCAACTGCTCATTCAGGACTATGCAACCCTGTTGCTGGCCCAGCGCCAGCCGGGGGCCGAGCTCAACTATCCGGACAGCTGGCAGATGCTGCTGGCCCTGCGTGCCGATCAGGGGGAGCGCAGCTGGTATCGGCACAGCAACAGCGCCCCCATCGAGGCGGCGAGGCTGCTGCTCTATCCCGCTCAACCCAGCCAGCCTGACGAGCCGGAGACGGCCGACCTGCTGCGCCTTGATGAGCAGGGCCGGCTGACGAGCGGCACTGACTGGCGTTGCCTGCACGATGTGCGCAGCCCCGCCGGGGTCAAGGGCAGCCAGTATTGGCTGCACGCCAGCGGCAGCAGTGCGTTGCCGCAGGCCAGCCGTGCCGGGCTGGGGGTGGTGCCGACTGGCTGCGGGCGCAGTGACTGGCGACTGCCTGGCCTGGCCGAATTCGAACGGCTGCTGGCGGCGGGCAAGCAGAGTTGGCGCTACCCACACACCTTTGCCCTGGCTGTACCAACCCGGATCTGGCTGCAGGACGGCGCCGGCCGCCCCGCTCTTTACCAGCCCGCCACGGGCAGCTGGCTCGAGGAGGGGGAGGGCAGCGTGCTCTGGTATGCGCTGGCGCCCTATCCGGTACGCCCTTCGGTCATCCGTGACGACAGCATGCCCGACATGGCCGCCCTGCGCGCCCGGTATGCCGGCCCTGCCGCCCAATGGCCGGCGGCCAGGCTTGATGAGGGGGTCGAGTGGCAGGAGCTGGGGCCGCTGCCGGCGGTGCCCTTCCCGGCTGACAACCCTTACAGCCGGGCCAAGGTGGTGCTGGGTCAGCAACTGTTCTTCGACAAGCGGCTCTCCCGGGCGCAAGACATCAGCTGTGCCAGCTGCCACGATCCGCAAAAAGGGTGGAGCGACGGGCTGAGCGTCTCGGTGGGTCACCAGGGGCAGAAGGGGACCCGCAACGCCCCCTCCATCCTCAACAGTGCCTTCAGCAGCAGCCAGTTCTGGGATGGCCGGGTCGGTTCCCTTGAGGAGCAGTCCCTGCACCCCATCCAGAACCCAGTGGAGATGGCACTGGATCACGACGAACTGCTGGCGCGTCTGCAGGCCAGCCGCGACTACCCGGCGGCCTTTGCCACGGCGTTCGGTGACGAGGGGATCAGCCTGGAGCGGATTGCCAAAGCGATCGCCACCTTCGAGCGCACCATCATCAGCCGCGACAGCGACTTCGAGCGCTTCGTCCAAGGCGACGGGCAGGCCCTGAGCGACAAGGCGCTGTGGGGGATGCACCTCTATCGCACCGATGGCCGCTGCATGAACTGCCACTCCGGGCCGCTGCTGAGCCAGTACCGGTTCGAGAGCGTGGGGCTGGCCTACTATGGCCGCAATCTGGAGGACCGCGGCCGCTTCCTGCACACCCGCCAAAAGGCGGACATGGGGCGCTTCAAGACCCCCAGCCTGCGGGATGTGGCGTTTACCGCACCTTATATGCACAACGGGGTCTTCCCCATCCTGGCGCAGCGCATCGGCAGTTCCGTGCAGGGGGTGGTGGCCATGTACAACTTCGGAGTGACCAAGTGGAGCAGCGGGGTGGGCTTCCCGACCGGGGTGGCGCAGTACGATCCCTTCTTCCCGCAAGCCTCCGATCACCTGCATGCGCTAGGTCTCTCCAACGACGAGCTGGATGCCATCGGTGAGTTCCTGCGCAGCGTGTCTGCCGAGCCGAGGCGCACCCCGGCCACGGTCGCCGAACTCGGATTGAGCGGGGTGGCTGACGAGGCGCCGGTGCCTGCCATCGTGATCGATCTGCAGGTGACGCCGACAGCGCCCCGGCTGGAAGTGGGCCAGACGCTGGCTTTGCAGGCCGAACTGCGGCTCAGCGATGGCACGCGCAATCCGGTGCAGGCTCCCTTGCAGTGGCGCAGCATGACGCCGGAGCGGGTCAGCGTCGACGGCGATGGGGTGCTCCACGCTCTGGCGGTGGGGCCTGCCCGGGTGCAGGTGAGCACGGGTGAGCGGATGCTGGAACTGGCGGTGCTGGTGGTGGATGCCCAGCCCGATTTCAACCAGGGCTGCCGTCATCCCGAGCTGGCGGCGGGCGAGCTGATCTTCGTCTGTCCCCTGACTCGCGCGGAAGCGGACCGGCTGGCGCTGGCGTACGACGGCAGCGCCAGAGATGAAGATGGGGATTACAACCCCTTCCCCCATGACTATGTGGTGATGAGCCAGGAACGGGCTCGCGACTACTGCCAGCAGCTGGTGGCACGTGGCCACGATGATTGGCGCCTGCCGGCAGCCAGGGAGCTGACGGCGCTGTTTGCCGCCTATCATAAGCGCGGTGAGGAGCTGAAACTGCTGACGGAGCAGGGCTGGCCGCTCTACAGCCGGCTCTGGAGCAGCGATGCCCTCAACGACGACGGGGAGGTTCCCCTGCTCGATCCGGGCAGCGGCGAGCTCATCACGGATCTGCCACAAGAGGCTCACGGCGTCGCCTGCGTGCGGGCACGTTAAGGAATTCGAGTCATGATCTCGACAAGGGCGCTGCGGCGCCCTTTTCATGGCCGGTCCAGCTGTGAGCCTTACTGCCCCTTGAGTGGGGCGGCGGCAGCAGGTTGGATCCTAATGGGCTGGGGCGGCAGCTCGCGGACGCTTACCACCACCTCATAGCGCTTGTCGGCTTCGGCCGGCGGAATGTTCTTGAACAGCGCCTGGGCCGTGGCCTGAGGATCCTGGCCCAGTTTGCTGGCGTGATAGAGGGGGGCGGGCAACGCCGGCGGGCGCGCATCGGGACGACCGGCTGGCGGGGCTGGCAGCTCGCAGGCCTGGGCCGACAGGCTGGCAAGCAGCAGGGTGAGCGCGAGGGGGTAACGTGACATGGGGATGACTCCATCCAGGGAAGATGGTCCATCAAACGCCAGGCGGGCCGCTAGCTCAACGGCTTTTACGCTCCCTTTTCACCCTCTTTACAGTCATGACAACGGGCGCCTGGGCGCCCGTTGTGGATCCTGGCAACCGCGGGACTCAGAACTCGTTGGAGAGCGCCTTGTACCCTTTGACCAGATCGATGTTGGTGTGGGCCACGTCCTCGGAGAACTCGGCGGCATCCACCGACACCCGCGGGATATGGTCCAGATCGCTCTGCTGGTTGATGCGGGTGGTGGAGGGGACGTAGAACTCCGGCGGCAGATCGCAGCCGTCCACCACCGAGTTGTGGCGTACCACGGCGCCGTCACCGATGTGGCAGTTGAACAGCACGCTGTTGAAGCCGATGAACACCCGGTTGCCCACTTCGCACGGCCCGTGGACTATGCTGCGGTGGGCGATGGAGGTGTATTCGCCGATGGTGACCGCAGCGCCGGACTTGGAGTGGATGACGACCCCGTCCTGAATGTTGGAGTTGGCGCCGATGACGATGGGCTCCATGTCGCCGCTGGCATCCACCTCGTCGGCGCGGATCACCGCATAGGGGCCGACAAACACGTTCTCCTTGATGATCACCTTGCCACAGATGATGGCTGTCTTGTCGATATAGGCTGACTCGTCGATGACCGGCAGATGGCCGGAGGGATTCTTGCGGATCATGTTACATCCTGTTGAAGAGGAAAGCGGACGGGAAGCAGGCCGGACGTGCGGGCCTGCCGGAGAGTCAGCTTACGCCTCGGTGCCGGGAGGGGAAACCCTTTACTGGTCTGACCCCGACATGGACCGGCGCCCCGGCAGGGTGTTCCCTCTGGGCAAAATATGGGAGCATGGCCGTTCTCGAGGGCAAAACGGCCCGCTCGACATAATGTGCATAACCCTGGATACCCAAGATGAAGAAGATTGTTGTGCTGCTTGGCATGCTGCTGGCCCCCTGGTTCTCCTCTGCCGTTCAGGCCAAAGGGGAGGCCGGCGAATTTGACTATTACGCCATGGCGCTCTCCTGGTCACCGGAGCATTGCGCCATCAAGCCGGCCGACCGGGACCAATGTTCCCGCCAGCTGGGATTCGTGCTGCACGGGCTCTGGCCCCAGTATCAGCGCGGCTACCCGAGCAGCTGTAGCCGCGAGCGGCTGGATCCGGCGATGGAGCAGCAGTTTGCCGGCCTCTATCCCAGCCGCTTTCTCTATCGCCATGAGTGGGAAAAGCACGGCACCTGCTCCGGCTTGAGCCAGAGCGGCTTTCATCAGCTGGCCAGCGACCTGCGCCAGAAGGTGAAGATCCCGGCTGCCTATCAGTCTCCCGCCGAGCCGCTGCGCAAGAGCCGTTTCCAGCTCAAGGCGGATCTGGCCAGTGCCAACGACTGGCTGGCACCGGACAACATCACGGTGGCCTGCGCCGATGGGGGTCGATTCCTGCGGGAGGTCTATATCTGCATCAACAAGGAGGGGACGGCAGCCGTCACCTGTTCCGATGAGATGCAAAAGCGCGAGTTGCGCTCCTGCGGTCAGCCGGACTTCCTGCTGCGCAGCGTACGTTGACCACTTATCTTCATCAGGCCCCTCGCGGGCCTGATGTGCAATGAGGGTATGGGAAAGGAGTCTGATCAATGAAGAGCAAGCAAGGATTTTCGGGCGAGGAGCGGGCGCTGCTGCTCGGCGTGAAAGGGGTGGGGCCCACCGTCATCGGGCGGCTTGAACAGCTTGGCTACCACAATCTGGCGCAATTGGCCGAGGCCGACACCGGCCATATCGTGCAACTGGTGGCCAGCATGCTGGGCTCGACCTGCTGGCAGAACAGCCCGCAGGCCCGGGCGGCCATCGATGGGGCCATCGCCCTGGCGCGCAGCCAGGTCGGTGGCATCACTCCCGAGCGGCAAGAGGCGACATCATGACGCTGTTTGCCGAACTGGAGCTGCGCTACCCCATCATTCAGGCCCCCATGGCCGGTGTTCAGGACAGCGCGCTGGCACTGGCCGTGACTCGGGCCGGCGCTCTGGGCTCATTGCCTGCAGCCATGCTGAGCCTCGCCACCTTGCGCGAAGAGCTGACCCGGCTGGCGGCGAGCGGGGGGCCATTCAACATCAACTTCTTCTGTCATCGGCAGGAGGCACCGGATCCCGCCGCCCAGGCCCGCTGGTTGCAGCGGTTGGCGCCTTACTATGACGAATACGGCGTGCGTGATGCTGCCGGCACGGCGGCTCCCAGCCGGGCCCCGTTCAATACCGAGCATGCCGCCATGGTGGCCGAGTTCAAACCTGCCGTGGTCAGTTTTCATTTCGGACTGCCCGAGTCCGAGTTGCTGGCCAGGGTGAAGGCCAGCGGGGCCAAGGTATTGGCCAGCGCCACCACGGTCGCTGAAGCCCGCTGGCTTGCCGACCATGGTGCCGATGCCATCATTGCCCAGGGGCTGGAGGCCGGCGGCCATCGCGGCCATTTCCTCGAGGGCGATCTCAGCCTGCAGCAGGGCACCTTTAGCCTGTTGCCACAGATAGTCGAGGCGGTGAGGCTGCCGGTCATCGCCGCCGGCGGTATTGTAGATGGCCGCGGCATTCGCGCCGCACTGGCGTTGGGCGCCAGCGCCGTGCAGATGGGCACCGCCTTTCTCTGTTGCCATGAGGCCACTACTTCGGCCCTGCACCGGGCGGCACTGCACTCGCCGGCAGGACGACACACGGCGCTGACCAACCTGTTCAGTGGTCGCCCGGCCCGCGGCATCGTCAATCGCCTGATGCGAGAGCTGGGCCCGCTGTCCGAAGATGTGCCTGCATTTCCTCATGCCAGTGGCGCCCTGGCACCGCTGCGCAGTGCGGCCGAACAGCGGGGAGACACTGGGTGTTCGCCGCTCTGGGCCGGCCAGAATGTCTCCGGTTGCCGTGACTGGCCGGCTGCCGAGCTGATCTCGCACTGGGTAAAAGAAGCCGGGCTGGCTGAAGTTATGCCTATATAGGAAGTCAATGTGGGCGCTGGCTCAAGCGGGGGGATGGAAAACAGGGGAAATGAAGACTCGGATTTCCCTGTTTTACTCGTTATCTGTGGATAAGTTTGTATAAAAGCTGTGCTTGGATATGAATAACTAAAAAAGTGCGCTTTTTTGCAATTTTATTGCATTCACCCTCTTGCCAGCGTGATCAATCTCTCTATAATGCGCCCCATCGACACGGCAAGCGGCAACGCAAACAACCGGGTCGGTAGCCTCGAAAAGCCTTTGCAAATAAGGCTTGACTCGAGAAGGCGGTTGAGTAGAATGCCACTCCCGCAGCAGCAAAAGCTGCGTCGCTCTTTAACAATTTGAATCAAGCAATCTGTGTGGGCACTCACAGCATCGAGCATCAAAAACAATTTTTGATATCAATGTCTGATGAAGTGACCAAAGCAACGAAAGTTGCAGCAGTTAATTCAGCAATTCATTGAGCCGCCTTAACAGGCAACCAAACTTAAATTGAAGAGTTTGATCATG